>DASZAD010000149.1:0-2728 GCA_035945415.1 Streptosporangiaceae bacterium
TCACCCAGGTGATCGGCGGCAGCGCGTGGGCCAAGGTGATGGCCTTCGCGCTGGTCCTGTCGGTGATCGCGTCCACCGGCACCGGCATCGTAGCCAGCTCGCGGATCGCCTACGGGATGGCGAGCCACCGGGTGCTGCCGCCGATCCTGGGCCAGATCAGCCGCCGGTTCAACACCCCGGCGATCGGCAGCATCATCATCGCCGTCATCCTCATCGCGGCCACCTGGGCGTACCTGCTCTCCAGCTCGATCGCGACCGTCTTCACCGACGTGGTCTCGGTGACCGGGCTGCTGTTCGCCCTCTTCTACGTCCTGACCGCGCTCGCCGCGATCGTGTACTACCGGCGGCGCATCTTCAGCAAGGTGTGGGACGCGCTGCTCGTCGGGGTCCTTCCGCTCGGCGCCGCCGGGTTCCTGGCCTGGGTCGTCGTCAAGTCGCTGCAGAACGCACCTAACCCGCAAAGGTACGCGCTGGCCGGCATCGTGGCGGCTGGCCTGGTCATGATGCTCGTCGCACGGTTCGTCTTGCGGTCGCTGTTCTTCCAGACCCCGCGGGAGAGCGCCCCTCGGGAGCCTTCGGCGACCTAGTACGGCAGTGGCCCGGGTGGCTGTGTAGCCACCCGGGCTCAATCGCCGTTGACCATGAGTGACACCCAGGCTCGTTCGGAATTGTGTTACTGCTTACCGGCTCAAGAGTCCTCTGCCGCACGAGGATTTGCCGTTTCGCTGGCAGCGGCCCGGCCTTCGGCGACTCCCCGCTGCAATCCGGTCAGCCGGTCACGAGCCTCGACGGCTGACCGGCTCGGCACGGCCGCGGGTGGCGCGCCCGGGATGGCGCCCGGGACCAGATTCGCGTTCGGCAGCCGTCGGGGAAGCCCGGCTGTCGTCGGGGCCCCCGTGGTCGGCGTTTCGATAGTCTTCGCGACACGCCAGCCCTCATCTGCCGGTGACGACCAGCGGTTCCCGACGGTGCGCGATGAACCGGAGGTCCGGCGGCCGCCTTCGAACCAGTGCGACTCGACCGCGTCGAAGATAGGCAGCCTGCGCTCTTCTGCCGGGTTCCCGGCCGGCGGCACGACCACGGCGTCGACGGAACCCGTCTCGTGCGGCCGGCCCTGGCTTACGGCGTGTACGCCCGCGGCTGGTCTGGCCGGGTCGGCCGGGGGTGCGGGCCGCGAACCCGCCGCGGCCCGCGCGGAACCAGGCTGCCGCCGTACGTCAGGTGTCAAGGCCTGACCGAACGACGCGGGCTGTGTTGCTCCCTCTGACGCTGCCTCAGCCAGCCGCGCCTCAGCCAGCCGCGCCTCGGCGAACCGTGCCGCGGCCACGCTCCGCTGGCCGGCACCACCGCCGGGCCCCATGACGGCCTCGTGCGCCCCCCGCCTGGGTCCGCCCGGGCCAGAACCGGCGAGTCCCACGGGCACAGGCACGACGGCGTCCTGGCGGACGATGAGCTCATCCGGGAGCCAGACAAAGGCGGTGAGGCCACCGAACTCGGCCAGCTGGAGGCGGACCCGGACACTGTGCCGTGCGGCCAGCCTGGCCACTACGAACAGGCCGATCCACTTCGGCACGTCGATGTCGGCTGACGGCGGGTTTTCCAGCCGCCAGTTTGCATAGGCTATTTCCTGAGCGCTCATTCCGACACCGCGGTCGGTAATACTGATCAGCACACCGCCGGTGTTCAGCAACTGGCCGGAGATCTCCACTGGCATGTCTACCGAGGAAAACGACGTCGCGTTCTGGACCAGCTCGGCGAGCAGGTGCACCACGTCGTGGACGGCAGGCCCGGTTACCGCGATTTCCGGCTGCGCGTACACCGAAACACGTTCGTTCTCCTCGACTTCGGACACCGCGGCCCTGATCACGCTCATGAGCGCTACGGGCTGATTCCAGCCGCTGGACAGCTCGTGACCGGCAAGAACCAGCAGGTTCTGCGAATTGCGGTACATGCGGGCGGCGATGCGGTTCATCCTGAACAGGCTGGCCCGCCGTTCCGGATTCTGCTCCCCGTTTTCCAGGTGCTCGATCAGGCGCATCTGGCGCTCGGCCAGGGACTGACCGCGCTGGGAAAGGTTCACGAACATGGCGTCGAGCCTGCCGTGAAGGCTCGCCTCGTCACTCGCCGGCTGCGCCATCTTGGCGCGCATGCGCTCGAGGGCACGTGCGATGTCACCTATTTCGTCTGGGGAAACCACCTCGGCGGGCGCGACGCTGACGGGCCTGTCGTCGGCCAGCGCGAGGGCCCGGGCGCGCGTCGCGTACAGGGGCCGGAGAACTGACCTGGCCACGGAGATCGTGGCCCGCGTGGCCAGGACGAGGACGATCACCACGATGCCGAGCAACGCCGCCCCGACGATGGCCTCGTCACGGACGGAGCTACCTGATGAACCGATCCGAGTGCCGCTCAGGGCATAGGCCAGGCCGGCGACGCACAGTGCGATGGCGGTGACGGCGACCGCCGGGATAACGGCCAGCCACCCCAGCCGGGTGCGGACATGCCGGCTCCCCTGCTCACCGGGCCCGCCGCCCGGTCCGGTGGCCGGGCTCGGGGCGGCCGGCGCGTCGGGACGCGAGGGCTGGAAATTAGCGGGGGCCGGGTCCATCGGTCCGGGGCGGCGGCTAGGGCCAGAGTCGTAGCCGGCGGGGGAAGTTCCGGCCTCGTGGCGATCCTGCTGCCAGGTTCCGGTGTGGTCACCGTGCCTGTCGCCGGCGATCCGCGGCCTGAA
>DASZAD010000150.1:0-6005 GCA_035945415.1 Streptosporangiaceae bacterium
CCTTTAGCACCAGCCGGCCGTAGGCCAGGCCGTTCAGCGAGTAACGCTTCCACAGCCGGCGGGGCTCGCGGGACAGCCGGTATGCCCACCCCAGCCGGGCCCGGTTGGCCCAGCGGGGGTACCAGTCCACCCGCTCGGCCAAGTGGTCGAGGTAGGCGCCGGCGGTGATGATCACCGGGACGTTCAGCCGGTCGGCCGTGTCCCACACCCAGTTCTGCTGCATGGGCGTGGGCAGGGACACGTGCAGGATGTCGGCGTTCGAGGCGTTGATCGTCTCGACCATCATGTCCAGATCGGCCGCGTCGTAATGGCCCGGATGCCCCCGCAGCACGTCCCAGTAGCCGTGCAGCGTGCCTGCGACGGGCAGGGCGGGAAACGCTGACCTGACCGTCGCCGCCGCGCGCTCCGGGGTGCCCTCGGAGCAGCCGAACAGGAAGTTCGAGAACCCGTGCTCCGCGGACCGCGCGAACAGGCTCGGGGCGATGTCATCGTTGGCTTGCCGGTTGGGTACCGGCAGGCCCAGCCATCGCCCGCCGTACACGACGGTCCAGCCGTCGGGCAGGACGACGTCGAACCGGTTGATCTTTTCCGTCAGTCCAGCGATCTTGTGGGCCTGCAGGATGTACTCGGAATTGACGAACGATACGGTCAGCCGTGACCGGGCCCGCACCGCCTGGCTCACCGTGTCGACGAATTCCTCATCCGACTGGCAGGACAGGCTGATGCCGAGGAAGTCATGCCTGCGCTCCCGGCAAGCCGCCGCCAGGCTCTCCGGAAGCGCACCCGGCCGCTGTGCGACCCGGTCACCGGCTCCCGCGACTGGTTCCTGGGCGAAAGTCATAGCAGGTCCTCCCACTCGAGAAGCCGGCGAAGGCCGCCGTTCAGGTCATTTTCGGGCTTCCACCCGGTCTCCATAAGCTTTCCCGGGTCACTGATGAGGTGGCCGTCATCATCTCGCATCCGGCTGAGCACCTGCCTGACATCCAGCGGGCTGCCCCTGATCGCTTCGATCGAGCGCAGGACATCCTGGATCGCTGTTCCCTGGCCGGTCCCGATGTTGAATGCCGTCAGGCGGGGACCACCGGCCACGGTTGCCACGAGGCCCGCCACGACGTCCGTCACGAAGATCAGATCCCGCTTGGGCCAGAGGTTGCCAAGCTCGATGATCGTTCCCGCCTTGAGGCAGGTCAGGGTGTCCACCAGCACGTGCGGGTTCGTCTCCCGCGGGCCGTAGACGTTGAATATCCGGGCCAGCACCGTCCGCACCTTCGGGCGGTCCAGGTGGAAGCGCGCCATGACCTGCTCGCCCATCCACTTGGAGATGCTATAGACCTCACCGGGCCTGGCCCGCGCCGTCTCTGGCCACGGGTCGGAGCCGAAGCCGTACACGGCGCCGCTGGAGGCGAACACGAACGTCCTCAGCGGTGCGTGGCGCACCGCCCGGATCACCGCGTCCAGGCCCAAGACGTTCACGTCCAGGGCTTCCTGCGGATGGAGGTTGCAGTACGGGATGTGGTGGACGGCGGCCATGTGGAACACGGCATCCGGCGCGAAGTCCCGTACCGGGCGAAGATCCTCCGCGCTCCTGACGTCGCCCTCGATGAGGGTCAGCCGCCCGGTCGAGCCCGCGCGGTCAAGGTGTTCCCGCCTGCCGCGGCTGAAATCGTCGACGACCAGGACGTCGCCACCCAGGTCCACGAGCGAATCCACCAGGTGGGATCCGATGAACCCGGCCCCGCCGGTAACGAGCACGCGATCCATCTGCCGGCATCTCCCCGCGTCAGCCCGGATGCTCCCGGCGGCGCCGCACCGGGCCGCGTCGCCGTAATGCCTTGCGGTATAGACGCTTGGGACCGGTCAGTGGATGACAGCCACCCCGCCGCCGCTGGCTCACGGCTCTAGCGGCCGGCGATCTGTCAGGCCGCCATTCCTCTGCCGGTTTCCCCCAAAGTCCAGCCTCAGGTTCGCTCAGCCGATGCCGAGCTGCTTACGGCGCACCGTCAGGACGGTCGCGAAGACGTCCAGGGGGAAGGCGTTAAGCGGCGGCGGCGGGCTTACCTGAGCCTCGACGACCGCCATCAAGCGAAAGCCCAGCTCATGACTGGTAGACAAGTTCATAGTCCGGTACTTGCGCAGGTATTTCTCGATCTCCTGGGCTGTCTTCTCTGACAGCCGCGACACGTCTGCTGCCTGCGCCCAGTCGACCAGGGACGGCGGCACCACATCGGCGCCAGCCTCCCATCCCGCCTCGCCGGGATCAGGCTGCGCTGTCCGCCGCCACCAGCGTTTGGTCATAGCTCACCCCCCTGTACGCTATCGTCCCCGCTCACGCCGGGCCAGGTGGCCGCGCTGGTGCCACGCCTGTTGCGTGCTCAGCTTCGCGGCTGTGCTGGGCCGGTGATGGTGGTGACCAGTCCGGTCTCAAGATCGTAGACGTGGCCCGAGACGCTGATCTCCGGCGGCGCTTTGGGTGATGACAGCAGCCGCTCCACGTCGGCGCGGACGCTGGCCGCCGGGTCGGTGACCGCCTCTGCGGTGAGGTCCGCCTCGTCCAGCCCGGTGCGCGCGGCAAAGCCGGACCGGAATCCGGCGTCGGCGAGGAATCCCGTGCCGCAGCCGGTGTGCTGGATGACGGCCACCTCGAAGGGCCGCCCGTCGGGGATCATCATCCTGGTGAGGCTGTCCGTGAACGCGATGTCGTTGATGACCGCCTCGGTGACCCGGCCGCCGGCGTTGCGGATCACCGGGGCGTCGCCGAGCTCGACCCCCAGGACGACGGCTGGGTCGACCCGCGGATCGAGGCAGGTGACCAGGAGCACCGGCTGGCGGGACGTGGGTTCCAGCCGGGTATGGGCGCCGGTGGCGGCGAAGGCGCGGTTGCGCTCAAGGAGCGGGCGAAGGTTGGACATGATCTCCTCCGGTGGTGTGCTGCCGTGGCTGCATCTGGGTGCGCTGGTGTCGTCTACCCAGTCAGGGGGAAATGTCGCGGCGCGGCGGCGCCGAGCATTCCTTGCCGGCCTTGAGCCGCCCCCCCCGCGGACCGGGTCAGTTCGGCCAGGTCGTCCGGGGCGGCCTGGCCACCCCATGACCCGGCAAGCGGCTAGCCGGGTGACTGGTCCGTGGCCGCGGACTCCGCGGCCGCTGGCCAGGGCAGGACGGTGAGGCTTGGCCATTGCCGCCGCCAGCGCGCGGTCTTGGCCTCATACACCTGGCGGGGTGCGAGCACCGGGTTGGGGCGCACCACCAGGTTGAACACATCAGCGAGCCCGTGCGGGGCATATACGCGCCACTGACCGCCCGGCTCGGCGCGCACCCCAAGACAGGCCGTAGTCGCCTCGAATGTGTCGATCGCCGCCTCCGCCGAGTCATGTGGCGGGCATGGCACGCCGAACTTCTGCTCATACCACAGGTGGACCCGGGCCTGGTTGCGGATCTGCACCGGGACGGGCAGCCCGGCGAACACGTCCTGCCCGGCCCGGATGACCGCGTCCTCAGCCGCCCAGGACACGTCGGAACCGTCGAAGTAGGCCAGGTCGTAGTCGAGGATGCCCGCCTCCGGTGGCTGGCCGGTCACCACGTTCCACACCGTCTGATACAGGCACCCAGCGACCAGGTACCAGCCCGGCAAGTCGATCACCGCCGCCCGGGACAACACGGCGGTCAGCGTCTGGTTGCACCGCAACGCCGCCGTGAACTCAGCTACCTGCTCGTGGATCGGATGCTGGCCGGCCCGCATGCCGGATGTCTATCACCCCACGACCCCGGACGTGCTCCTTTGCTTGCCTCACCGTTCGCGTGAAGTTCAGTACATTGACGCCTGACCGGTACGCCTGACCGGTACGCCTGACTGGGACGCCTGACTGGGACGCCTGATCGGGACGCCCGGTTGGGCCGCGATCGGCGCTAGGTTGCTGGAGACAAGGAGGCGTGCCGTTGATAACGCTCGTGATCGGAAGCGACGCTGCCTGGAGCGACGGGCACCGCGGCGAGGTACTGGCCGTGGTCATCCGACCCGCCGACCGGACGGTGACTCATATCGTGGTCGAGCCCAAGGGCCGGCAAGGGCTGGCCCGGCTCGTTCCGCTCGATCTGGTCCGCGCGACGCCGGACCAGGTCGATCTTGACTGCACAGAGACGGAGTTCCAGAACCTGGAGCCTGCGGAGGAGACTCTCGCGGAGTTCATCCCCGGTCAGCCGGACCCGGTACAACTGCTTCCCCCCGGCTGGCGCGGCGCGGGCGAACCCACGGTGGAAGGCGGCTCGATTCACCGGATCGTCGAACAGGAGACCGTCGACATCGTCCCGCCCGGGGAGGTAGAGGAACGCCGCGGCGACCACGTCCACGCCACCGATGGCGACATCGGACCGGTCCATGCGCTGCGCATCGACCCGCGCAGCCGCCAGATGACGCACGTGCTGGTCAGGGAAGGGCCGGTCTGGGCGCGCGACCAGGTCGCCATCCCGGCCGACAAGGTGGCCGGGTTCGACGACGGTATCCAGCTCACCCTCACCAGGCAGCAAGTGCGGGATTTGCCGCCGGCTTAGCGTCCTTTACGCGTCCAGCCGCTCCATTGACTGCACGTGGGCCTCCTGCACGCGCAAGATCGCCTCCTTGCCGCGGAACAGTACGACCCAGCCGTCCTCGCGCTCGACGTCGTCGATGTCGTTGAACGTCTCCCGCACCACCGACTCGTCGTCTCCGTAGACCATCCGGTAGGTCGCCATCCGGCTGCCCCTTTCTGATAGTGACCTGCCAGTTCAACATTCCCAGGCCGTGTCCTGTCGATCTTCAGTGGCGCGGACGGCGCCCAGGCGGCGACCGGGGTCATTGCCCATAGTTCCACCATGGGCCCCTCCTCCGCCCGGCCGGACGTTGCCCGCGTGCCGCTGGATTCAGCCTGTGCGGCCGGCCAGATTTTACGAACACGAGATGGAACCAGTGACTATCTGTGCTTATCGTGTCACTTGACGCATCCACCCGCGCGCCTCGTAGGAAGGAGAAGTCATGAACGGAAGAGGGTTGCGGGCCGCTCTGGCCGCTACCGCGGTACTGCTCGGCAGCCTCGCGGGCGCATCGTTAGGGGGCACGGCCGCTAACGCGACCACTCAGCACCGATCCCGGCCGCACGCACCCAAGGTGAAGCTGGACCATAGGTTCACCAAACCGTTGGTGCTCGAACGCCGGGCCGGGATCGTGCCACTGTTCCACCACCGGACAGGCACCGGCCCGGTGGCTCTCGATCAAAGCAACCTGCAGTACAACGGCGGACCCGTCGCCCACACATCCCGGCTGTACCTGCTCTTCTGGGGCACCCAGTGGAACTCCGACCCGAACGGCGTGGAGTCCTACCTGTACTACTACACGAACGGGATCTGCTCGCCCGGTGACTACTGGGTGCCGGTGACCTTCCAGTACTACGACACCAGCGGCGCCACCCCCAGCTGCAACAACGGCTCCGCTTTCCAGGGCTGGGCGCAGGATGTTGGTGGCCCGGCGCCGCAGAACGCCAGCCAGGCGGACATCGCGGCCGAAGCGGCGGCGGGCGCCGATTACTTCGGCGCGCTGGGCACGGACGCGCAGGTCGTGGTCATCAGCCCGTCGGGCACGCACCCAGACGGCTTCCCCTATACCGGGTTCTGTGCCTGGCACTCCTACACCTTCGATCCGTACGGCAACGAGGTCTCCTACACGAACCTGCCCTATGTGCTCGACGCCGGCAGCGGCTGCGGCGCGTACTCCGTCCAGGGCCCGCTCGACGGATTCTCGATCGTAGAGGGGCACGAGTTCGCCGAGGCCCAGACCGATCCAATGCTGAACGCCTGGTACGACAGCAGCGGCGCGGAGATCGGCGACAAGTGCGCCTGGACCGGCCTGTTCGCACAGAACACCCCCTGGGGCACCTTCGCCCAGCAGCCGCTGTGGGACAACAGCACGAGCAGCTGCCAGCCCTGATCCCGGCACCCCGATCCGATCCCGTGACAGGTGGCCCGGGGCGGCGATCGCC
>DASZAD010000151.1:0-5088 GCA_035945415.1 Streptosporangiaceae bacterium
GGCGAGCAGCGCCAGCGACACGGCGAACATGATCGCGCCGCCGACCCCCTGCACCGCCCGGGATAGTTGCAGCATCAGCGTGCTGGTGGCGAACCCGCACAGCAGCGAGGCGCCGGTGAACACGACCAGCCCGATCAGGAAGAGCAGCCGGCGGCCGTACATGTCGGCCACGCTGCCGGCGGTCAGCAGGAACGCGGCCAGCGTCAGCGCGTACGCGTCGACGATCCACTGCAGGTCGGAGAAGCTGGAGTGCAGCCCGCGCTGGATGTCCGGCAGCGCGACGGTCACGATCGTGATGTCCAGCAACAGCATGAAGATGCCCAGACACACGGCGACCAGCGTCCACCACTTGCTGCCACGTCGTGCGGGCGTGCTCGCACGCTGGTCCAGCGTGGTCTGGGACGGCCCCGGTTCGTACCCGCCGCGGTCGGCCATCGCATCCCTCCCGGTCGAGGCATCCAGCATCCGACAGCCTAACGATGCTGGTACCAGGTGATCCATCGAGATTGACGAGGGGCACGCCGAGACAGGAACTCAAGCGCCAGACCCTCGACTACATGGCCACCATGCCAGCCTGGCGCAACCATCCCCGCGTCACCGGCCAGGCCGGGTAGCGTCGCGGCGGGCAGCGGCTGACCGCGACCGGCTGACGCTCAGGCGCTGAGCACCGGGGTGGCTGGCACAGCGGCGCCATCGGCGGCGGTGGCGACGACGCCGTCGATGTAGCTGACCGAGTTGGCCGGGAGCGCGGGCACGCGCGGGCCGGGAAGCACGATCCCCACCAGGTTGAGCGGGTCGGCGGCCGAGAGCCGGACGCGTTCGCCCGTGAGCTTGAGCTTGCGCACCGAACGCAGCGCGTCCACCGCCTCGGGTATCGCGTACTGCTCGCCGCTGAAGCCGCTCACGAACCGGCCGCCCCTGATCGTGCCCCTGGCCTCCATCCGGCGGAACGCCCACAGCAGGTCACGCCAGCTCACCGCGATGTTTTCCCGGACCATCAGGTCGCGGAAGACCACGCCCCAGCGAGCCAGGAGCTGCTCGGCGACCGCCTCGGCCAGCTCGTCGGGGTCATCGGCGGGCACCGCCTCGGGCAGCAGCGACCATCGCCCGGCCGACCCGCCGCCGTAGCCGCGGCCCGCCCGGCGCAGCCGGCGACTCCGGGCGGCGACGGCGGCGCGGCGGCCGAGCAGCGACCGGATGGCGCGGAAGCCGTCGGCCGTGACCAGTCCCCGGGCCACCCCGTCCCACAGGGCTTCCTCGACCTCGGTGGTCATCCGGCCGGTCACGGCGACCAGGTCCGGCTGGAAGAGCGCGCCCTGGGCGGCGAGCGCGTCCAGCACGTCGCGGGTGCGGCCGGGGCCGGGGTCGGCGGGCCTGCGGTCGCCCCGGGCCGCTGTGAGCAGCCAGGGCAGGTCATCGCGGATGGTCAGCGTGATGGGCGTGGCCCGGGAGGGGGTCAGCCCGCCGCGCCGGGGCACCGCGTCGATGTCGCCGGCGCGCACCGACAGGCGCGCCCAGGTGACATCCCCTGACGTGCACCCCTCGTCCAGCCACTCGGTGCGGTAGCCGGCCACGCGGGAGGCGAGGATGGTCTCCCAGGCCCCGGCGGCCAGCTCGAACCCCTGGAGCTGCTCGACGACCCGCAGCACGCCGAAGCGGCCCTCCTGCCGGGTGTCGGGAGCCACGTGCTGCCAGCGGAGCAGGAAGCGCATGAAGTCCCGCGGGGTCACCGGCTCGATCTCCCGCCGCCGCCGCTCGCGCGTATAGGCGTGGATCCGGGCCAGCACCCAGCGGGCGCAGTACTCCTGCGGGCTGTTCGGGGCGGTGAAGTGGCCCTGCAGGGCGAAGCCCTCGGTCTCCAGCTGGGCGAGCGCGCGCAGCGCGTCCGACCCGCCCAGCCCGGTCGCGGCGGACAGATCGGCCACCGTCGAAGGACCCAGGTACTCCAGGTGACCGCGCAGCATGCCGGCCGCCACCTCGTCGGGATCGGCCGGAGCCAGACCGGCCGGGGCGGGGCGATCGGGGCTCACCGCGGCCCCGGGGAACAGCGCTTCGAGCCGCGGCCTGCGCTCGACCGCCGCCCACAGTTCGCCGCCCGGCGCGAGCCGAGTCCCCGGCGTGTGCACCCGGACGGCCCGGCCCGCCGCCACCAGTGCCTCGAACCAGGCTTCCCACGGCTCCTCCGGACGGTGCCCGAGCACGATCATCAGCAGGTCGTGCAGCTCGTCGGCGTCCCGGATCTCCGGCCGCACCTCATCGCGCACCCGTTCGATCGCGGCCGGGTCCAGGCTGGCCAAGTCGCGGGCCTCCACCGGGAGCCCGCGGCGCAGCTGCACCTGCCGGCTGCGCCGCTCCTCCAGTGGCGCGTCGTCGAGGTAGGTGAACGGCCGCCCGTTCAGGATCTCGTGAGCCAGCACCGAAGGCTCGGTGGTGTCCCGCACCACCACGTTGACCGCGCCGGACTCGATCCGGCTGACCAGCTCCCGCAGCCCGTCGATGTCCATCGCCTCGTGCAGGCAGTCGGCCAGCGTCTGCCGCACCAGCGGATGGTCGGGGATGTCGATCGGGCCGGGCGCGACGTTCTCCTGGCAGGCGGCCAGGGTGGGGAAGACCGCGGCCATCAGGTCGTCGGCCTCCATCCGCTGGATGGCCGGCGGGTTCTTCTTCCCCCCGCGCATCCGCAGCACGGTCAGCGAGGTGTTCAGGTTCCACCGCCACCGCGCCGGGAACATCGGCGAGTTGAGCACGGCCTGCCGGACCACGGTCTCCACCGTCTTCGAGGCCAGGAACTTCGGCACCCGCTCCAGCGGGAAGCTGTGCTGCGGGCCGAGGGAGAGCAGGATGGCGTCGTCGCTGGCCGCGGCCTGCAGCTCGAAGTCGAACGTCACGCAGAACCGCTTGCGCAGCGCGAGCCCGAGCGCCCGGTTCACCCGGGCACCGTAGGGCACATGCCCGACCAGTTGCATCCCGCCGCTGGGGTCGAAGAACCGCTCCAGCACGATGGTGTCCAGTGTGGGCAGCGTGCCCAGCTCAGCCAGCCCGGTGCCCAGATAACGGGCGATGGTCTCCGCCGCCGCCTGCCCGATGCGGCACTGCTCCCGCAGCCAGCGGCAGGCCTCCTCCTGGCCGCCCGCGCCCAGCCGCTCGGACACCGCCTGCCGCAGCCGGGAGACCTCCTCGGACAGCTCGGCCGTCCGGCCCGGCGACTCGCCTAGCCAGAACGGCGCGGACGGCGGCGCCCCGTGCGCGTCCACCACCCGGACCACGCCCGGCTCCACCTTGCGGATCCGCCAGGACGTCGTGCCGAGCAGGAACACGTCGCCGGCCATGCTCTCGATGGCCCAGTCCTCGTTCACCGTGCCAACCGGGGTCTCGTCCGGCTCGGCCACGACCCGGTAGTCGCCCAGCTCGGGGATGGCCCCGCCCGAGGTGAGCGCCGCCATCCGGGCGCCGCGCCTGGCCCGCAGCTGCCCGTTCACCTGGTCGCGGTGAAGGTACGCAGCCCGCCGGCCCCGGCCCGTCCGTATCCCCTCCGACAGCATCTCGAGGAGCTCGGCGAAGTCCTCCTTCGGCAGCCCGGCGAACGGCGCGGCCCGCGTCACCAGCTCGAACAGCTCGTCCTCCGGCCATTCGGCGGCGGCGCACTCGGCGGTCACCTGCTGCGCCACGATGTCCAGCGGCCGGTCGGGAACGATGATCGCGTCCAGCCGCCCGGACCTGACCCCGTTCAGCAGCGCCGTGCACTCGACCAGCTCGTCCCGCGTGGTGGGGTACAGCCGCCCGGTGGGCGTGCCGGTGCGGGTGTGGTTGGACCGGCCGACCCGCTGCAGGAACGTGGCGATGCTGCGTGGCGAGCCGATCTGGCAGACCAGCTCCACCGGCCCGACGTCGATGCCGAGCTCGAGCGAGGCGGTGGCGACGAGCGCCCGCAGGTCACCAGCCCGCAGCCGGGCCTCGACCCGCTGGCGGCGGCCCGCCGACAGGCTGCCGTGGTGCGCCGCCACCTGGTCTTCGCCCAGCCGCTCGCCGAGCTGGTGGGCCGCCCGCTCGGCCATCCGCCGGGTGTTCACGAACACCAGCGTGGTCCGGCGCTGGGCCACCTGCTCCGCGATGAGGTCGAGGATCTGGCCCATCTGCCCGGTGGTGGCCACCGCCTCCAGCTCGTCGTCGGGCAGTTCCAGCGTAAGGTCAAGCTGGCGGCGGTGGCCTGAGTCCACGATCGAGCACCGGGGCGAGCCGTCCGGCGCCGACCGGTCGGGACCGGCTCCGACCAGGAGCCTGGCGATGGTCTCGATCGGCCGCTGGGTCGCGGACAGGCCGATCCGCTGCAGGGGCGCCTCCGCGACGTGGCTCAGCCGCTCCAGCGTGAGGGCCAGGTGCGATCCGCGCTTGTTGCCGGCCACCGCGTGGATCTCGTCCACGATGACCGTGCGGACGCTGCGCAGCATGGCCCGGCTCCGCTCGGCTGTGACCAGGAGGTAGAGCGACTCGGGCGTGGTGACCAGGAAGTCGGGCGGGTGCCGCAGCATGGCGGCCCGCGCCGAGGCGTCGGTGTCGCCGGTCCTGACCGCCACCCGGATGGGCGGCACGTCCAGGCCCAGCTCGGCGGCGACCTCCCGGATCTCGCGCAGCGGAGCCTCCAGGTTCTGCTGGATGTCGACGGCCAGCGCCTTGAGCGGCGAGACGTACACGACCTGCGGCCCGGCGACCTCACCCAGGGGCTGCTCGCCGCGGCAGATCCGGTCGATGCAGACCAGGAAGGCGGCCAGCGTCTTACCGGAACCGGTCGGCGCGGCGATCAGCGTGTGGTGCCCCGCGGCGATCTCACGCCAGCCACCGGCCTGCGGCGGCGTCGGCCCCTCGGGGAACCGCCGTTCGAACCAGGCCCGGACGGCAGGGTGAAACGACTCCAGCATCCCGCCACAGTATCCCGGCCCACCGACATTTCTGCCGTGCCCGAAAGGACCGCCCGGCTGGACCTGCCCGGACTCGCCCGGCTGGACCCGCCCGGACCCGCCCGGCTGGACCTGCCCGGACCCGCCCGGCTGGACCCGCCCGGGCCCGCCCGGACACGTACCCGGCTGGACC
>DASZAD010000152.1:0-3253 GCA_035945415.1 Streptosporangiaceae bacterium
TTCCCATCCAGGGCCGGCTTCCCATCCAGGGCCGGCTTCCCATCCAGGGCCGGCTCCCTGTCGAGGGCCGGCTTCCCGTCGAGGGCCGGCGCGCCGTTCGCCGGCGGCTGGTCTTCGCGTGGACCCTGAGACTGGTGGATGCCAGGCACCTCAGCCGGGGTGGCCCGCTCGCCGGTGCGGGCGGAGTGCCCGGCATGGCGTCGTTCATTCTCATCATTTTCCGGCCAGACCACGTCGAACAGCGCGTCGGCGGCCTGCAGCTCGCCGGGCCGCATCACCCGGATCGTGCCGTACTCGCCGTCGTAGCCGGGCTCCCTGATCACCTCGCCCCGGCGCAGCCGGGCGACCGCCTCGCCCAGCAGGGTGCCGCCGGCCTTGGCGACGTCGTCGACCGGGACGACGGTCAGGATGTCGAGCTCGGGACCGAGCGCGGCCACCAGCCGGCCCACCTCGGCCCGGACCCTCTTGCTGCCCTCTCCGACCGACCTGAGCTCGGCCACGACCGCCGGCAGCCGGAGCAGGTTGGTGCTGCTCGCCGCGCCGGGCGGGGTATACCCCAGCGGCCGGTCGGCCAGGCTGGCCACCCGGTGCAGCACTCCGACCGTCAGCGGCTTGCCGCATTCCGGGCACACGCCGTGGTAACCGCGGGTTTGTTCTGGATCGAGACGAACGCCGCACTTGCGATGCCCGTCCAGATGATATTTGCCCTCCTCGGGATAGAACTCGATGGTCCCGGCCAGGCCTTCGCCGGTGCGCAGCGCGCCAGCCATGGCGAAGTAATCAAGATCCGTTGTGAACGTGGTGGCCTCGCGTCCGAGCATCGGCGGGGAGTGCGCATCCGAATTGCTGACCAGGTGATAGGAATCGAGTATCGAGCACATCCAGTTCATCGGCGGATCGGAGGACAGCCCGGTCTCGACGGCGAACACGTGACCGGCCAGATCGGCATAGCAATCCGCCACGGTGTCGAAGCCGGATTTGGAGCCGAGCGCGGCGAACCACGGCGTCCAGACGTGCGCGGGCACCAGATAGCAGCCGGGGCCGCCGCTCAGCGTGATCTCGAGCAGATCCCGCGAGTCCAGGCCGAGGATCGGCCGCCCATCCGAAGCCAGGTTGCCGATCTTGGCGAGGGCCGCGGTAATGCGGCCGGCCTCCTCGAAGCCCGGAGCATAGAGCAGATGGTGAACCTTCCTGGTCCGCTCGTCGCGGCGATAGATGGTGGAGATCTCCACCGAGAGCATGAACCGGACCGGCTGGCCGCAACTGGCCGGGGTGTCCCTCTCCAGCCGCTCCTCGAGCTCAGGGCGCAGCCGGAACAGGCCCGGCTCGGCGGGGACGAGATTCTCTTTGAGCTCGTCCGCCCACCCAGGGTGGGTGAAGTCGCCGGTCCCGACGACCGTGATTCCTTTTCGCCGCGCCCACCAGGCGAGATTTCGCAGGTCACAGTCCTTGCTGCAGGCACGCGAGAACTTGGAGTGGATGTGCAGGTCGGCGTGGAACATGCCTGCCTTTCTCACGGCCGCCGTCGCGGTGCGGCGTCCCGGGAAGTGCGCCGCGCTCGATACTGCCACGCCGGGGGCCGGGAGCGTGTCGTCTCGCCGTGGTGCGACACAATGCGTATGAGGAGTGTGTGCGGACATCGGGTTCGCCCGCGATCGCGACCGCTCCGGCCACCGCTCCAGCTGCCGCCGGGCGGGTCCGGAAGCCGTCGGGGAAGGAGCGCGACATGCTGGCTGACCTGTCTGCCCTCGCGCCTTCGCTGATCGTGGCGGCCGGCTTCCTCATCGGTGTGTACCTGCTGCTGCGCCGCGAGCTGGCGCCCAAGCGGTCTCGGCGGCGCGCCCGCTCTGACGCCGTCCGCGGCGCGGGCGTGAACTCTGCGGCTGATATGCCGGCCGACAGAAATATTTCCGGTCAGGAAGATGCCGCACCGGACGCTTCATCTGACGATGAACAGTCGGCGGATCAGCGGAGCGGAACGCGTTCGCACGGCTAGCCGCGATAGCCGGCCTTGCCGGTTTCGAGTAGATCTAACTAGTTCCTGATTACGGAGAGTTACTATAATCTTCCGTACCGCTCGCATCTCCTTGCAAACGGCTACTCGAGCGTGATTCTACGCCATCAGAATTGTCAACTAGCAACTGCCGGGTATATGTTTACTGCTTAAATATACTTACCAGCGGAAGGGCTGGCCCCCCATGGCTCAGAAGGTGAAGGTGACAGTCGTCTGCGACCTTCCTCACGATGGAGAGGTCGAGGGTCAGGAGACAGTTCAGTTCTCCTTTGACGGCACCGCGTACGAGATCGACGTGTGCTCGCAGCATGCTAAGGAACTGCGCGATCAAGTTGGCCAGTATGCGGATCACGCCCGGAGGGGCAGCGGTGGTGGCCGGCGGCGCCGGTCGCGCACTGGCCCGGGCCGGGAGCGCAGCGGAGAAATCAGGGCGTGGGCGAAGCAGCGCGGATACAAGGTGAGCGAGCGGGGTCGTATTCCGGCCAACATCATTCAGGAGTACGAAGCCGCCCACTAGACCGGAGAAGGTGGGGCGAGCCAGGCAACCATGCTTGATGACCTTCGGTCATCTGCGCCAATTAGCCGCAGTGCTGTTCCGGGGGGCCGCGCCCCCCGGAACCCTCACGCTGCAGGTTGCGGTGGCGGGTTCGTATAGCTGGCCATGGGGGGTATGGCGCTGTAATGCAGCCAGCATGACGCAATCGCGTCATTCGCCGCGCCCTTCACAGACAGCGATGATCCCATTGGAATCGGCGATCCGTAGCGGGTCCGACGTGCGCGATAGATCTTGATGGAGGTGCTTCCCGGCGGCGGGTCCGCGCCGCCGGGAGATCTACGGGGGGACGACTGAATTGTTGTATCGGGGGGAGTGGCCGCCGTCTGCCCGAGGCGGCGGGCCGTTCGCTTGCGGCGTACTCGGAACACCTATGGCCCTTCACGGGGTTTCATGGGATGAAGGCCAGTAGCCGGGGAACGTCTTCATCGTGCGATGCCGCACGAGCGGCGTGCCAGGCGCTGGCTAGCATGCGGTTAGGACAGACCGGACGTCCCGGCCTACCCTGACCGCTCTGTGAGGAGCGTGTGATGTTCGAAAGATTCACCGACCGGGCTCGGCGGGTTGTGGTGCTGGCGCAGGAAGAGGCCAGGATGCTCAACCACAACTACATCGGCACCGAGCACATCCTGCTGGGCCTGATCCATGAGGGCGAGGGCGTCGCGGCGAAGGCGCTGGAGTCGCTG
>DASZAD010000153.1:0-11763 GCA_035945415.1 Streptosporangiaceae bacterium
GAGATACTCATCGAGCGACTCGCCGGTGATCGCGCGCCACTCGGGCGAGTCCTCGACGACCTCGCCGGTCGGCGCGGTCACCCACACCACCTGCGCGCCGGCCTGGAACAGCGACCGGTACCTGGCCTCGCTGCGCCGGACCGCCTCGTCCGAGTGCTGACGGTCGGTGATGTCGGCCGCGATGAGCACCACGCCGGTGATCCGGGCCGCGCTGTCGTGGCAGGGGAACCAGGAGAAGGCCCAGTTCCGCTCCCGCCCGCCGGCAGGCGAGGCGCCCGGGCCGCTGGCCGCGCCGCGGGCGGGCGGGACGGGCTGGCCGGGCTCTGGTACCGGCTGGTCTCCCTCGAAGATGGGCTGCTCTTCCGAAAGTACGCTGCCCAGCGCGGCCTCAGCCCGCGCCGCGAGCGCGGCCGGCCAGACCTCGGCCGGAAGCCGTCCCGGGTAATCCTCGGGGTTGAGCCCGTGCAGCCGGGCCAGCGTGCGGTTCACCCGCCGGAAGCGCAGGTCGGTGCCGAACACCGCGAACCCGATGGGCGCCTCGCGCAGCAACGTGTCAAGCAGGGCGGAATCCAGCGCCCCCAGCCCGGACACCCGCGGCTGGGGCACGGATGTGTCGGTGCTCATCCGGCCCTACCGGGTCGCGCGCGGGCGCCTGACATGAGGCGGCTCCCCTTCCTGACTTTGCCGTCACCAGCAGGCTAGCGGCGCGGGCTCGCAACGGGGGATCATTCGGGCAGCTAATCGACTTCCCTGCCCAAACAACGCAGGGCAGCCGGTCAAATGCGCCCTGGGCGAAGAATCCACGACGACATGTGAGTTGCGTAGCATCCATGCCTGATCATCTGAAAAGCTGGGCTCGTGAGCCCGCAAAGCCGACGACACAGTCAGCCCCCCGGCGGGCCCGACTACCCAGCGGCGGGGCGCCATCCTTCTCAGTCACCACCAGCCGCGCTGTTCGCCGAGATGCTCCGCGCGGCCAGGGAGCTACTGGCCGTCCGCAGCCCGCTCGACGCCGAACTCCTGGTCAGCGAGCTGCTCGGGACCTGGTGGGGCACCCGGCCGCGCCGGGCGTCGCGCCGCGGCCGCCCGGGGATGGACGAACTGGTCGGTGAAAGCCTGGTCGAATACGCCGCCGGGCAGGGCACCCCGGCCGCGCTGGCGCTGCTGTCTGGCATCGCCTGCCTAGGCACCCCGGGCCAGACGGCGCGGGCCGAGCGGGCCGCGCTTGAATTGATCGCCCAGGGGGTGGCCCGGCCGCGCTGGGCGGATCATCTCGGCGCGGTGACCGCGGGCGACTGCTACCTGAACCCCGACGCCTATGGCGACCGGGACGAGGTCGTGTGCGAGTTCAGCTACGCCGGGGAGGAGCCGCACGCGCTCGTCTGCGTGGTGGACTACAACACCGGCGGCATGCTGCGCGACGGCTGGGTCACCACTCAGGTGGGCAAGCTGCTCGAACACTGCCACCAGACGCGCGCGGGCCAGGCCGGCGGGTCGTTCCGCGCCATCGATCCGCCGCAGGCGAGGAAGCTGCTGGACCGGGCGTTCGCCGCCACGGAGGAGAGCACGGATCCTCTGGTCAGCGAGTCCTTCCCCTCCTATCACGCGTTCATCAGGACGCGAATCCGCACCTTGCCGCCCCGGGGGGCACAGCGGGGCGAGCAGCCGGCCAGGAACGCCACCGGTCCCATCCTCAGTCCTCTTCTGCCCGCCGCAGGCGAGCGGTCTGGCCGGCGGCCGTGGAGCGCCGATCGCCGGGCCATGCTGGTGGCTGAGTTCCTGGCCTCGGACGAGGCGGAGGATCTCTCCGACCGCCAGGCGGCCAGCCGGTGCGCGGACCACATCGTGGCCTACGGCTGCGACCAGGACTTCGGCCGTCCGCTGCGGATGAGCCCGGTCAAGGCCGAAACGTTCCTGCTCGACTGGCTGCCGCGCAAGGTCATGCTCTCGGCGGCCGAGCAGGAGGCCATCCCGCACGTCCTCGCAGCCTGGACGCGCTGGGCGGGCCGCCGCTGCGGCCAGGACAAGCGGGCCATCGCCGAGACGCTCGACGCGGTGTTCGACGCCACGGAGAAGTTCGCGGCCGCCTACCGCGATCCCACCAGCTTCGGCCTGGACGCCGGGCTGCTCGCCCGGCTGCTGCCGGATTCCGACCTCGAAGCGCTGCCCCGCCGGGCGTTCGCCTTCCCGCTGCTCAGCGGCTGGTATGGCGGTGTGGACCTGGGCACGCTGGATCCGTCCGACCCGGCGGATCGCAGGATCCTGCTGGCCGCCGACCACGACGAGGGCCCGGCCAGGCAGTCGGGCCAGTCGCACCTCGAACGGCACCTGGCGCTGGCCGACCGGCTGTGGCGCGGCGACCCGCCCGACCTGTGGGAGGCGGCGCAGCGCCTGCTCGACCTGGGTGAGGACCGGCACGCCATCCTGCACACCCTGATAGACGCGATCCGTTCCGCCGGGCCCCGCCCGGCCGACATCAGGGCCGAGCTGGCTGGCCTGCCTCCCATCGAGTCCTGAATCAGGCGCTGCTCGCGAGGCTCAGCCTGTTCGCCGATCTTCGATCAGCTTCCCGTCAGCCCCAAGGTCCCGGCAAAGTCGACGGACGTCCCGTTTGTCCGGTTGATCCTTGACCCTATGCGTGCCACTGGCCAGCGAGGGCGGCCGTTCAAGGTGAACTTTGGAACCAGACATCAGGGCAGGATTCACAAGAACACCGGAGCCCTGCCGTCAGCCCGTAGTGCCAGCCCGAAGTTCCCCCAGGCTGATCGGCTGACTTGTTTGACCAGGTAGGAACGCTCTCGATCTTGGAAATTACATGACTACGTAGTCCTGGGTCGAGACTGTTTCGCCTGGTCAGCGCCTATGTCGGCTCCCCGTTGGGGGGAACTACGGGCTGGCCCGGGGGCCGAGCCCCCCGGAGCTCCCACGCAGCGGGTTGCCGTGGCCGGCTCACTGCTGCCCTCTGGGGCGGGGACCCCCGGAACCCCACGACGGTGGTTGCGGTCTGTGGTTCTGCTTCTGGGGGCGCATCCCTCGGGGGAACTCAGGTGCTGGCCAGCTCCGCGTAGGCGGTGCGCAGGTCGGCGGCGGTGACCGTGGTCAGGTCGGCCGCGGTGGCGGACTCACCCAGGTGCGCCACCCGCATGTCCCGGCAGGCGGCGGCGCGCTCGAACAGCGAGCGGGCGAACCGGCCGTTGCCCAGCTCGTCGATCAGCCCTTCGGCACAGGCGTGGCCGAAGATCTGGTCGAGCACCTCGTGGGCGTCCGGGTGGAACGTGTCGCCGGCCTGCTCGGCGATCATGGTGGCGATCCGGGACAGATCCTGCGGCGAGTAGCTGGGGAAGCTGACCCTGGTGGCGAACCTGGAGGCCAGGCCGGGGTTGGTGCGCAGGAAGCGGTCCATGTCCTGGGTGTAGCCGGCCAGCACGATGACCAGCCGGTCCCGGTCGTCCTCGGCCCGCTTCAGCAGCGTGGCGGTCGCCTCGGCGCCGAACGCGTCACCCCCGGAGTACCCCTCGGTGTACAGCGCGTACGCCTCGTCGATGAACAGCACCCCGCCGAGCGCGGAGTCGATCAGCTTGTTCGTCTTGATCGCGGTGGCGCCCAGGTGCTCGCCCACCAGGTCGGCACGGTGCGCCTCGACCACCTCCGGGCGGGCCAGCAGGCC
This sequence comes from Streptosporangiaceae bacterium, assembly GCA_035945415.1. Lineage (GTDB taxonomy): Bacteria > Actinomycetota > Actinomycetes > Streptosporangiales > Streptosporangiaceae > PALSA-505. The sequence goes on from DASZAD010000153.1 coordinate 3,668, forward strand.
GAGTGCCGCGAAGATCCGGCCGAGGATCCTGGCCACCGTGGTCTTGCCGGTGCCCGGCGGGCCGGTGAAGACGAAGTGCCGGGCCGGGGGCTGGCTGGTCAGACCCTGCTTGTCCCGCAGCCGGGCCACCCGGAGCTGGGCCACGATCGCGCGCACCTGGCGCTTGACCGGCTCCAGGCCCACCAGCTCGTCAAGTTCGGCGAGCGCGCTTTCCACCGTCGGCGTCTCGCCGTAGCCGCGAAGCCGCGCCGTCAGCTCCTTGTAGGCCCGGTCCAGGTCGGCCGCCTCGATCGTGACCAGATCCGCGGAGGCCGGCTCGGCCATGCTGCTCATCACCCGCACGTCGCGGGCCTGGCCGGCTTTCTCGATCAGGCTGCGGACGAACCGGCCGTTGCCCAGCTCGTCGCCGATCTTGCGCCGGCCCACATCCTCGAACATCCGCCACAAAGCCGGCCTGGCGTCCGGGTGGAGCCGGTCGCCGCGGTGCTCCATCCCGGACTCGGCCAAGCTGAACAGCTCCGCGGGCGAGTAGCCGGGGAAGCGGATCCTGGTGGCGAACCTGGAGGCCAGCCCGGGGTTGGTGGCGAGGAAGTCCTCCATCTGCTTGTCGTAGCCCGCCAGGATGATGACCAGATGCTCCCGGTCGTCCTCGGCCCGTTTGAGCAGCGCCTGCACCGCCTCCTGGCCGAACCGGTCGCTCTGCCCGTCCCCTTCGTTCACCAGGCCGTAGGCCTCGTCGATAAACAGAACGCCGCCGAGGGCGGAGTCGATGAGCTCGTTGGTCTTGATAGCGGTCGCGCCCAGGTACTCCCCGATCAGGTCCGCCCGGTGCGCCTCGGTGACGTCCGGGGTGTCGAGCAACCCGAACGCGTAAAAGATCTTCGCGATCACCCGCGCCACGGCGGTCTTGCCGGTACCCGGTGGACCGAGGAAGACGAAGTGCCGCATCGGCTTCTCGGTCTGGTATCCGGCCAGCGCGCGCCGCCGCGCCGCCTCGATGGACGCGGCGATGGAGCGGACCTGCTCCTTGACGGCGGCCAGGCCGATCATGGCGTCGAGCTCGGACATGGCCTCGCTGACCGAGATGTCCGGCGCCTGCCGCTCGCTGGTACGGCCGGCCCGCGGCTGGGCGCCTTGCGGCCGGTGCGGCTGGGCTCCATCCGGGGACGGCCGGCCCGAGCGCACGGTATCGGCGTACGGAGCGGCGGCCAGCGCGGTCGCGCGGACCTGGTCGGCGGCACCGCCGACGCCGCGGTCCTGCTGCAGCGCTTTGGCCAGCCGCCAGCCCAGCGTCAAGATGGCGAGCAGCAGGGCGACGCCCACGCCGACGAAGGGCTGGCCCGGCCACAGCCGCAGCGCCAGCCCGCCGGCCGGCATGGACCACAGCAACGCCCAGGCGGCGGTGCGGCAAGGCACGTAACAGCGGCCGAGCGCTCCGGCGCGCGAGAGCGCCGCCACGGCGAACGACAGCAGGCCGAGCAGCATCAGCCCGTTGCTCCAGCCACCCGAGGCCAGCGTGGCCACCAGGAACCCCCAGAGGCCCACGCAGGCGGAAGCGAGCCGGGTGCGTCGCTCGGTGACCACCGCGACCGGCGCGTACGCCAGGGCGGCGAGAAGTAGGAGCGGGAAGACCACGGGGAACACGATGAACAGAGCGACCACGGCGACGATCTTGAGCGTCAGCGGCGCGGCGGCCAGCGCGTCCCGCCCGCGCGCGAGCCAGCCGAGCACCACCCGTCCCTGGGTCAGGGACCTGTCGCCTTGCCGCATCTCGCTCCCTCGCACCGGATTCTTGTATAGCGCATCACCCCGTGCTTACGACAGGGCACAATCCGAAGACGGCGCTCCCCAGCGGCCTGGCCGCCGCGCCATCCGCATCCGGTGCGGAACGAACGGGCGGCTGGTATGCCTCACCCGCATTTCTCGTCCAAGCCTGTCAGGCCGTGTCTAACAGGACATTGATACCAGATCGTGACGATTTCGCCCGGATCACTTCGCGTAGTACCAGTTCTCGGGGTTGACGCCGAGGAACGTGTTGAGCGGCGTGACGCCCCTGAGGTTTCCTGGCCACCTCGAGGATCGGGCACAGGACATGGTCAGCAGACCAGTTCGACCCGGACAGAGGGGTAGCGGGCGGGTACCTTGCGGTCGAGGGTTATCAGCGTGGCGTCGCTAGCCTGGGCAAAAGCTGCCAGGTAGTCATCGGTCCACAGCTTGTGGCTCTTGTCCGCACGGGCAACCTGCGGGAAAGCCTCATGGTCATCGACGATCAACACGGTCAGCGGCACCAGATGAGTGTCCCATCGCCCGCAACGGCCCGCACCAAGGCGAACCCTTGCTTCATTGTTGTCTCCAGTTCGTCGGGCGGAACTACCTGGATCAGGTCGCGGCAGGTGGCGAGGCCACATCGCCTCGCCACCTGCCCTGACCTGGGGTTATTCGATTATTTGGATGGGCTCAAATGTTGCATCTGCCGCAACATGGCCCACTGCTAACTGCAGCCGCTGGTGGCGCCGCAGCCTTCGCAGACGTAGCAGCTTCCGGCGGGCCGCATCTTCGTTCCGCAGGTCAGGCACAAGGGCGCGTCCGCGACCCGGCCCTGGCGCGACTCGATCAGCTCAGTCGAACTTCCGGCCGGGGGCTGCGGGGCAGGATCGTTGCCGCGGGGTGGCTGGCTTCGTTCGTGACGAATCCCTTCGAGCGGCGCCGACTGGGCCATTTCCTCGGTGTCCAGCTCCTCCGCCGGCTCCTCGCCGGCCTCGCCCGCGGAAAGGCCACTGGCACGTTCCTCGGCACTGAGGATGCCCAGATCGGCCCGCTGGTCGTAGGACAGGTGGTCGAGGGCGAGGCGCCGGAAAATGTAGTCCATGACCGAGGTGGCGATGCGGATGTCCGGGTCATCGGTCAGACCGGCCGGCTCGAACCGCATGTTGGTGAACTTGGCCACGTAGGACTCCAGCGGGATGCCGTACTGCAGCCCGACCGAGATCGCGACGGAGAAGGCGTCCATCACCCCGGCCAGCGTGGAACCCTGCTTGCCGAGCTTGAGGAAGACCTCGCCCAGGCCGTCGTCCGGGTAGTTGGAGGCGGTCATGTAGCCCTCTGCCCCGCCGACGGAGAACCTGGTCACCATGGCGGGCCGCCGCTTGGGCAGCCGCCGGCGGACCGGCCGGACTTCGCGAACGGGGGGGTCCGTGTCGCGGCTTTCCGGCTGCGCCGCCTGCTTCTGCCGGGCGTTGGACAGCGGCTGGCCCACCTTGCAGTTGTCCCGGTAGATGGCCAGCGCCTTCAGGCCGAGCTTCCAGCCCTCGAAGTGGATCTTCTCGATGTCCTCGACCGTCGCGGTCTCCGGCATGTTCACGGTCTTGCTCACCGACCCGCTCAGCAGCGGCTGGACGGCGGCGATCATCCGGACATGGCCCATCGGATCGATCGCGCGCTCCCCCATCGCACAGTCGAACACCTCGTAGTGCTCCGGCCGCAGGCTCGGCGCGCCGACAACGTGCCCGTGCTCCGAGATGTACTCGGTGATGGCCTCGACCTGCTCGGGCTGGTAGCCCAGGCTCCCGAGCGCGCGGGGGACCGTCTGGTTGACGATCTGCATGGACCCGCCGCCGACGAGCTTCTTGAACTTGACCAGCGCCAGGTCAGGCTCGATACCCGTGGTATCGCAGTCCATCATGAGACCAATGGTGTTGTGGCTGACCATTCCGTTGGCCACATAGGTCACGTTGCCGGGGACGGAAAGGTCATAGGTGGGCCGCACTCCCCCGTCGTCGTTACCCGCGACCCGCTCGAAGAGATAGCCGAGGGCCTCACCCAGTCGTTCGTCAAGGGTCTCTTCGAAGACGCGCCTGGCCATCAGGCGGGGAACCCCGCCGTGGTTGCGGAGCGAGGCCATCACGGCGTTGTGCGCCGGATGACCTACCGGGACCAGTCCCCGCCAGACCTGCCGCGACAGGAAGATGTAGTCCTTCTTCGCCGGACTAGCGGGCTCGAGACATACGAGCAAGCGGGCCTTGCGCTCGCCCATGAAACCCACGAACTCGCCGAAGTTCAGAGCGTGGTCAGAGTTGCGGAGCCGGATCTGGAAGATCGGTCCGCCCCAGCCGCTTGTCGTCGTCCTCGTCGTCGTGGCGAGACCCACGGTCAGTAGCAGGGTGCGGATCTCCGCGGCGAATGACTCGTCGGCGGTTGAGAGGCTGGGGACACCCTCAGCAACGGTGCCATCGGCTTCGAACAGGCCCCGCAGGAAGGCGCGATACACGGCGGGGTCATTCGCCTCCAGGATCGCCGACGGGACCCGGGGGACCCAGCCCTTACCGGCATGATCGTCAGCGGGAAGGTTCTTGGCGAATCCGGCCGCCTGCCACCAGCGAGCGAGACGTACTGACTGGAGAGTCACCTCCTGGTAACCCTGCTGGGACCGGACCACGGGCGACAGCCCGAAGAGTTCCTTGGCGAGAACGCCAAGTCGTTCGACGACATCCAGGTCGGTGTTCGCGATGCAGAGCCGGATTCCCCTTGCGTGCAGGCTGCCATCGCCCATGAAGTAGCCGACGAGCTCAGCTAGATCGGGTGTCACCGAGTCAGGCACCAGGATGTGCCGGTCTCCGGCGTAATACGCCTGATCCAGCACCGGGAGCGGAACTCGCCGCGGTTTTCCCACCAGAGTGCCCAGCTGCAGCGGAAGCAGATCTCCTGGTGCGATCTCGGCCAGGCGCTTCCACATCCAGTCCCCGCTGGCAGAATCCACGACCTTGACCCGGTGGGTAAGCGTGCCCTGGATCTGGTAGGCCCCTTCGGTCCTGATGGTCCGGGTTGGTTCCTCGCCGTTGACAAAGAACTTCGTGGCCTGCTGCGGTCCTTCGTCGGTCGAGACCGTGAGATCGAGGTCTTGCCAGCGATCCCCGTAGGCATCGCCGATCTCGGACAGCCGGACGAGTCCGCGATCCGTCGTGACCAGAGTGTCACCGGTGAGGCATCCGGTCGGTGCCAGCAGGCTAGCCTGTGCGTTCCTGTACCCGTTTGCCTCGCCCAGCTTCAGGCACTGCTGCCAGGTCTGGTTAGCGGCGGTGAGGATCTGCTCGTCCATGCCGCCGAGCGTCCTGATGATGGCGCTGGCGTCGGCGTGTTTGCGCATCACGCGTTTGTGCGCCCCGGCGTTACGGGCGTATCCGTCGTAGGGACCGACGACGGCGGCCAGCTCGGCGGAGCGCCGGTATGCGGTACCGGTCATCAGCGATGTGATGGCCGCCGCGGTCGCCCGGCCGCCCTCGGAGTCATAGGCGTGTCCGGTCGCCATCAGCAGCGCGCCCAGGTTGGCGTAGCCGATGCCGAGCTGACGGTAGGCCCGGGTAACCTGAGTAATTTTTTCTGTCGGGAAATCCGCGAAACAGATGGAAATATCCATCGCAGTGATGACGAGCTCGGTAACTCGCTCGAACCGCTCGACGTCGAATGTGCCGTCGTCGCGCAGGAATTTCATCAGGTTAATGCTCGCCAGATTGCACGACGAGTTATCCAGATGGACGTATTCACTGCACGGATTACTTGCGGTAATTCGGCCGGATTCCGGGCAGGTGTGCCAGTCATTGATCGTGTCGTCGTACTGGATGCCCGGGTCCGCGCACTCCCACGCTGCCTGGGCCATCTTGCGGAACAGAGACTTGGCGTCGACCGGCTCGACGACCTCACCGGTCCGCCTGGCCAGCAGGTCGAACTTGTCACCCTTTTCCACCGCACGCATGAACTCGCCGGAGACGCGGACCGAGTTGTTGGCGTTCTGGTACTGGACGCTCACGATGTCCTGGCCGCCGAGGTCCATGTCGAAACCGGCGTCCCTGAGCGCGCGGATTTTCCGCTCCTCGCGCGCCTTTGTCTCGATGAACTCGGCCACGTCCGGATGGTCTACGTCGAGGACGACCATCTTGGCCGCGCGCCGCGTCGCGCCGCCCGACTTGATGGTGCCGGCGGAGGCGTCGGCGCCGCGCATGAACGAGACCGGGCCGCTCGCCGTGCCGCCCGAGGACAGCAGCTCCTTGCTCGACCGGATGCGGGACAGATTGACCCCCGCGCCCGACCCGCCCTTGAAGATCAGCCCTTCTTCCCGGTACCACTCGAGGATCGAGTCCATCGTGTCGTCGACGGCCAAGATGAAACACGCGCTGACCTGCGCCTTTGAGGATGTGCCGACGTTGAACCAGACCGGGGAGTTGAAGCTGAAGATCTGGTGGATGAGGGCGTAGGCGAGCTCGTGCTCGAAGACAGTGGCGTCCTCTTCAGAGGCGAAATAGCCGTACTCGCGCCCGGCAGCCGCGTATGTCCCGACCACCCGGTCCACGAGCTGCTTCAGGCTGTGCTCGCGCTGCGGGGTGCCCACCGCGCCCCGGAAATACTTGGAGGTGACGATGTTGGTGGCATTGACCGACCAGAAGCCGGGGAATTCCACGCCGCGCTGCTCAAAGTTGACCGAGCCGTCCCGCCAGTTGGTCATAACGACATCGCGGCGCTCCCACGTCACCTCGTCATAGGGGTGCACGCCCTCGCGGGTATGGATGCGCCGGATCCGCAGTCCAGTGCCGGGGAACTTACCGCCGCTACCGGGCTGCCCGGACTGACCGCTCGTCGTCTCTGTCATGACCTCCCCCTTCTGGGGTCCATGTGGATCCCTCGCGGGCCTGGTCCGGCCCTCGTCTGCTGACTGTGCTGATCCTGCTGACTGTGCTGATCCGGTGCGGCGGGCTGCCCCCGCCCGGCCTGTCGCCGGACCCGGCGACGGCGTCTTGTCTCGTCGGCCCTGCCTCATCTCGCCAGCTCGCCCTGCGCTTCGCGGGCGGGCTCGCTCCGCTCCTCCCGGCCGTTCTCGCCATGTCCGTCGCGAGCGTGCCGCAGCGCCGTGATCTCTTGCTCGAAGTCGGTCAACGACTCGAACCCCCGGTAGACGCTGGCGAAGCGCAAGTACGCGACCTCATCGAGCTCGCGCAGCGGGCCGAGGATCGCCAGGCCCACCTCGTGGGAGGGAATCTCCGCGCAGCCCCTGGCTCTGATCACGTCCTCGGCCTTCTGGGCCAGGTTCGCGAGCTGATCCTCAGTCACCGGGCGCCCCTGGCAGGCCCGGCGGACTCCTCGCACGATCTTGTCGCGGGTGAACGGCTCGGTGACGCCGCTGCGCTTGCTCACCATCAGGATCACGGTCTCCTGGGTGGTGAACCGCCTGCCACACTCAGAACACGACCGGCGGCGACGGATCACAGTGCCCTCGTCAGCCATCCGGCTGTCGATGACCCGGCTGTCGTTATGCCTGCAGAACGGGCAACGCACGTGATCACCTCCCCTCGGCCTTGATCGTGAGTTCTCTCGTCAAACACAACCTATAGAAATACTACACCGTTGTAACTACTAGATGTTGTGGTCACGCTAGAGCAGTTGCCTCCGGCAGGCAAGGGCGAACCACTGATCAGGAGGAAGATTCTGGTAGCCGCTGGATGGCGCAGCATGGCCGGCGTGTCGCAGGCGAATCCTGGAGGATGGGCCGGGGCGGCACCCGCGACGAGGCTCCGCGCGGTCACGGCGCGGTGTAGTCAATAATCGTCGTCCGCAGGCGTCAGCCCTGCGGGATCCATAGACGCTGACCTGCTGCGATACTGCTGCTGGACAGCCCATTGAGCTGGATGATCCGCTGCTCGGCCAGCCTGGGGTCGGCTGACGGGTCAGTGTGCACCGCGATCGACCACAGGGTTTGCCCCGGCTGGACCACGACCTGTGACAGGCCACGATGCACGGGGACTGCCGGAACGTGGTGGTCGGTGGCCATCGCGGCGCTGGCCAGACCGAATCCGAGCAGGCTGGCCAGCAGGGTCGCGGCCGCGATGAGCACGACACGACCACGCCGGGTGAGCCGCAGGCCGCCCGGGTGCTCCGACGGACGCCGGAAGGAAGGCGCAGACGAGCGCGGGAGCCGTGGCCCGGCCGGATGCACATGGAGATGGGTAGCCGAACGCGGACTCGTGGACGCGGCCGAGCCCGGCACGCCGGCCCGACGTGGGAGTTCCGGCGCGGCCAGGCCCGGCTGGCCCGCCGGGACCGCGAGGCCC
>DASZAD010000154.1:0-9116 GCA_035945415.1 Streptosporangiaceae bacterium
CGTGGCGTTCGCCCTCCCGATCCTCGGCTATATGAGCGTCAACTACGCGAGGACCGGACACTTCTGGCTGGCCCGCGGGCAGAGCAGCATCGGGCGGATGGCATATGCCGCGGACTGCAAGACGCTGAAGCTTCCCGCTGATGCGCGGCCGATCTGCCCGTCGCCCAGCGCGCAGGCGCACGGTCCCGACTGGCTGGAGCATTCCAAGTACTCGCCGCTGTTCGCCACCCCGGTCCCGCCCGGCACCGGCCGGCGAAGGATGCTCGCCGCGCTGAGTACGGCGGTGAAGACCCAGCAGCCGTTGCGCGTCGTGGTCTCGATCCTGCGCGACTCGCTCCGCCTCTACGTCCCGGTCCGCCGGCCGGTGGAGTCGGTCACGCCGATCTCCCGCTGGCAGTTCCAGACCAGCTACCCGTCCTACCCGCCGTGGATCGAGCTCGACTCCCAGAATACGATCATCATCGGCATCCAGCCTGCCTCGTTCAAGCCCTTCCGCCACTTCCCGCTCAAGCCCGCCTATGGCGGGAAGGCGCAGGTCAACCAGCCCCTCGCCATATTCCTCCACGCGTACCAGATCAACGGCGGCTACACACCGGGACCACTGCTCGCCCTGTTCACGCTGACCGGGCTGACCGGATTCGTCCTCGCCTTCCGCCGCCGCGGCCGGGGCACCCGCAGCCATCGGCAGGCTCTGGGCAGCCTGCTGTTCTTCGGCGCGGTTGTCGCGATCCTGGTGCTGCCGGACATCCTGGAGTTCTCCTGGCGCTACCAGCTCCCGGCGGTGATCCTCCTGCCGCCGGCGGGCGTGCTGGGCATCGCGGCATGGCTGAGCCGTCGCCGCGACCGCGGAGCGACCAGCCCGGCGACGCCGGAAGCCGCGGCGGCGCCAGGCTAACCCATGATCGATGGGGACTTTGTATTAATCCCTTACGTAAAACTCCCCATCGATCATGGACGAGCCCCCCGCGCGGGCAGGCGAGCCGCCCGTCGGGGTAGCCATGGTGGCAGGCCGCCGGCTTAGCTCTGCTCCTCGGCCGGGACCTTCAAGCCTGCTGCCGCCAGCACCTCCGCGGTCGGCCTTGGGCTCGTCCTTACGCCGACGGAGATGCCCTTGAACAGGGACGATGCGAGCACGCCCCGGTCGCGTGAGCCCGCGAACGTGCGAGCCCAGCGCAGCAGCGTCGAGCCGCCGTAGACGACCCGTTCACGCGGGGACAGCGAGCAGGACCGCAGGATCCAGATCTTGTTCCGCACCTCGTAGAAGAAGCGCGGCCCCGGATCGACGTTTGTCGAGCCGAACGTACGCGTCTTGTGGACGACCACGCTGGCCGGGCAGAGCAGGCCAATGTTGTCCCGCAGCAGCCGGGTGGTGAACTCGAAGTCGTCGTTCCACAGGAAAAAGTCGGCCTCCGGCAGGCCGCGCCGCCGACATTCGGCCGCGTCCACGAGGATGGACACGAACGATGCCGACCGGATCGGCAGACATCCGGAAGCCTCGGCCGCCCGTAGTTCGGCCTGGCTGACGAACGGCTTGGTCCGCGGGGTGTTCATCGGGTGCGGGCGGCCGTCGGTCCACAGCACGCGGCTGGCGATCAGCGCCGGCGGCCCGGACGGGTAACGGTGCCGGGCTTCGAGCAGCGCCCGCAGCGCGTCCGGCTCGGGCACCGTGTCGTCGTCCATGAGCCAGACGAGATCCGCGCCGTCGGCCAGGGCCAGCGCCAGCCCGGAAGCGAACCCGCCGGCGCCTCCGGTGTTGTGCGTGAGCTCGGCGAGCTGGACCGAGGGGAAGTGCGTACGGACGGCGGCCGCGGTGCCGTCGGCCGAGGCGTTGTCCACCACCATCACGGCCTCGGGCAGGCGGCTCTGGGCGTGGACCGCGGCCAGCGCCTCGAGGAGCAGATCCCGCCGGTTGTACGTCACCATGACGGCGACCACCCGGACTCGCGTTCCCGGCCGCTCCGGCGCCGGCCGGCCCTCAGCCGCCGGCATGTTAACGACGCCTCCGGGCCCGGGACAGGTCGAGCACCCGGGACCCCTCGGACGAGCCAGACGAACCGGACCCGCCGGGCGAACCAGGCGAACCAGGCGAACCGGACGCGCCAGGCTGGCCGGGCGGACGGGACCGGCCGGGGGCACGGGACCGGGACAGTTCCAGCGCCCGCCAGGTCACGATCCGCAGCCGGCGCACGGCCGGATACCGGCTGCTCAGCTCCCGCACCATCCGCTTCAGCCGCGGCGAGGACGCGGCGGCCGCCTCGATCCTGGCCGCCAGGCCGCGACGCTGACGGGGACCCGGCTGCGGCCGGGGCCCAGGCTCCCGCCTGGCGGCCCGGTACTCCCGGCGGTACTGGTTGACCACCATGGCCGCGGCGGCTTCGACCGCCGCGTCAAGCACCTGCCCGGCCGGCGGATCGGCGGCAGCGGCACCCGGCCCGGCCAGGGGCGGGGGGAGGGGCCGGGGCAGCAGCTCAGCCAGGTCTCCCACGAGGTGATAACCGGAGTCACCCAGCGCGGCGACCAGGGCCTCCGCGTGCTCCTTGGCCCACGTATCCCGGTCGGCGGGCAGGATGAGGCGCCCCTCCCCGGGCCGGCCGGCCAGCCCCTGGTGCGCGATCGCCTCCTTGACGTTCCACATGTAGAACCAGTCCGGCACCTCCCGCGGCAGGGCCGCGTTCAGCCGGCGCAGGAACTCGATCTCGGGCGGGCCCAGCGACGTGTTCTGCCGGGCGCGGGACAGGTCGGCAGTGGTCGGATCGACGTCGAGCAACGAGGCGAAGCGCTCCCACAGCAGCGCCGGGGGCGACCCGGGCGGCGGCACCGTGATCACGTGGATCCGCTCCGGCGGCACCCAGCGCGACCACAGGTTCAGGACGGCCACGGTGTCGTGCACCCGCCAGAACCACCACTGGCGCCGGTCGGCGTCCACCGACTCGCGGTCGATCACGTCGGCGAGCCAGTCGTCCCACGCCTTGTCGTTACGATGCTTGACGGTCTCCTGCCACTCCGCGGGCAGCAGCGAGGCGATGTCCCTGACCGTGAGGACCACATGGACCTCGGCCGGCCGCAGCGCCTCGACGGCCCGCCCGGCCTGCGCCGAGTCCGCCGCCGAGAACAGCTCGTGCGAGATGACCGCGGCCCGTCCGGCCTGCCGCGCCTGCTGGGCCAGGATCTCCCACTCGCCGGTCCAGGAGCCCGCCGGGTCGCTGGCCAGCTTCTGGATGCCGCGCAGGTCCTGGCTGGCCCGGAAGTGGTCTTGCGGGTGGTGGCCGGGCAGCACGACACCCTGGGCGGCCAGCTCGGCACGGTTGCCCCACATGACCTGTTGCAGGAAGGTGGTGCCGGTCTTTGGCTCGCCGATGTGCAGGAACACCTTCGGCACGCCGGGAAGGCTAACAGCCCGTGGCGGCCCCGGCAATTCGCGGGCGGCCAGGGGGTGTCCTGCGTGGAGCGGCACTGTCCGGTGACTGCTGGTGGATAGAGTTCGTGCTATGCACGAGCCCTTCGCGCTCCTGATGCCGGTGTATGACGGTGATCAGCCCGATCACCTCCGGCGGGCCTTCCGCAGCGCGACTCGCGACCAGACCTTGCGCCCGGACCAGGTGATCATCGTCCGGGACGGCCCGGTCCGCTCGGAGCTGGCCGAGTGCCTGGAGGAGCTACAGGACAACGGCCTGGTGCCGGTGACGTTCGTCCCGCTGGAGCGCAACGGCGGCCTCGGGCCCGCCCTCGACCGGGGGCTTGCGGCAAGCTGGTACGACGTGGTCGCCCGGATGGACGCCGACGACGTGGCCATGCCGAACCGTTTCGCGGTGCAGATCCCGCTCATCGCGGAGGCCGACATCGTCGGCTCCGGCCTGCTCGAGTTCGTGAACGACATCGGCGACATCGTCGGGCAGCGGGTCCCGCCCACGGATCCGGACCGCATCCGGAGCTACGCGCGGATGCACGACCCGTTCAACCACCCGACCGTGGTCTACCGGCGCAGCGCCGTCCTCAAGGCCGGCGGTTACGGGGATCTCCCGCTGATGGAGGACTACTCGCTGTTCGCACGGATGCTGGCGGGCGCCGCGCGGCCGGTCAACGTGCCCGAGCCGCTGGTCTACTACCGGGTCGGCGCCACGGCCTTCAAGCGGCGCGGCGGCACCGCGCTGCTCCGCTCCGAGCTACGGCTGCAGCGTGAGTTCCGGCGCAGCGGGTTCACCACGCCGGCCCAGTACGCGCGCAACGTGATCATCCGCGGCGGCTACCGGCTGGTTCCCTGGTGGTTCCGCCGTGCGGTGTACCGCCCGATCGTCTCGCGGCTGCGCGGTCCGGTGGGCTCGTGAACGTCGACCTGGTCGTCGTCGGGTCCGGCTTCTTCGGGCTGACCGTGGCCGAGCGGTGCGCGGCGGATCTGGGCCTGCGGGTCCTCGTCCTCGAGCGCCGTCACCACATTGGCGGTAACGCTTACAGTGAGCCTGAGCCCCGGACCGGAATCGAGATTCACCGTTACGGTGCCCACTTGTTCCACACCTCGAACGAACACATCTGGCAGTACGCCAACAGGTTCACGGCGTTCACCGGCTACCAGCACCGGGTGTTCTCGATCTACAAGGGCCGCGTCTACCCGCTCCCCATCAATCTGGGCACGATCTGTGAGTTCTTCGGCGCGGCGATGTCACCGGCCGAAGCGCGGGAGCTGATCGCCGGGCAAGCAGCCGAGGTGCCGGCCGAAGCAGCCGCGAACCTGGAGCAACGGGCCATATCGCTGATCGGCCGGCCGCTGTATGAGGCGTTCATCCGCGGCTATACCTATAAGCAATGGCAGACCGATCCCGCCGAACTGCCCGCGGAGATCATCACTCGACTGCCGGTCCGCTACACCTTCAACAACCGTTACTTCAACGATACCTACGAGGGCCTGCCGGTCGATGGCTACACGGCCTGGCTGGAGCGCATGGCCGACCACCCCAACATCGAGGTGCGGCCGACCACCGATTACTTCCAGATGCGGTCTGACCTGCAGGGGAACGTGCCCATCGTGTACACCGGGCCACTCGACGAGTACTTCGATTATTCGGCCGGGGAGCTGGGCTGGCGCACACTAGACTTCGAGTTGGAGGTGCTCCCCATCGGGGACTTCCAGGGAACGTCCGTCATGAACTACGCCGACGAGGACGTGCCATTTACGCGAATCCATGAATTCCGGCATTTTCATCCCGAGCGATCTTGGTACCCGGAGGACAAGACAGTGATCATGCGCGAGTTCTCGCGTTTCGCCAGCCGTGGTGACGAGCCGTATTACCCGATCAACACCGCGGCGGACCGGGAGCGGTTGCTGGCCTACCGGGAGCTGGCCGGCCGGGAGCCCGGGGTGCTCTTCGGCGGCCGCCTGGGCACCTACAAGTACCTGGATATGCACATGGCGATCGGATCCGCGCTGAGCATGTACTCGAGCCGCCTGCGTCCCTTCTTCGCCGAGGGCGCGCCGCTGACCCCGCGAGGTGCCTGACGTGGCCACCCCAGACCTGACCGGCGCGGACCTGACCGGCGCGGACCTGACCGGCGCCGGACCGGCCGGCGCAGACCTGACCGGCGCCGGACCGGCTGGCACCGAACCGGCCGGCGGGCGGGCGGAGCGCCAGCGCCGCCGCGTACTTCAGCGGGTGATTTTCCCTGGCACGGACTTCGACATAGTTCCGCTCTACGCCGAGGTCAACCCGGACCGCGGGGCGGCCGACCTCATCTCCGAGCAGCGGTTCGAGGCGTTCAGCGGCACGAAGATGGCCATCGAATCCTCGGTGGAGGTCAACGCGGTGCCGGGCGAGACCCAGTCGAGCATCCGGTTCGGCAGCGACGTGCCGGCCCGCTGGGTCGAGGGGGCCGGGCCGCGGCGCAGTGCGGCGATCACCGAGGGGCGGCGGGTTTCGTTCGGGACGTACTTCAACGCGTTCCCGGCGAGCTACTGGCGCCGGTGGACCACGCTGGACGCGGTGACGCTGCGCCTCCGGGTGGTGGGCGAGTGCACGATCATCGTGTACCGCTCGGCGGCCAAGGGCCACAGCTTCCCGGTCGAGACGATCAGGGTGGCCGCCCCCGGCGGGACCGATCAGCCGGAGACGATCGAGCGAACGCTGTCGCTGACCCCGTTCATCGACGGTGGCTGGTACTGGTTCGACATCGTGGCCGGCCCGCGTGGGACGACGCTGGTCGAGGCGGAGTGGGCGGCCAAGCGCGAGCGTCAGGGCCTGGCGGAGCCCCGCCCTGACGCTCGCGCTTGGGCCCCGGGGCGGGTGAGCATCGGCTTCACCACGTTCAACCGGCCCGACTTCATGATCGAGAACTTGCGGACGCTGGGCGAGGCAGTGGACGCGCTGGACCTGGTGGACGCGGTATACGTCATCGACCAGGGCACCCGCCTGGTGACCGACCACCCGGACTTCGCCGACGTGGCCAAGGGGCTCGGCGACCGGCTCCAGGTGATCCGGCAGGGCAACCTGGGAGGCTCGGGCGGGTTCTCCCGGGTGATGGACGAGACGGCACGCGCCGGTGCGAGTGAGTACCTGCTGATTCTCGATGACGACATCAGGCTGGAGCCCGAGGGCATCCTGCGCGCGGCGACGTTCGCCGACCTGACGCGGCGCCCGACGATCGTCGGCGGGCACATGTTCAGCCTGTACGACCGCACGGTGCTGCATGCGATGGCCGAGGCGATCACGCCGCGCAAGTGGTGGTGGCAGACCGCGCCGAACACCCGGGCCCGGCACGACTTCGGCCGCCGGAACCTGCGCAACACGCCCTGGCTGCACCGCCGGGCCGAGGCGGACTACAACGGCTGGTGGATGTGCCTCATCCCGATCCGGATCATCAAGGAGATCGGGCTCGGGCTGCCGGTGTTCATCAAGTGGGACGACGCGGAGTACGCGGTGCGCGCCCGCGAGGCGGGCTATCCGACCGTGTCCATGCCCGGCGTGGCCGCCTGGCACATCCCGTGGCTGGACAAGAACGACGCCCTGGACTGGCAGGCCTACTACCACCTGCGCAACCGGCTGCTCGTCGCACTGCTGCACTCGCCGTTCAAGCGCGGCGGTCTGCTGGCCGCGGAGAGCGCGGAACGACAGCTCCAGGCCCTGCTGTCGATGCAGTACTCGACGGCCGCGCTGCGGCTGATGGCGATCGAGGACCTGCTGTCCGGGCCGGACCACCTGCACCGGGGCCTCGGGACCAGGCAGGGCGAGCTCCAGGAGTTCCGGCGTGGGTTCATCGACGCCCAGGCCCAGGCGGGCCTGGAGAACTTCCCGCCGCCCCGGCGGAAGGCCCCGGACAACGTGAAGGCGTCCACCACTCCGACCAACAAGTTCAACCTGCTGACCAAAGCCGCGTCCGCGACCTTGCGCCAGTTCCGGCGGCCGCGAAAGGGCTGGCGAAAGCGGCCGCAGATGGCGCTGCCGTACCAGGACGCCGGCTGGTGGGTGCTGGCCAAGCTGGACAGCGCCGTGGTGTCGGCGGCCGACGGCACCAGCGCCGCCTGGTATCAGCGCGACCCGAAGTTGTTCCGGTCGCTGGGCTGGCGGACCGTGATCCTGCACGCCCGGCTGCTGTGGCGGTGGCCGCGCCTGGCCGCCACTTACCGCGCCGCGCTGGCGGAGTTCACCTCACCCGCGACGTGGCAGGAGACTTTCGCGGCCTCGCTCGACGATCCGCCTGGTGGCCGAAGGCCGTGAGC
The DNA here is from genome assembly GCA_035945415.1 of Streptosporangiaceae bacterium. Classification (GTDB taxonomy): domain Bacteria; phylum Actinomycetota; class Actinomycetes; order Streptosporangiales; family Streptosporangiaceae; genus PALSA-505. The sequence goes on from DASZAD010000154.1 coordinate 7,706, forward strand.
TCGGCGCGGGCGGGACACCCCGGTACAACGTCCTCAGGCCCTGAGCCCGGCGGCCGGCCGGCGGCGGAGGAGAGCCCGCCCGCCCCCCAGGCCGGGTCAGCCCCCGCCCGGACCTGGTCTGGGCTCGCGGTCAGGTACGCGCCTCTGATCGCCGCCGCCGCGGCGATGACCGTGGCCGGACTGTGGGGACTGACCCGCGACTCGGCCATGGGCAACGACGAGGTGGTCAGCCGCTGGGCGGCGTTGCTGAGCCTGCGTCAGCTCGCGCACCTGCTCCGCCACGTCGACGCCGTCCACGGGCTGTACTACCTGCTGCTACACGGCTGGATGGTGGCCGGCACCAGCCCCACGGTGATGCGCGTCCCGTCGGTGATCGCCATGACGGCCGGCGCGGTCCTGGTCGCCGTCATCGGCAGGCGACTGACCGGCTCGGGCTGGGCGGGCCTGTTCGCGGGCCTGATCATGGCTCTGACGCCGAGCATCACCTACTACGCGCAGACCGCGCGATCCTACGCCCTGGTGTTCGCCTGCGTCATGGGCCTGACGCTGATCCTGCTGCGGGCGCTGGCCGCCGAGCGGTCGGGCCGGCCCGCCATGCGCTGGTGGGTGGCCTACGGCGCGCTGCTGACCGTGAGCAGCTACCTGAACGAGATGGCGGTGCTCGTCCTGGCCGCCCACGCGATCACTGTGCTGCTGGCCAGGTACGGCCGCCGCGCGGTCCAGCACTGGGCCATCGCCTCGGTCGCGGGCGCGGTTCCGCTCGCGCCGCTCCTGCTGCTCAGCATCCACCAGCACCGGGCCCTCGGGGTGATCCCACGGCCCGGGCTGCACGACCTGTGGGTGCTATACCACGACTATTTCGGTGCGACGATCGCGGCCCCGATCCTCCTGGTCGCGTGCGCCGTCATCGCCGTGCTGCCGCCGGGCACGTGGTGGCGGCGCCAGCGCCGGGCCGGCCGGCCGGAGGGCGCCGGCCAGCCGCTAGGCACGGGCGCGGACCACGGCGGGTTGCCGGGCACGACGGCTGAGGCGGGCCAGCCGCCCGGCGCCGCCGCGGATCCTGGCTGGCCGCTGGGCACGACAACCGAGGCTGGCCAGCCGCTGTCCGGGCTTGCGGTCCCCTGGTGGCGCGGCGGCGTCTCGCTGCCCTCGGTGGCGGTGCCGCTGCTGCTCGTCCCGGCGGCGCTGCTGATCCTGGAGTCGCTGGCCGGTCCGCCGCTGTACATCGATCGTTACGTCCTCTACGGCGAGGCCGGGGTGGCGCTGCTGGCCGGGGGCGGGCTGTACCGGATCGGGCAGTGGCTGGCCGCACGCCTCGGCCCTGGCCGGGCGGCGGCCCGCCGGACGCTCGTCTGGGTGCCGGCCGCAGCGGTGCTCGTGTGCACACTGTTCCTGCAGCTCACGCCGTTGC
>DASZAD010000155.1:0-6399 GCA_035945415.1 Streptosporangiaceae bacterium
AACCTCGGTTCGGTCGCAGCCACCTACCCCTACCCGGGCGGCAACATCTACAGCGGCACCAAGGCGTTCGTGCACGAGTTCAGCCTGAACCTGCGCAGCGACCTGCACGGGACCGGCGTGCGCGTCACCTGCGTCGAGCCCGGGCTGGCCGACACGGAGTTCTCCACCGTCCGGTTCAGCGGTGACCAGGCCAGGGCGGACGCCGTCTACGCCGGCATGCAGCCACTCACCGCCGGCGACATCGCCGAGGCCGTGCACTGGACAGCCACGCTCCCGCCGCACGTCAACGTCAACACCATCGAGCTGATGCCGGTCGCCCAGAGCTTCGGCCCGTTCCAGGTAGCCCGCGACCGAGCCTGAGCCCGGCCTCCAGCGCCAGCCCCAGCCCTAGCCAGGACTCCGCTTAGCCGTCATCCGATTCCGCGCACTGCCAGACTCTCTCGCTGGACCGCCAGCGCCGTCCACTTGCGGTCGATTGTGGCCGCGGGGCGGCAGTCAATCAGGTGCGCGGTCCGGTCAGAACGGACCATAGCCCGGATTGTCGATAAGGTAGCCGGGCTCGATGTCCGCTCCGGCCGGCAGAATGTATGGCGTGGCTGAAGGATCCCCCGCAAAACCGATTGTGATCATCGGCGGTGGCGTCGCGGCCGGCAACGCCGCTGCCACTCTGCGACAGGAGGGCTTCCCCGGACCGGTCGTGCTCATCAGCCGGGAACCGGGCGTTCCGGTTGGCCGTCCGCCGCTGTCCAAGACCTATCTGCGGTCGGAGGAGGATCTCGACTCCTGGTACGTCCGGCCGGCCCCCTGGTACGACGGCCACGATGTCGAGCTTCGCAGTGGGGCCGCCGTGATGGCCGTCGATCCCGCCGCGCACACGCTCACCCTGGACTCGGGTGAAGAGCTCGGCTACCAGAAGGTTCTGCTGGCTACCGGAGGGCGCAACCGGCGGCTCCGGATCCCGGGGGCCGGTCTGCCCGGGATTCACTACTTGCGCACGGTGGCCGAGTGCGACGCGATCAAACGGGAGGCGGCACCGGGCCGGCACGCGGTCGTCGTGGGCATGGGATTCATCGGCTGCGAGGTGGCGGCCTCGCTGACCCAGCTGGGAGTCCGGGTGACCGCGGTCTTCCCCGGCCGGGCCCCGCTGGAGAAGGTCCTGGGCGGCCAGGTCGGCGCCCTGGTCGGCGCGTTCCACGGCGCGCACGGTGTCGAGTTGCTGGCCGGAGACCAGGTCACCGCCTTCGAGGGCGACGAACGCGTGGAGGCGATGGTGACCGCGGCCGGGCGGCGTGTCGCGTGTGATTTCGCCGTGGCGGGCGTCGGCATAGAGCCCGACATCCCGGCCGTGCCGGTCGAGCGTGACAACGGGATCCTGGCCGACGAGCTCTGCCGGACGAGCGCGCCCGACGTTTACGTGGCCGGTGACGTGGCGAACCATCTCCACCCGCTGTTCGGGCGGATCCGGGTCGAGCACTTCAACAACGCGGAGAAGCAGGGTGCCGCCGCGGCCAGGTCCATGCTTGGCTCAACGGCCCCCTACGACTATCTCCACAGTTTCTGGTCCGATCAGTACGAGCACAAGATCGAGTACGTCGGCCACGTCGCCAGCTGGGATGAGTTCGTGATCCGCGGCAGCCCAGAGACGGGCGAGCTGATCGGCTTCTACCTGGTGGACGGGGTAGTGCTAGCTGCCGTCGGCGTCGACCGCGGCGGTGATCCTGAACTGGATCGCGACGGCGAGATGGCGGCCTGCGCCCGCCTGGTGGCGGTGCGAGCACGGCCGGCCCCAGCCGTACTCGCCGACGACCGCATCGACCTATGGTCCCTGGGCAGGCACTGAAGCCTGCTACGCGTTCGAGAACAGCGGGATGTTCGCCCCGCTGGCCGGGGCTAGCGGGCCGTCCAGCAGTGCGACGATCAACTCCGCGACGTCCCTCGGGGTCAGGCCCGGACGCAGGGCCGGGTTGGCCCGGCGCAGCATCTCGGTGTCGACGGCGCCCGGGCTCAGGCAGATCGCGCTGATGCCGTCCTCCTTGCCCTCGACCGCGATCGCCTCGGTGAGGCCGATGACCCCGTATTTGGACACGTTGTACGCGGCTAGCCCCGGGAACTTCTCGGTCGCGTACACGCCAGACAGCGATCCGATGTTGACGATCCGGCCCTCACCCGCCGGAACCATGGCGGTGAACGCCGCGCGGCAGCACAGGAAAGTGCCGGTCAGGTTGATCCCGAGCGTCTCGGCCCATATTGCCGCGGTTGTTTCGGTGAACGGCGCGGGCGTCAGCACCCCGGCCGCGCAGACCAGCGCGCTCAGCTGGCCGGCGCCGGCAACCGTGGCGAAGAGGCGCTCGACCGCGGCCTCGTCGTTGACGTCCGTCGGTACGGGCCAGGCCTGGCCGCCCGCGTGGGTGATCCGGCCGGCCACGGCGTCGAGAGCGTGACGGTCCCGGGCGGCCAGCACGACGTGAGCGCCGGCCGCCGCCATGGCCTCCGCGGTGGCCGCCCCGATCCCGCGGCTGGCCCCCGTGACCACCGCCAGCCGTCCCGCCAGCCACCGGGCGGGGGTGGCAGGCGAGGTCCCACCGGGCAGATGCCGCACCAGCTCACTCACCACCCACTCGCCGGTAGAGATGCTCGTGTGCGTCCAGGCTCAGCTCCAGGTCAAGCACGCCTACGGCGTGCTGGCGGCAGGCTGGCCGCGAAAGCCCGGCCACCTTGACCACCGCTGCGGCGGCGGCCTGGACGTCATCGGGCGGCACCAGGAAGCCAGTCACCCCGTCCACGATCACTTCACTCAGTCCGCCGCGCCGGTACGCCACAACGGGGGTCCCGCAGGCCTGCGCCTCGGCGGCGGCCATCCCGAAGGGCTCGTCCCAGCGGGCTGGATACAACACCACGGCCGACCGGGTCATAGCCTCCCACAGCAAGGTCCGGGGCACCCCCCCATGAACGATCACTCCCGGCCAGCTTCGTCGCGGGCCGATCTGCTCCTGGCTGTACCGGCGATCGTAGACGTCACCGTAGACGTCGATCGGCACTCCCGCCGCGCGGGCGATGTCGATGGCCTCGGCCGCGCCTTTCTCCGGGCTCAGTCGCCCCGCGAACAGCGCGCCCTGCCCGCCCGTCCCCGACCAGGGAATGACACCGGTGTGCGGGTACGGCGGCAGGATCGCGTCCACAGGGACGACCCGGCGCCAGGCGCTGGCCTGGAACTCCGATACGGCGGCCACCGCCGACCGCCTGCCGGGCCGGGCCACCTGACGAAGCGCCGCCGACACCGCCTGGTCCGGAGGCAGGTGCAGCGTGTGCACCACCGGTGCCGGCAGCATCGCGGCGAGCCGGACGGCGGGCGCGTCGAAGGCGTGATTGTGGACCACGTCGTAGTGGATCCCCTGCATGGCCCTATAGGCGGTGGTGAAAGCGAGTTCGGCTGCCGCAGCCGCCGCTTGTTCGCCCTCCTCGCGCCCGCCTGCGGACGGCCCGGACGCCCGGTAGAGCGTGTCCGCCAGGGACCGGGGATCGACCCCGGTGTCGATCACCTCCACCCCCGGGATCTCCGATCCGGAGGCGGCGTAGACGTGCACGTCGTGGCCCCGGCCGGCCAGGCCGCGGGCCAGATCGGACACGAACGCCTGCGAACCGCCGCGCTGCGGCTCCCTGATCGCCGTCACCAGCGGCGCCATGATCGCGATCTTCATCCCGCCAGGACCTTGAAAGCCAGGTCGCGGGGCGGGTTGACGCCCAGCACGGCAAACGGAACTACCCGCGAACCTCGCCTACGGACCTCGCTGGCCGCCTCCGGGTAGAAGATCCCCGCTAGCTCAACCGCCTCGTCATAGCTCTCGAACTCCACCGACATCGATCCGGGGAAGCTCACATACCGGTAGCCGCGGGAGGCGAGCCAGTCGAGGTGGTTAGGCCAGATGATGGCCACGCACCCGCCCGGCCGGCACACCCGCTCCATCTCGGCCAAGCCGGCTTCGCCGCCGTGCTCCGGCGAAGGGGTGAAGGCCGAGCAGGCGACGACCAGGCTGGCGAAATCGCCGGGCAGCGGCAGCTGGTCGAAGAACCCGTGGACCACCTGGACCCGATCCCCGTGGCCGGCTGCCGCGAGCTTCTGCCGCAGGATGCGGCGCAACGGCAGCGCGGGCTCCACCGCCACCAACCGGCGAGCGCGGCCGGCGAGCTCGAGCGTCAGCCGCCCCGTGCCCGCGCCGACCTCGACGACCTGATCCACGTCGCGCGGCAGCCAGCCCACCACCCCGGGATGGAGCCGCTCGGCGCTGGCCAGCCGGTCATAAAGCTCCGGTTCGAGCCGGTACAGCAGCTCCCAGGCCAGGACCGCGTCGTCTTGCGGGTCGGCGTTTCCCCGCGAGACGAACCGGATCGCCTCGTCGCCGGTGAGCACTCCCACGTCCGCGGCGGTGTAGCGCCTCCGCAACTCCCGGTCCGCCCCAGCCGGGGCCACGGAAAGCTCCGCGGTCGTCCGGGCCGGGGCCTCAGGCCTGGTCACCGACTTCGGCCCAGTTCTTGTCGGTCTCCCAGACCCGGACCGACCGCAGCAGCCCGTCGGGAAACTCGGGCCGGAGCCGCTCCCAGACTGCCTGGGCCAAGTTTTCTGCGGTCGGAACGCGCCCCTTGAGCCACGGCACGTCGGTGTTCAGGTTGCGGTGATCCACGTCACGGATGATCCGCCTGCCGATGACGTCAGACAACAGTTTCAGGTCCAAGACGTAGCCGCTGGCCTGATCGATCTCGCCGGCCATGACCACCTCCAGGACATAGTTGTGCCCGTGCAGGTTCGCGCACTTCCCGAACAGGCGCCGGTTCTCATCATCGGACAGATCCGGGTCGCACAGCTGGTGCGCGGCGTTGAATGATTCGCGTCGGCCGATCAGGACGCTCATGAGCCTCGTCCTCTTTCGCAAGCTTTTATTAACGATAGACTACCGTGGTGAGCTTCCCACGGAACGAGGCCGACCTGGCCTCGGTGAGTTGCCTGGACGACCGGGTGCGCGGTCGCCTGTACGCGTTCGTGTCCGGCTGCGGCGAGCCGGTGGGACGGGACGAGGCGGCGGCCGCGGTGGGCATCGGCCGCGCCCTGGCCGCCTATCACTTGGACCAGCTGGTGCGGTCCGGCCTGCTGACCGCCTCCTACCGGCGGCCGCCGGGCCGTGGTGGGCCGGGTGCCGGCCGTCCGGCCAAGGTCTACGCCCGGTCCGGCGACGAGTTCATGGTGACCTTCCCCCCGCGGGAGTATGAACTGGCGGCACGCCTGCTGGTGCAGGCGGTCGCAGCCGACCGCAGCGGCCGGGCCCTGGCCGCGCTGCACGAGGCCGCCCGCCAGCTGGGCGCCGAGCTGGGCGCCGGCCGGGGCGAGCGGCCCCGGGACGAGCAGGCCCAAGGCGGCGCCCCACCGCTGGCCGCCGCACAGCGGCCAGAGTGGCTGGCCCTGGAGAGCGCCCTGTCCGAACACGGCTTCGAGCCCTGGCGGGACGATGCCGGCGCCCTCCGGATGCGCAACTGCCCGTTCGCCCGCCTGGCTCAACTGCAGCCCGAGGTGGTCTGCCGAATGAACCTCGCGCTGATTCAAGGCCTGGTGGCGGCCTTGGGTGCCGTTGGCCTGAACCCGGTCCATGACCCGGAGCCCGGGCAGTGCTGCGTCGCCATCGTCGCAGCCAGGCACGACAGGAACGGAACACCATGACCCGACGTCCGATCCTCGACAGCACCGGCCAGGCCCCAGCCGTGCCTGCGCCAGGCTCAGCCAACGGCACCCGGCCGAAGTCAGCGCTGCGGGTAGCCCAGGATCCAGCCCGGGTAGACCGCGACGCCGCCGGCCGCCCGGCTGCTGAGCTGGACGGCGGGCCACGCGTGATGGTTCCGGCCGCCGCCGGGCGGCCCGCGGACTTGCGGGCCGCGGAGCGGGCCGCCGCGGATTTCCTGACCGCGCTCGGGATCGATCTCGATTGCGAGGAGCGGCGGGCCACACCGCTTCGGATGGCCCGCGCCTACGCGGAACTGCTTGCGGCACAGCCATTCCGGCTCACCACCTTCCCCAACGACGAAGGTTATGACGAGCTGGTGCTGGCCCGCGCCATCCCCTTCCGGACCCTCTGCGAGCATCACATGCTGCTCTTCTCCGGCATCGCGCACGTCGGCTACCTGCCCGGGGAGCGCATCCTCGGGCTGTCCAAACTGGCCCGCCTGGTTGAGCACTTCGCGGCCCAGCCCCAGACCCAGGAGCGGCTGACCATGCAGGTCGCTAGCTGCCTCGAGGCGAATCTGCGTCCCCGTGGCGTTGGTGTCGTGCTCGAGGCCGAGCACACCTGCATGACCCAACGTGGCATCCGCGCCCTCGGCGCCACCACGGTCACCTCGGCCCTGCTGGGCACGCTG
>DASZAD010000156.1:0-3930 GCA_035945415.1 Streptosporangiaceae bacterium
GGTCCCGCGCAACCGGATGACCCGGTGGCTGACGATCGTGACGGTGTCTCTCGCCCTGTTCCTGTCCAGTGGCGGCCAGGCCACCCTCGGCCGGTGACTCGGGGCCGGGCCGGCGGAGGTGTGTGATGGACGACGTACACAGCGTGTTGCTCTCGGTCCGTGCCGAGGCGCGGCAACTGGTGGCTCCCGATTTTGTCGTCCTGGACGCGATGATCGAGCACACAGCCGGATCCAAGCAGGAGGCGGTCCGCTCGGCCGCCGCCAGCCTGGGTCATCTCACCACCGATCTCGCCGCTCTCGGCGGGGTGCCCTTCACCGAAGGCGCTGGACGCCGCCCGATGACCTGGTCGGCACATTCCTCGGCTACCCGTGAGGAGCAGTACCACGACCAGCAGACCGGACGGGTGGTGCGGTCCGGGCAGGTCACGGCCACGGTTGCGGTCCGGGTGACCATTCGTGACCTGGGGATGCTGGAGGCGGCCGGCGAGGTGCTGGCGGCTCATCCGAGCCTGAACCTGCACGCGGTGGCCTGGCAAGTGGACTGGGACAACCCGGTATGGCCGCAGGTGCGCGCCGCCGCGATCCAGGCCGCGATCGGCAAGGCCCGTGACTACGCGGCTGCGCTGGGTGCCACGGTGGAGCGCGTCGAGCACGTGGCCGACGCCGGGCTGCTCGGCGACGAGGCCACGGCGTACCGGTCGTCAGCGGCGCGGGCTCTGAGCGCCGGCGCTGAAGGGTCCCTGGCGCTGGATCCGGTCCCCCAACAGCTCATAGCCACCATCGACGCTCGTGTCCGCGCCACCGGGATGTCCCTGACCACGGTGCAGAGCCCGCCGGCCACCGTCCGGCAGCGGGACGCCCAGCGTGACGCTTAGGCCGTGTCTCGTAGATCTTCAGCGGCGCGGATCGGTGTCCAGGCGACACCGTCCGCATCAACCAAGATTTACGAGACACGGCCTGGAACCCAGCCACGGCGCCGCGATCACCCAAGCGTGGCCCGGCTCGGGCCGCTCGGGCCGGTACACTGCGGTGGATGTCAGCGTCAGGTAACAGCGCGGTGCGGCTGACCGGCGTCGACACCGCAGCGTCGCGAGGGGCACTGCCCGCGCGGCTGGGCTGGTGGCGGGCCGCCGCCGTGGCCACCCGGCGGCACCGGCTGGCCGTGGTGCTGCTGGCGGCCGGGCTGGTGCTCCGGGTGCTCGCCCAGTTCGCCTACCGGCCGGCGCTGTTCCTGGACGCGACCAGGTACCTGTACAACTCCTACGGCAACGACCCGGTCGGGTACGAGGGCCCGCTGCGGGCGATCCTGTGGGCGGGTGGCAACTTCGACGCGGTGGTCGCCGTCCAGCACCTGCTCGGCCTGTACATGGCCGCGCTGATCTACCTGGTGCTGCTGCGCCGCGGCGCGTCCCGCTGGCTGGCCGCGCTGGCTGTCGCGCCGGTCCTGCTGGACGCGTACCAGCTGCAGAACGAGCAGACGATCCTGCCGGGCACGTTCTTCCAGGCCCTGATCGTGACGGGCATCGCGGTGCTGCTGTGGCGGCCGGGTCCGGGCTGGGGACGGGCGGCGGCCGGCGGCCTCGCCCTCGGAACGTCGGCCATCTTCGCGCAGGTGGGCGAAGGCCTGATCGTGCCGGCGGTGATCTACCTGATCGCCTGTGGCGGCGGGTGGTGGCGGGTGGCAGGCCGGACGGCCGCGCTGGCCGCGGCCTTCGCCCTGCCCATCCTCAGCTACTGCACCGTCTCGTACGTGGTCAGCGGGGCGTTCTTCCTGTCACACACCGGAGACACATCCCTGTACGGCAGGACGGCGTCGGCGGCGGACTGTGCCACGCTCCGGCTGCCGGCCAGCGAGCGGTCCCTGTGCCCGGACCGGCAGCAGCAGCTCGAGGGTCCGGACTGGCTGGAGTACGCCCCGCAGTCGCCGGTCGCGCCCTACTACGCGCACCTGCCGCGGGCCGAGGTCAACAGCCTGGTCTCCGACTTCAACCACCGGGTGCTCACCCAGCAGCCGATGCGGGTGCTGGCCTCCTACTCCCGCGACGTGGTGAAGCTGTACGCGCTGGTGCGGGTCACCGACCAGGGCGACACCCAGATCTCCCGCTGGCAGTTCCAGCTGCGTTACCCCTACCACCCGCCGAACGCGACGCTGCCGATCGTGCTGCGGGTAACCCGCCAGTTCGGCGGCGGGCCGCCCAGGGTCTGGACGCCTGTCGCCAGCTTCCTGCGCGGCTATCAGCTGCACGGCGGCTTCACCCCCGGACCGCTGCTGCTGGTGTTCACCCTGGCCAGCCTGGCCGGTCCCGCTGCCCTGCTGAGGCGGCGAACAGATCCGCGGACGCGCCAGCTCGCCCTCGGCTGTCTGCTGCTGTCCGGCTCCGGTGTGGTCCTGTTGCTGGTGTCCGACGTGTTCGAGTACTCCTGGCGCTACCAGTTGCCCGCGCTCGTCACGCTGGTGCCTGGCGGCGCACTCGGGCTCGGGATCATCCTCGAAGCGGTGCGAGCCCGGTGGCGCCGCCCCACCCCGGAACCGGCGGCACCGGACGAGCAGGCGCCGGATGAGCAGGCAACCGTCCCCTGATCACCTGACCGCGAAGCTCAGGCCGGCATCGACAGGGACAGGCCGAACTGCCCGTCCGGATCGGTCCACCACGAGCGGGGGGCCAGCCCGGCTGCGTAAAGTTCGCGCTCGATGCCCGCACGGCGGAACTTGGCCGAGATCTCGGTCAGCATCTCCTCACCGCCGGCGAACCTCACCTGCAGGTCAATGGCCGGCAGCCGGACCGTCTGGGCCATCACCGAGCGCAGCCGCATCTCGATCCACTCGGCGCTGGGGTTCCAGAGCGCGACGTGCTCGAACGCGTCCAGGTCGAAGCCGGCCCTGAGCTCGGTGTTGAGCACGGCCAGCACGTTCTTGTTGAACGCGGCGGTGACTCCGGCCGGGTCGTCGTAGGCCGCGACCAGCGTGCCGGGGTCCTTGACCAGGTCGGTGCCGAGCAGCAACGCGTCGCCCTCGTGCAGGCCGGCCCGCAGGCGGGCCAGGAACCGCGCGCGCTCCGCGGGCACCATGTTGCCGATCGTGCTGCCCAGGAACGCGACCAGCCGCCGCTCGCCGGCCGCGCGCTCTTCGGGGAGGCCGAGCTGGTAGCTGAAGTCGGACACGATCGCGTGCACGTCCAGGCCGGGATAGCGGTCCAGCAGGCGCCGGCCGGCCGCTTCCAGCGCGGCCTCGCTGACGTCCACCGGCACGTACCGCCGCAGCGTCCGGGCCCCGCGCAGCGCGTCGAGCAGCAGCCTGGTCTTGGCGGAGGAGCCCGAGCCCAGCTCGACGAGCGTGTCCGCCCGGGTGACGGCCGCGATCTGACCGGAGGCCGAGGCCAGGATCGCCCGTTCGGCCCGGGTGGGGTAGTACACGGCCAGTTCGGTGATCTTGTCGAACAGCGCGCTGCCCGCCGCGTCGTAGAACCACTTCGGTGGCAGCGACTTCGGCGTGGCGGTCAGGCCCGCCCGGGCGTCCTCGCGCAGCGCCCGGGCCAGGAAGTCAGCCGGCAGCCGCCGCTCGACCTCAAGACCGCTCACCGGCCACCTCCCAATGCGATGGAGGCCGGCAGCACGGGGGCGGCGTCGCGCGCCGTGCGGAACCCGGCGAAGATCTGTCGCCGGATCGGGTAGTCCCAGTTGCGGAACGTCCCGCGGCAGGCCACCGGGCCGACCGCGAACGAGCCGCCGCGCAGGACCTTGTGCTCGCTGCCGAAGAACACCTCGGAGTACTCCCGGTACGGCCAGGCGACGAAGCCGGGGTAGGGCAGGAAGTCACTGGCCGTCCACTCCCACACGTCGCCGATGAGCTGGCGCGCCCCGCAGGGGGCGGCCCCGGCCGGATAGGAGCCCGCGGGCGCGGGCTGCAGGTGCCGCTGGCCCAGGTTGGCC
>DASZAD010000157.1:0-6484 GCA_035945415.1 Streptosporangiaceae bacterium
CGCTCGCCGCCGCGACGATCGCGGGCACGAAGTACCCGGCGTTCGAGCCGGGGCGGGTGCCCGCGGCGGCCAGCCCCAGGCCGGCGAAGACGGCCAGCCCGATGAGGCTGTAGGCGAGCCGCCTGGTGCCGAGCACGCCGATCGCGGCGGCGTAGATCGCGAGCACGATCAGGATGCCTGCCTGCAGAGCGGTCTTGTCGTTCGAGCCGAACGTCGATATCGCGAAGTTCTTGACCGGCGGCGGGGTCAGGTCGATCGCGGCCTGGCCCACGGCCACGACCGGAGAACTCACCGACGCGCCGAAACTGGCGGCGAACTGGCCCACGCCCACCGCGACGGCGCCGGCCAGCAGGCCGGCCGCAGCGCCGGGAAGCGGACGTATCCGGTGAGGCACATCAGTCATGTTGATAATTCGGAGCGGTGGGCCGGGGTGGATTGCCCTCGGGCAGGCGTACCACCTGGGGCCAAGCCAAGCGTACGCCGGTTACGAATGGACAATGTGAGCATGAGCGAAGGACCTCTGCGCCCGGCCTGGCCGGGCGGCGGCGAGGACGCGGCCGCCGCCAGCGGGCAGGGCCGGGACGATGTCGCCGTGCTCCTGAACCGGGTGGGCCGCGGCGACGAGGAAGCGTTCGGCGGCGTCTATGAGCGGGTCGCCCCAGCCGTGTTCGGCCTGGCGCAGCGGGTGCTGCGCGATCCGGCCCAGGCCGAGGAAGTCGCGCAGGAGGTAATGCTGGAAATCTGGCGCACCGCGTCACGTTTCGACCCGGCTCAAGGCAGCGCGCAGGCATGGGTATCCATGATCACGCACCGGCGCGCCGTCGATCGCGTCCGCTCGGCCCAGGCGGCGGCCCGGCGCGATGACCGGGCGGCCGGGACGCCGGCGAGGGGCTATGACACGGTGGCCGAGGAGGTCGAGGCGTCGATGGACCGGGAGCGGGTGCGCCGCTGCCTGGGCACGCTGACCGAACTGCAGCGCGAGTCGATCGTGCTGGCCTACTACGGCGGTTACACCTATCGCGAGGTGGCCGGCCTGCTTGGCATCGCCGCCGGCACCGCGAAGACGCGGCTTCGCGACGGGCTGATCCGGATGCGTGACTGCCTGGGGGTGACATGATGGCGGCCCGCGGGCGCCCCGGCTCGGACCGGGGCTCGCGCCGGGCTGAACTTCACACTCTGGCCGGCCCGTACGCGCTGGATGCGCTGCCGCCCCGGGACCGCGCGCGCTTCGAACGGCATCTGGCCGCCTGCGAGTCGTGCGCGCACGAGGTCCGGGGCCTGATGGAAACCGCGGGCAGGCTGGCGGACGCTACCGCGGCGCCGCTACCGCCCGGGCTGCGCGAGCGGGTCCTGGCCGAAGCGGCCCGCACCAGGCAGTTGCCACCCGTGCTGGGGAAGTCCGGACTGTCCCGGGGGTGGGCACGCCGGTCGTCCTGGCCACGAATCGTCCGCCCGGCCTGGCCCCTGTCGCTCGCGCTGGGCCGCCCGCTGGGCCGGCCGCTCAGGCTGGGGCTGGCCGCGGTTCTGGCCGTCGCGGCGCTGGCGTTCGGCGGGCTGGCCGTGGTCAGCCAGCATCACATGAGCCAGCTGCAGGCCCGTGACCACCTGCTGGCCGCCGTGCTGACCGCACCGGACGCGAAGATGATGACCGCCCGCGCGGCCAGCGGCGGCACCGCGACCATCGTGGTATCCGAGCACATGGGCGCGCTGGCGTTCAGCTCGGCCGGCCTGCCTGCGCTGCCGGACCAGATGGGTTATGAGCTCTGGCTGATGGGGCCGTCCGGAGATCACCCGGCGGCGATGCTGCCAGCGCCGCAGCACGGCATGACCTCGCCGGTGGTGGCGACCGGGCTGCGCGCCGGGGACAAGCTCGGGCTCACCGTGGAGCCTTCCGGCGGCGCTCCCCGCCCGACCTCCACGCCGATCCTGCTGGTCGCCATCTTCCCGTAGGGCGAGGCCGTCAGTGCGGGCGGCCGTCCGGCCAGACGCTGACCACCCAGTAGTTGCGCGACACGGTGAGCCGCTCGGCCGCCCAGGACCAGGGCAGCAGCCCGCTTCCTTCGGCTGACCCGGCGATGCCGTACCCCGGCATGTGCGGGCGGCTGACCCGGGGAACCGTCATGGCCAAGTTGTACCGCAGCCGCTGTCGCGCGGAGCGGCACACAGTCGATCCGGTACCGTTTTGGCGTCGGCGGCTGGCACCGCATCGGGAAGGTTGCCTGGCAGGCTACGTTGGAACCGTGAAGGCATCTGCAGAAGCGCAGCTGCGCCTGCTCGAGCTGGCAGACCTCGATGCCGAGCTCGCCCGGCTCGATAACCGGCGGCGCAGCCTGCCCGAGGTCGCCGAGGTGGAGAAAATCGAGGCCCGCGAGGCCGAGCTGCGTGACGCGATCGTCGCCGCCGAGACGACTGAGAAGGATCTGGCCCGCGACCAGGCGAAGGCCGAGGCGGACGTCGATCAGGTGCGGGACCGGGCCACCAGGGACCGCGGCCGCCTCGACGCCGGGCAGGTGTCTTCACCGCGCGAGCTTGAGAGCCTCCAGTCCGAGATCGCGTCGCTGCTGCGCAGGCAGTCCGACCTCGAAGAGATCGTCCTAGACGTGATGGAGCGCAGGGAAGCCACGCAGCGCAGCCGCGACGCGCTGACGGCTGAGCGCGAGGAGTTGTCGGGCCGCGAGGAAGAGGTCGTGGCCCGCCGCGACGAGGCCTTGGGCGAGCTGGGGGAGCAGCTGGGAAAGGCGGCCGACAGCCGGGCTGGTGTGGCCCGCCAGATCCCCGATGACCTGCTCGCGCTGTACGAGCGGCTCCGGGTCCAGCACGGGGTGGGCGCGGCCGCGTTGCGCCAGGGCCGCTGCGAAGGCTGTCATCTCACCCTGAACGCGGGGGACCTGAACCGGATCCGCGCGGCCGCTGAGGACGAGGTGTTGCGCTGCGAGGAATGTCGCCGCATCCTGGTCCGCACCCCGGAATCCGGGCTGTGACCACGTATGATGGTGTGGCGGGCGAGCCGGCCGGGCGGTCGCGCCGGGGACAGTCCCCGGTGAGGAAGGTCCGGGCTCCGCAGGGCAGGGTGGTCGGCAACACCGACCCGGGGTGACCCGCGGGAAAGTGCCACAGAAAACAGACCGCCCCGGAATCCGGGCGTACCCGGACCCGGGGTAAGGGTGAAACGGTGGTGTAAGAGACCACCAGCGCCGCGGGTGACTGCGGCGGCTCGGTAAACCCCACCCGGAGCAAGGTCAAGAGGGCGCCGCGCTCCCAGAGCGTGGCGCCTGCGCGAGCGGTTGAGGGTGGCCCGCCCGATGCTCGCGGGTAGACCGCACGAGGCTGCCGGCAACGGCAGTCCCAGATGGATGGCCGCCGGCCCGCGCGAGCGGGTGCACAGAACCCGGCCTACAGGCCGGCTCGCCCCGCCATCCACGCTTTTGACCTGCTGTGGCCGGCCAGCCCGGTTGACGTTTGAAGTGTCAACCACCTCGCGATACGCGGTGCCTTATGGGCACGAGCCGTAGCAGGCCCGGCGTTGGAAGCGATGTCACTGAAGTTCAGCTGGGAGCCGAAAGACCCACGCCCACGTCGACCAGGAAATCGCCGTTCACCGGGGACACAACGAAGGCGCTCCCATTAGGCAGACAACCGTTTAGGATTGCCTGGTCCAGGTCGAGTTGGACCCCATGCAGGAGGCTTATTCACGGTCATGATCATCAAGCCTCCGGCGTCGCGCTGAAGCCGGTCAAAGCTTGATCAACTCATGGTAGATGATCTGCGCCGGCCCGGGAGCAGGCGCGTTCAGGCTTCCCGCACCCCTCGTCATAGGTCAGGATGGCGTGGGCGCGTCATGCCGTGGGTTTCACCGGGTCGCCAGCACATCCGCGATCTTGTCCGCGGCGGCCGTGGGGTCGTCGGTGTCGTGCAGCAACTCGCCCCAGGACCAGCGATAGTACCAGCGCAGCCGCCCGTCCCCGTCATTGGCCGGAATGCAGTCGATACTTTCCGCGAGCATCGTGGCTCCTGGCATAAAAACATGGAGCAGCGCCGGATAGGTCGTTTTTACCGTAGCCGGAAGGCCCCTGACGTCAAGGGCGGTGGCGAGCCTATGCAGGTGGTACGTGCGCGCGTGGTCGGGTGCATCCCGTTTCATCTGACCTGCCTCGTCCAGTCGGCTCATTGTCCACGCCGCCCGGGCGGGTTTGTCAACCGTTGCCGGTGACTTCTGCTCATTCCGCAGCGCAGGAAGCGTCAGTCTACGGGATACGTGGTGACGGCTATGTGCGTTGAGTCAGCGACGGTCACCGGAGCCCGGATAACGACCATAGCCAGCACGCTGGTCGTAAGGCTGCTCGCTGGCCCCGCGGCCAGGTGGTCCGGAGGGCTGCCGGCGACCGTACTCACCGGAGCCAGCTCCGTAGCCGGCCTCGGAGGCATAGCTCGGCACGGATCCGTAGTCATAGCCGGACTGGCCGGGCGAGGGACCGTACTCCGGCCCTGATCCGTAGCCGTGACCTGGATCCTGGGCGTAGCCCTGACCTGCCTCCTGGCCGTAGCCCTGACCTGCCTCCTGGCCGTAGCCGTGACCCGCCTCCTGGGCGTAGCCCTGACCTGCCTCCTGGGCGTAGCCGTGACCTGCCTCCTGGGCGTAGCCCTGACCTGCCTCCTGGGCGTAGCCCTGACCTGGATCCTGGCCGTAGCCCTGATCTGCCTCCTGGGCGTAGCCGTGACCCGCCTCCTGGCCGTAGCCCTGACCCGCCTCCTGGCCGTAGCCCTGACCCGGTGGCCGGCCGTGGCTCGCCTCCTGACGGTAGCTAGCGGCTTGACCATAGCTCGCGGGCTGGTCGTAGCTCGTGACCTGGCTGTGGCCGGCTGCCTGGTCATAGTGCCCGGTCAGACCATAGGTCTCGTCCCGGTCCTGGTTCGGAGCCTGGCCGTAACCCGCTTCCTGGCCGTGAGCCGTGCTTCCGTTCCAGTGGCCGGCGGAGGAGTCCTGGCCGTACCCGGCCTCGTAGCCCTGGCCATCGCCCGTCCAGGGCGGCTGTCCGGACGCGGGATAGGCGTCGTGCTGGCCGTAGGCGTGGGCAGCGGGCCCGTCGGCCGGAGCCGGTGCCGGATGCCAGTCACCGGACGGTGCCGCAGGCGGCGAGCTGAACTCCGGTAGCGGCTCCAGCGCCCCGCCGGAATACTCATCGCGGCCGGATTGCCAGCCGCCGGCATGGGGGGCAACCTCGGAGCCGTTGCTCCAGCCCGGATCGGAGTGGTAGCCATGACCGCCGGAAGCAGAGTCGCCGTTACCGGCGTGCGCCCGCTGGTGCGATCCGCGGTACGATCTGGTGTCGGTGGCTCGCAGGCTCTGGGCGGCGAACGACGGGCTCGTCAGGGGGTCGTCCGCTGACCGGGCCGCGGTCGGCTGAGGCCCGGACCAATGGGCGGGTGACTCCCAGGCGCCAGGTTCCGTCCAGGCGGCCGCGGGCAGCGCGTCGGGGCTGTCGGCGGCCGTCCAGGCGTCAGTCGACGCATCGGCAGTGTCAGATCCGGTCCAGGCGGTCGTGGACGCATCGGCGGGGTCCCAGTTGCCGGCCGGCCTCCCCTTGGCCCGGCCAGTGGCTGGCTCGTCCTGCTGCCCCCAGGCCTGCGCCTGGTCGTCGTGAGGGCTCCAGGCCTGGGCCTGGTCGTCGTGAGGGCTCCAGGGCGCGGCAGGCGCGACATCGTCGGACGAGCCGGACAAGTGAGCGGGTCCTTTAGCTCCCGGATCGGTGTCGGGGCCTTCGGCGCCAGCCATCGCCTCCGGCTCGTGCACGTCGGCGGGCCTGGATCGTCCGGCTGGATCGCGATCATCCGGGTGCTGGCGATACCTGCCCTCCGGATACTGGCGGTCAGGCTCACGGGATGCCGTTCCCTGCTGGGCGGAGCGGGCCGTGGTGGCCAGCGGCTTGTCCGAGGCGAGCTCGGCCCAGTACTGCTCGTCGGAGACCTTGCCCCAGTCGGTCGGCCAGTCCCTGTCGGCCTTGCCCCGCCCGCCACGGCGGCCCCTGTCGGCGTCAGCATCCGCAACCCGGCCTGACCTGCCGTTGCTCTTTACCCGGTCCGCGGCGGCCCTGGGCGCCCGGCCCGCCCCGTCGGCGGGGGGGCGGGGAGCCGGTACCGCCGCGAGAGGCGGGCGGGCTGGGGCGTGATTCCGCCGAGCGGAACCGGCCTCGCGGCCGCGGTACGCGCCGACAGGCTCGTAATCCCCGGTGGCCGGCTCCATCTCGTCGTATCCGGACTCGTCGTATCCGGACTCGTCGTATCGGGATCGGTGGTCATCGTGGTATCCGGACCGGGGGTCATCGTGCCCCGACCGTGGGGACTGCTGGACCCGGTCCGGGCGAGGCTGCGCGCCACGCCGTCCGCGATCGTGCGGATCCGCCTCGTATTGCTTCCGTCCCGCCGAGCGGAACGGGGGCTCGTCCGCCGCATCGCTCCGGCCGGAGCGAACGGTCAGGAACACCAC
>DASZAD010000158.1:0-19266 GCA_035945415.1 Streptosporangiaceae bacterium
GCCCGCGGCCGCGGGGAGCCGCAGCGACCGATAATCGGCCAGGATCACGCGCGCCCGGACGGCCAGCCCGGCCGCGGCGAGGTTGGCCCGGGCGATAAGCGCGGCGACCGGGTCGGTCTCCACGCCGACCAGCTCCGCGCCGGGCCAGCGGCGGCCGGCCGCCAGCAGGAACCGCGCGGACCCGGTGCCAGGATCGATCACCCGGCAGGGCCCGGCCGGACCCGCCTGGTCTGCTGCCCAGCGGACCATGCTCCCGACGATGGGGAGCGGGGTGAGCGTCTGGCCCAGCCGCCGTCGTTCATTGACGCCCCTGATCGCGGCGAGCGCCTCGCCGAGCGGATCCTCGCCGGCCTCGATCCGCTCCCTGAGGCCAGCGGCGGGCACGTTCCCCGCGGGCGAGAGGGCGCGCTCGGCCACGGACAGCCCCGCGACCCGCTCCGCTCCCAGGCTGAGTGCCGCCGCCACCAGCTCTCCGGTCCCGTTCACGACGCCATCCTCCCGACCGGCGCCAGCACTCGTCGCGAAAATGTGACCAATGTCTCTTGTGGTATCCGGCCGTCTCGAGCGTCCACGTTGGAGGCAACCAACCAGG
Organism: Streptosporangiaceae bacterium; assembly: GCA_035945415.1. Taxonomy (GTDB): domain Bacteria; phylum Actinomycetota; class Actinomycetes; order Streptosporangiales; family Streptosporangiaceae; genus PALSA-505. The sequence goes on from DASZAD010000158.1 coordinate 593, forward strand.
CCGGGAGCCGAGGACGCGAAAATGTGACCAATATCTCTTCGTATCCAGCCGTCTCGAGCGTCCACGTGTTGGAGGCAACCAACCAGGCCGGGAGCCGAGCCGAGGACGCGAAAATGTGACCAATATCTCTTTCGTATCCGGCCGTCTCGAGCGTCTAAGTGTTAGAGGCAACCAACCAGGCTGGGAGCCGAGGATGAGTGTCAGCGATCACGCATCGCCAGGCGGCCGTCGCAGGCCGGCTCATCGTGCCCGTCAGGCCGCGCGTGCCGGTGATGCCGAGGTCCTTGACCGGCTGCCCGATTCCGACTTCCTCAGCGCCCTGTGGAACCTGCCGGACGACCTGCGGCTCGCGGTGTACCTCGCTGACATCGCGGGCTGCCCGTACCGGGAGATAGCCGAGATCATGGGCACTCCGATCAGCACGGTCAAGGTGCGGTTGCACCGCGCCCGCCGCAGGCTGCGCGACATGCTGACCGCCTGCGCGGTGCGGCGGGGCCTGGCCGCTCCCCGCTGGTGAGATCCGCTGGTCAAACCCGGCCCAGAGCGCGGGCCCCATAGGGCACGACCTGTAGCGCAGGCCCTATTGCGCAGGTCCTATCGCGCAGGTCCTATCGCGTGGGGGGAGCCTCCCAGCCGAGCCTCTTCGGGTCGTAGACCGCCTCGACGTATATCTGGTGCCAGAGCGAGAACACCAGCAGCGTCCATATCTGGCGCCAGGTCACATCGGGCTCGCCAGCCCGGAAGCGGCGCAGCAGCGTCAGCGCGGCCTGCTGGTCCACCCACCTGCCGGTGCGTGCCTCCCGCAGCACATCGCTGGCATACCCGAACCACTCGCCGGCCAGCCACCAGCCTATTGGCACAGGGAACCCCAGCATGGGGCGTTCGGCCGCCTCTTGCGGCAGTACCTCCCCCACCGCTTCCCTGAGGGCGAGCTTGGTCAGGCCGCCGGCCGTCTTCTCCTCCCGGGACAGCCGGGCCGCGACGGCCATCACTTCCCGGTCCAGGAAGGGGGCCCGCAGCTCCAGCCCGTGCGCCATCGTCATCCGATCCGCCTTGACCAGGACGTCGCCGGGCAGCCAGGTGTTGATATCGACCAGCTGCATGGTGGCCACGTCGTCCAGGCCGGACTCGGCCGCTTGCCGGTAGACCGGGTCGGTGACGTCGTAGGCCGTCGCCTGGCCCGTCCGCAGCACCAGGTCGGCCTGGCCGTCCACGAAGACGTGCGCGTTCCCGATGTAGCGGCGCTGCAGCGGGGTGGCGGTGCGTTCGAGCAGGCCCTTGCCCCTGACCCCGGCGGGGAGCATGGCCGCGGCCCGCTGGAACGGCGTCCGGCCCCATTCCGGCAGATGCCCCGAGACGCGGACCAGGCCCGGCTGGTGGTAGACGGCGTAGCCGCCGAACAGCTCGTCGGCGCCCTCACCGGACAGGACCACCTTCACCTGCCTGCTCGCCTCCCTGGCGGCGAACCAGAGCGGCACAGCGGCGGCGTCGGCCATCGGGTCATCCAGATGCCAGACGATCCGCGGTAGCTCGGCGAAGAACTCTTCGGCGCCGATCAGGTAGGGCACGCACTTCAGACCCAGCATGGCCGCGGTCTGCTGCGCGTTCTCGATCTCGTTGTAGCCCCGGCGGTCGAACCCGACCGTGAACGTGACCAGGTCCGGGCGCCGCTCCGCGGCCAGAGCGCATAGCGCCGCCGAGTCGACCCCTCCGGACAGGAAGGCGCCGAGCGGAGCATCGCTACGCAGGTGACAGGCGACGGAGTCCCGCAGCACGTCCAGGATCCTGGCCGGTGCCTCGACCGACGGCCCGTCGGCCGGGCGCAGCTCCGCGCGCCAGTACCGGTACACGGTCACCTCGCCGCTGGCGCGCACGACCATGGCGTTGCCGGCGGGAAGCACCCGGACCGGCGGGGTCATGGTCGCGGGCGCGGGCACGTACTGGAAGGCCAGGTAGCGGCGCAGCGCTTCATGGTCCAGCGCGGTCACCTCGCCCGGGCCGATCAGCGCCTTGCGCTCCGAGGCGAAGCGGACCACGGCGGCGGGCTCGTCCACCAGGTAGTAGAACGGCTTGAGGCCGAACGTGTCCCTGGCGCAGAACAGCTCACGCTTCGCGCTGTCCCAGATGGCGAAGGCGTACATGCCGCGGAGCTTGCGCACGGCCTCCCTGCCGAGCAGCCCATACGTTTCCAGCAGGACCTCGGCATCGCTGTCGGTGCGCAGCTCCACGCCCCGGCTGCGCAGCGCTTTGGCCAGTTCGACATGGTTGTAGAGCTGGCCGTCGTAGACCATCACGTACCGGCCGTCGGCCGAATAGATCGGCTGCTCCCCGCCGGGCGCAAGGTCCATGGTCGCCAGCCGCCGGAAGCCGAGGGCGATGTGCTGGTCGGCGTGGAAGTCCTCGCTGTCCGGCCCGCGGTGGGCCATGCCGGCGGCGGCCGCGCGCACCCAGTGCTCGTCGGGCTCGGCGCCGGGCACCAGGGCCAGGCACCCGGCGATTGCGCTCATCTGAGTCCTCGGCCGGTCGCGGGCATCGTCTGCTACCGATCCTACGGGCCGGCCAGAACGTCTGGCCTGCTCGCGACCTCCGGCTGCGACGCGTCACCCGAGGCGGCGGCCGATGAAGTCCGCCGGCTAAGCCGGGTTTCTTCCGCAGCGCTGCCTCACCCCTGACCGAGGCCGATGACGCCCAGCTGGACCATGATCGATGGGGACTTTTATGTACAGGATTGGTAGAAACTCGCCATCGATCATGGTCCACGGCATTGGTCGCAGGCTCGGCGGTCCGGCCCGGACCCGGGCCGGACCCGATTCCCGGCGCGAGGCCTCCTCGGGACTACTCGCCGCGCCAGACCGGGGGGCGCTTCTCGGCGAACGCGACCGCACCCTCCATGGCGTCCGCCGATCCGAAGACCGAGCCGAGGATCTCGCTCTGCCGGGCGAACGCCTCGCTGGACGGCCAGCCGGCGGACTCCACGATGACCCGCTTGGACGCGACCACGCCGAGCGGCGCGCAGGCCGCGACCCGGCCGGCCAGCTCACGGGCCGCGTCCAGCGCCTGCCCGGCCGGGACCAGCCGGTTGATCAGCCCGGCCGCGTGCAGCTCGCTGGCCGGCACCCGCTCGCCGGTCAGCACGATCTGCATGGCCCGGTGGTAGGGAATGCGTCGATGCAGGCGGAGAAGGCCGCCCGCGCCGGCGGCCAGCCCGCGGGTGACCTCGGGCAGGCCGAACTTCGCCTCTTCGCTCGCCACTACCAGGTCACAGGCCAGCACCATCTCGAAGCCGCCCGCGAGCGCGTAACCCTCGACCGCGGCGATCACCGGCTTGGCCGGCGGCCGCTCGGTGATGCCGGCGAATCCCCGGCCGCCAGCCAGCGGGTTGTCCCCGCTCAGGAAGCCCTTCAGGTCCATGCCGGCGCTGAACGTGCCGCCTGCGCCGGTCAGGATGATCACCCGGATGTCCTTGCGGGCGTCCAGGTCATCGAGGGCCGCGGCGATGCCCGCCGAGACCGCGCCGTTGACCGCGTTGCGCGCCTCGGGGCGATTGATCGTGATGACGGCGATCTCGCCGCCGGTCTCGATGAGCACTTCGTCCGCCACGCTCACCCTCCGTTCCGTTTCGTTCCGTGATCGCGGGCGCGGTCCGTCACCGGGTCGGACGGCCTGCTGCCCGGCCAGCCGCACCGCCCGCCGCCACGTCGCAGACCGGCCTACTTCGGCTGGAACCTGATGCCGCCGTCGAAGCGGACGACCTCCGCGTTCATGTAGTCGTTCTCGATCAGCGCGAGCACCAACTGGGCGAACTCGGCCGCCGTGCCCAACCGCTTGGGGAAGGCCACCGGCGCTATCAGCTTCTTTTTGAACTCCTCGGCGGCTTCCCCGGAGCCGTATATGGGGGTGTCGATGATGCCGGGGGCGATGGTGTTGACCCGCGCCCCGATGGCCCCCAGATCGCGCGCCGCCGGCACGGTCATGCCGATGATGCCTCCCTTGGATGCGGAGTATGCGACCTGCCCGGTCTGTCCCTCGATGCCCGCGACCGAGGCGGTGTTGATGATCACTCCGCGCTGCCCGTCGGCGTCGGCCGGCTCGGTGCGCGCGATCGCCGCCGCGGCCAGCCGCATCAGGTTGAACGTGCCGATCAGGTTGATGTCGATGACCTTGCGGAAGACGCCCAGGTCGTGCGGCGAGCCGTCGCGGGCGACCGTGCGGGCCGCCCAGCCGATGCCCGCGCAGCTCACGGCGATGCGCAGCGGCACCCCGAGTCCGGCCGCCGCCTCCACCGCCGCCTGGACCGACTGCTCGTCCACGACATCGGTCTTGACGAACACCCCGCCGAGCTCGCTGGCTATGGTCTTGCCCCGGTCTTCGTTCAGGTCGGCGAGGACCACGCGGGATCCGGCCGCGGCCAGCTCACGCGCCGTTGCCTCACCCAGGCCGCTGGCAGCACCCGAGACGATCGATGCGGTTCCGTTTACATCCATGGGCGGGAGCATACTTGGGCCCGGCCGGCCTCCACCGAACAGGGTTCGGTTTGCCGCCCGCCCTGTGCCGTGGCCGCAATCACCCCGCCGCCATCCCTACCGGCCACCCCGCCATCCCTACCGGCCCACCCCGCCATCCCCTACCGGCCCACCCCGCCATCGTCACCGGCCCACCCCGCCATCGTCACCGTCGAGTTATAGCTTGACGAAGCCGAAACCATGAGCGTACCGTAACGATATATCGAGATAGTATCGTGGCTGCGGTCGGCGGGTGTCGTAGCCCCGGTCTACCCTGGATTTGACGTCAGGACGGGAATCCCGAGGAGAGACATGCGGAAGTTCCGGGGGAACCCTTGGGCGGTGCTGGTAGTCATCTCGCTCGGGTTCTTCATGACCCTGCTCGACCTGACCATAGTGAACATCGCGATCCCCAATTTGATCTCCAAGCTGCACGCCTCGTTCGACGACGTGCTATGGGTGATCAACGCGTATGCCCTGGTGCTGGCGGTGCTGGTCATCACCGGCGGGCGCCTGGGTGACCTGATCGGGCCACGGATCATGTTCGGCGCCGGGGTGGGCTTGTTCACCGCGGCCTCGGCGGCCTGCGGGCTGGCGCCGAGTCCCGGCTGGCTGATCGCCTTCCGTGCGGTCCAGGGTCTGGGCGCGGCCATGCTCATGCCGCAGACGCTGACCATGATCACGATGGTGTTCCCGCCGGAGCGGCGTGGCGCGGCGTTCGGGATCTGGGGGGCGGTGGCCGGGGTGGCCACGATCGCGGGTCCGACGCTGGGCGGATTGCTGATCACCGCGTTCGACTGGCGCTGGATCTTCTTCGTCAACGTGCCGATCGGCGCGATCGTCCTGGCGCTGACCTTCGTCCTGATCCCCGACTTGCGCACCGGCCGCAGGCACCGGCTCGACCTGCCGGGCGTCGTGCTGGCCAGCGCGGCGCTGCTGGCCATCTGCTATGGCCTGGTGGAGGGGCAGAAGTACAACTGGGGGAAGATCACCTCGTTCATCAGCATCCCGCTCGTGATAGGCGCCGGGATCGTGCTGCTCGCTGTCTTCCTGGTGTCGCAGGCGATGCAGCAGGACCGCGAGCCGTTGCTGCCCTTCAGCGTGTTTAAGAACCGGAACTTCTCGCTGATGAACCTGGTGTCCGGCAGCCTGGTCATCGGCATGATGGGCATCTTCCTGCCGTTCACGATCTACCTGCAGTCTGTGCTGGGATTCTCGGCACTCAAGGCCGGGCTGGTCATGTCCCCGTCCTCGATCATCGCGATGTTCATCGCGCCGGTCACGGGCCGGATGACCGACCGGATCGGCGGCAAGTACATCCTGATGACTGGCCTGACGCTGTTCGGCGCCGGGATGGGCTGGATGGTGCTGACCGCGCGGACCACGTCCACGTGGACAGACTTCCTGCCTGCCATGGTCGTGGCCGGCATCGGGATGGGCGGCACGTTCGCGCCGCTGACCACGGTCGCCATGCGCGACGTGGAGCCGCGACTGGCCGGCGCGGCGTCCGGGGTGCTCAACACGACCAGGCAGGTCGGGACCGTGATCGGCACCGCGGCAATGGGCGCGCTCCTGCAGAACCGGCTGGTCGCCGCCTGGGCCGGCCAGGCCATCACGCGCACCCGCGGCCTGCCCCGGCCGGTCAGCGCGCAGATAGAGTCCGGCTTCCGCAACGCGGCCAAGAGCGGCCTGCAGGTCGGCGCCGGCCAGACCGGCAGCAAGGTCAAGCTGCCACCGGGCACGGCGCCGGATCTGGCGCACCAGATCGCGCTGATCTCCCGCGAGATCTTCACCTTCGGCTTCGTCAGCGCCATGCGCTGGACCGTCGTGGCGCCGGTCGCGCTGATGCTGGCGGCCGCGGCGTGCTGCGTGGCGATCAGGCAGCGGCAGGCCACGGCGCGGGGAGCCCCCGCCGAGCAGGCCGAGGCCCGGACGCCCGCCTAGCGGCCGGTGTCCCTGGCGGACCGCCAGCCGGTGGTTTCCCGTAACGGCAGCAACGGGAAACCACCGGAGCGGCTCAGCTAGCCGGCTGGAACACCTCCGCCGACCAGAGCCCGGGCAATTCCTCGGGATCGGGGTCGAACGGGAACCCGGCCGCGAAGGCGGGCTCCAGGTCGGACAGCCAGGTCGCGGCCGGGTCGAAGCGGGCGAAGAACGGCCTGCCCACCAGCTCGGGGTTACGAGCCTGGATCATGTGCAGGACGAACACCCGCTCGCCGCCCACCTGGGCGATCCCGTCCACGCACACCTTGCCCGGCGTGGCCGACATCGACGGCCCGCGGACCGTCCGGCAGAGCCCGGAGACGCTACGGAAGGCGTCGCGGAAGATCTCGTACCCGCGAGCCAGCGGCACGGCGAAGTAATCCTGCGGGCCGGTGTCCCGCTCCACGAACATGTAGTAGGGGATCATCCCCATCCGCACCTGGGTGCGCCACATGCTGGCCCAGGTCGCCGGGTCGTCGTTGATGGAGCGGATCAGCGGCGCCTGGGTGCGGATGATCGCGCCCGTGTCCCTGATCCTGCGCACCGCCTCGGCGACGAGCGGCGACTCCAGCTCCCGCGGATGCGAGAAGTGCGCCATGAAGGCCATGCACCGGCCGGACGCCACCACCTCCTCGAAGAGACGCAGGGTGTCATCCGCATCCGGGTCGGTGACGAACCGCTGCGGCCAGTAGGCCAGTGACTTGCTCCCGATCCTGATCGACTCGAGGCCATCCAGCCGCGGGTCGAGCAGTGGCTGGATGTACCGGCGGAGGACCGGAGCTCCCATGATCATGGGATCCCCGCCGGTGACCAGCACGCTCGTCACCTCAGGATGGCCCAGCAGATAGGAGACCAGCAGACCGGGATCACTCATCGACATCTTCAGGTCCGGCTCATCGACGAACTGTGCCCAACGGAAGCAGTAGGTGCAGTAGGCGTGGCAGGTCTGGCCTTGCTTGGGAAAGAGCAGCACGGTCTCCGGGTACTTGTGCTGCACGCCGGGCAGCGGTTCGTCGTCCAACGCCGGCGTGTTGAGAGCAAGCTGCCCGGCAGGGTGCGGGTTCAGCCGCATCCGGACCTGATGGGCCGCCGCCCGGATCTCGGCGGGCGGCGCCCCGTTCGCCAGCAGCAGGGCGATCCGGCGCACGTCCTCCTCGGGCAGCATGTCGGCCTGGGGAAAGACCAGCCGGTAGATCGGGTCGTCAGGCGCCGCGTTCCAATTGATGAGGTGGTCGACGACGTAGGAATTTGTCCTGAACGGAAGCACGGCAGCCACCGCCCGGACGGCGAGGCGCTGCGCCGCGGACAGCCCGGCTCGCGCGGTGAGCTCGTCCAGATGATTGGCTGTGTACGCGCGGAACCGGCGGCCTGCCGCCGGTTCCGGGGTCTCGGTAGGCCGGGAAGGCCCGATGGGATGTAGGGGCCGCAGGGGGCTGGGGGGCCCGGGCTGCTTGAATCCAGTCACGCAACTCCTCTCGGTCGGTCACGGCCGCCAACTGCACGGTCGCGAAAATCGGCCAACAAGGCCGCCAAGACACCCCGCTGCGTCTGGTTGCCCTCGTTCCGCCCGACGGCGGCACCAGGGCCAACTAATGACCTCATGCTGAGATCACGTCAGTGAAACGCAAGGGTAAATGACTAGGTTCCCGTGGTCTACACCATTGGCCAAACTGGGTTTCCGGCGCTGGTGGGTGCCGGTACTGCCGCCGCCGATGCCGAGGTGGGAAGCTTATGGTCATGTGGGACACCGCTAGCCATCCGTTCATATCGCCCAGGCTGACCGCCCGGGCGCTCACTGGCCCGGTGCCGCGCTGGCCGGGCTGAGCCCGGACGACGGCCCGGGACTACCACCAGGTCCCGAGCCAGCCGCACCCCCCGGCAGGCCGGTCGTCGCCGTCGACGCGATGGGGGGCGATCACGGACCCGGCGAGATCGTGGCCGGCGCGGTCGCGGCCGTCAGGGATCACGGGATCCGGGTGATCCTGGCCGGGCGACCGAGGGCGCTGCGGGCGCTGCTGGCCAGCCATCACGCCAGTGGAGAGATCCGCATCGTCGCGGCCGAGGACGCCCCCGGCATGGACGAGGGCAGTCTGTCGAGCTGGCGGCGCCCGCGTTCCAGCATCGCGGTGCCCTGTCAGCTGGTCCGCCGGGGACAGGCCTCCGCGGTGGTGTCCGCGGGCTCGACCGGTGCGATCGTGACCGCCGCCCGGCTGCGGCTGCGGCCCATCCCCGGCGTCCTGCGGCCGGCCCTGGCCGTGGTCCTGCCCAGCAGGCCGGCCCCCACGATCCTGCTCGACGCGGGCGCCATCGCTGATCCCAAGCCCGAGATGCTCGTCCAGTTCGCGCAGCTTGGCGTGGCCTACGCGCAGGTCTGGCACGGCGTGAAAGAGCCCAGAGTGGGGCTGCTGACGATCGGGACGGAGCCGACCAAGGGCAACAAGCTGGCCCGGCGGGCCCACGAACTGCTCTCCGAAGACCCGCCGCACGGCGGGATGCCGATCGGCTTCATCGGCAACATCGAGGGCAGTGACCTGCTCACCGGCAAGGTGGACGTGGCCGTGGCCGACGGGTTCGCGGGCAACGTGGCGCTGAAGACGCTGGAGGGCGCCGTCAGGTTCGCGGCCGGCCAGTTGCGTGAGAGCATGTCCTCCTCCCCGGCCGCTCGCCTCGGCGCCCTGATGCAGCGCCGCAAGCTGCGCGAGTTCGCCCAGCTCATCGACTCTGAGTCGTACGGCGGGGCGGCTCTGCTCGGGTTGTCGGGCACGGTGGTGATCGCGCACGGCGCGAGCCGGGCCCGCGGCGTGACCTCGGCCTGCGTGCTGGCTTCTGACCTGGAGCAGCGCCAGATCACCGAGAAGATCAAGGAACGGCTCGGCTCCGGCCGTCACTTCCTGCGCCGCCCCGCCCCCAGGCCCCCCGACCCGGCCAAGCCTCGTTAGGTCGTGTCTCGACCGGATTATCCGGCGGGGTGTGGCCGATAGGCTGGGGCCATGGCCGATCCGCAGGAAGTCCTCGGGCAACGGGTGCGCGACGCCCTGGCCGCCGCGTTCGGCCCCGAGCACGCCGGCGACGATCCGGTGATCAGGCCGTCACAGTTCGCCGACTACCAGTCCAACGTGGCGCTGCCGCTGGGCAAGCGGCTGGGGCGCCCGCCGCGTGAGGTCGCGGCCGAGCTCACGCGCCACCTCGATGTGGGTGACGTCGCCGCGGAGCCGGCGGTCAGCGGCCCTGGCTTCATCAACCTCACGCTCCGGGACGACTGGATCGCCGGGCAGGCAGGCTGGTTGCTCGGCGACGGCCGGCTGGGCGTCTCGGTGGCCGAGCCTGAGCAGCGGGTCGTCGTGGACTATTCCGGACCCAACGTCGCCAAGGAGCTGCACGTCGGCCACTTGCGGGCCACCGTGGTGGGCGACGCGATCGTCCGGGTCCTGGAGTACCTTGGCCACCAGGTCGTCCGGGCGGCGCACCTGGGCGACTGGGGCACCCAGTTCGGCATGCTCATCGAGCACGCGATCGACATCGGTGACGAAACCACCCGCGATCAGCTCGAAGCCGGCGATTTCTCCGCCTTCTACCAGGCGGCGCGGGTGAAGTTCGACGGGGACCCAAGGTTCGCCGAGCGCTCGCGCAAGCGCGTGGTCAGCCTGCAGGGTGGCGACCCTGAGTCGCTACGGATCTGGCGGCTGCTGGTCAGCGAGTCCATGGTCTACTTGCACAGCCTCTATCAGCGGCTGGATGTCACGCTGCGCACCGATGCCGACATGGATCCGGAGAGTTTTTACAACTCGATGCTGGAGGACGTCTGCGCCGAGCTGGAGTCCCTCGGCGTGGCCAAGATCAGCGATGGGGCGCTCTGCGCGTTCCCGGCCGGTTTCACTGGCCGGGACGGAACGCCGCTGCCGCTGATCCTGCGCAAGAGCGACGGCGGCTACGGCTACGCCACCACCGACATGGCAGCGATCAGGTACCGCATCCGCGACCTGCGCGCGAACCGGATCATCTACGTGGTCGGCGCCGATCAGATACAGCATCTGGCCATGGTGTTCGCCACCGCGCGGCAAGCCGGCTGGCTGACCGACGACATCCGCGTGGAGCACGCGGTCATCGGCCTGGTGACCGGCGCCGACGGGCAGCGCCTGCGCACCAGGACCGGCGAGCAGGTCAAGCTGGCCGCGCTGGTCGACGAAGCGGTCGAACGGGCCGAAAACGTGATCGCCGGCCGGTATGACGACCCGCGGGAGCGTAGCCGGACAGCCGAGGCGGTCGGCATCGGAGCGCTCAAGTACGCCGACCTGTCGGTGGCCAGAGACAGCAGTTATGCCCTGGACTTCGACCGGATGCTCGCGCTGCACGGGAACACCGGCCCCTACCTGCAGTACGCGGCCGCGCGAATCCGGTCGATCTTCCGTAAGGCGGCCCTCGACCCGGATGGCGTCTCAGCGCCGGTCATTTTGACCTCGGCGGCGGAGCGGGCACTCGCGCTGAAGCTGCTGGGCCTGGCCCCGGTCGTGGACCAGGTGGCGGAGACGACCCAGCCGCACCGGCTCTGCGGCTATCTGTTCGACCTGGCCAGCGCCTTCACTACGTTCTACGAGAGCTGCCCGGTGCTGCAGGCCGGCGACCCCGCGGTCAGGGATTCCCGGCTGGCCCTGTCCGCGCTCACCCTGCGAGTGTTGCTGACCGGGCTGGGCCTGCTCGGCGTGCGGGTGCCCGACCGGATGTAGACCGTGTCGGCAACTCGCTGCCACCTCACAGGGAAATCCCAGCCTCCGCCGTCAGATGTCCCAGACCCCGGAGGCAATCTCGCTGACATGGACAACGTGAACCAGCCGCAAGGACGCGACCCGCAGGGGCATGAGCCCACCCAGCCGTTCAGGTTCACGTCCGGCTGGCCCGGCGGCGCTGCCGGGCACGACCAGCCCTCTCCCGGCTACGACCAGGCCCCGCCGGAACACGACCAGCTGCCGCCGGGACACGGCCAGGCCCCGCCGGGATACGGCCCCGTACCGCCCGGATTCGGCCAGGCCCCGCCCGAGTACAGCCAGGCCCCGCCGGAACACGGCCAGGTCCCGCCGGGATACGGCCCCACCCGGCCGGGATACGGCCAGGCCCGGCCGGGATACGGCCAGGCCCCGCCGGGATACGGCCAGGCCCCGCCGGGATACGGCGAGGACACGACGCGGTACGGGCCGGTGCCTCCGCCGTACTACCAGGGCGCTCCCTGGCGGCCGAGTCAGCCCGGCGGTCCCTACTGGACGCCGCGCATCAAGCCACGGCACCGTGCGCTGCGCTGGGGCGCCGGCGTCACCGCGGCTGCGCTGCTGGGTGCCGGCGGCGCGCTGGCCGGCCTCAAGCTGACCGGCAACAGCTCGATCCCGGGCAACAGCGCCAAGGCGACCGCCCTGAACAACGCGCTCAGCCCGTCCGGCTCCTGCCAGGCCGCCGGAGGCTCGTCATCTGCTGGCTCTGCGGGGAGCGGCGGGTCCGGGACCCAGGCCGGACAGGGCCGCCAGGCGCGCTGCCATCCCCATCGCCTCCGCCTGCTGCGCCTGGTCCAGGGCATGTACGGCGAGGTCGCCTTCTACACCCAGCACGGGACGGAGACGCTGGCCTTCGAACGGGGCATGATCGCGTCGGTCAGCGGCGACAGCGTGGCGGTCCGCGCCAGCAACGGCACCACCTGGACCTGGACCCTGGCCAGCAACTCGATCATCAAGAAGGAAGCCGGCGCTGCCACCGGCGGCGGCCTGTCCGCGGGCGAGCGGGTGTTCGTGGGCGGGCAGGTCAGCGGCGGTGCGCGGAACATCCGGCTGATCCTGGTCCGGGAACAGGGGCAGGCCGGGTCCCGGGGAACACAGCCCGGTTCGCCGCGGCCGTCTTCCTCCCATACCCCATCGGGCACGTTCACCTTGCCGCCGCACTAGGCCGGCTAGGCCGCTGCCCTGGACCGAGGACACGGCGGCCATGGCCGCCGATACCCACGCCGTGCGCGACAATGAGCGGGAAGCCATGAATGACAAGGACCAGATTCCCGCGGTGCTCGTCGTGGACGACGAGCCGAACATCCGTGAGCTCGTCCAGGTCGCACTGCAGTTCCACGGCTGCTCGGTGACCACCGCCGCCACCGGCAAGGACGCGCTCAGGCAGGCCGAGACCGACCGCCCCGATCTCATCGTGCTCGACGTGGTGCTGCCCGACCTGGACGGGTTCGAGGTGTGCCGCAGGCTGCGATCGGCCGGGAACGAGGTCCCGGTCATTTTCCTCACCGCCAGGGACACCTCCTCCGACACGGTCACCGGGCTGGCGCTCGGCGGCGATGACTACGTCACCAAGCCGTTCTCGGTGGAATCCCTGGTCGCCCGGGTCCGGGCCGTTCTACGCCGGGCGAGCAGGACGTCGGGCGGCGAGGCCGCCGCCGAGCCGGAGAAGCTCCGGGCGGGGGATCTGGAACTCGATGAATCACGCTGGACGGTGCGCCGGGCCGGCGCCCCGGTCGAGCTTTCGCCCACCGAGTTCCGCCTGCTGGCCTACCTGATGCGGCACGAGGGCCGGGTGCTGACCCGGGAGCAACTGCTGGAGAACGTGTGGGGCTGGGACTACGCCGGCCAGTCCCAGATCGTCGAGACCTACATCAGCTACCTGCGGCGCAAGCTCGACCCGCTCGGCCCTCCGATTATCCACACCCAGCGCGGGGTGGGATACAGCCTCCGGCCGGCCGGGCCGGTCCCAGACGCGCCCTAGCGTGAGACGCACACCAGAGTGAAACGCCGCTCGCACCTGTCGCTGCGCGCCCGGCTGCTGGCTGGGCTCATTGCCGTCACCACGATCTTCCTGCTCGTGCTCGGCCTGGTCTCCACGCTGGTGCTGAGCAAGCGGCTCGGCAGCGAATTCGACGGACAGCTCCAGGTCGACGCCCGGCGTCCGATCCGGGAGATAGCGCTGCTGCCCGATGCCTACGCGGTGTTCTACTCGCAGCGGACGCACGAGTCGGGCCAGATCACCCCGACCTCCCTCGTGGGGCAGAAGCTGGAGTTCTACCTCAACCAGCAGGTCGCAGCCATGCGAGTGAGCACCACCCCGTTGCCGGAGATCCGGCAGGGGATCAGGCGCGTCCCGTTCACCCTCCGCCTGCCCGGCGCTCCCGCCCTCCGCGCCATATGGCGGCTGGCCGAGAGCACCGCGGAGAAGGGTCAGGCCACCGTCCCGCTGGGCGCGGCCCTGGTCCTGGTGGCCAAGCCGCTCAGCCAGCGAGAGGCTCCGCTGCGCCAGGTCATCCTGGCTGAGGTCATCACCGGCGTCGCGCTGATCGCCCTGCTCGCCGTCGGCGGCCGGTGGCTGATCCGCCGCGGTCTGGCGCCGCTCGACGAGATGGCCACCACGGCCGACCGGATCACCTCACAGGGCGATCTGACCGCGCGGATGCCGGACTCCGGCGACCGGGCGGAGGCGGGCAGGCTGTCCTCGGCCATCAACACGATGCTGGACCGGATCCAGCAGGCGTTCAGCGCCCGGCTGGCCTCCGAGCAGAAGGTGCGCCAGTTCGCCGCCGATGCCTCGCACGAGCTTCGCACCCCGCTGACCACTATCCGCGGCTACGCCGAGCTGTACCGGCAGGGCGCGCTGGGTCCTGACCGGCTGCCGCAGGCCATGCGCCGCATCGAGCAGGAAGCGGACCGGATGAGCAAGCTCGTCGCCGAACTGCTCGAGCTCGCCCGGCTGAACCGTACGTCTTCGCTGGACCTGCGGGAAACCGACCTGGCCGCCCTGGTCAGGGACGCGGTAGAGGACGCGATCGCAGTGGAGCCGGACCGGCCGGTGTATGCCGAGGCGCCGGCGCACCTGGCCGCCGTGGTGGACGAGCCGCGGGTCCGGCAGGTGCTGGCGAACCTGCTCGGCAACGTCAGGGAGCACACCCCTCGCGGCACGCCCACGGCGGTCCGGCTCGCCCAGACCGGCCAGTCAGTGCTCCTGGAGGTGGCCGACTCCGGTCCCGGCATGTCCCCCGAGGACGCAGCCCGCGCCTTCGACCGCTTCCACCGAGGCAGCTTTGCTACTCCGACGCAGCCGGGTGGTGTCCCGACCGAGACAAGGGCGGCGGATCCTGACCGGTCGGGTAGTGGGCTCGGCCTGTCCATCGTTCAGGCCATCGCCGCCGCACACGGCGGCCAGGCCACCCTGGAGTCGGTCCCCGGCCGAGGTACCAGGGTCCGCGTCTGGCTCCCCGCCAGGATCACCGCCCCGCCGCCCGGCTCCAACGGCGGCCCGGTCAGCCCCCGGCCGGCCCCGCAGCCCGGACAGTCCACCCCATAAGCCGGGCCAGCGCGGCAGATGACCCAGCCGGGGGGAGCCGTTCGCGCAGCCGGCGTCCGGCATTGCCGGCGGCAGGCGGAGCGGGCGGCTGTTCCCGGCGTCACCTATACGGGTTTCAGGCCTGATCCGCGCCGGTAGCCGGGCTCTGCTCGGCAGTCTTCCCGGCAGACCGCACCGACCGGGCCAGCAACTGAGCCACGTCCACGACCTCTAGGGTTTCCTTGGCCTCGCCGGATGCCTTCTTGGCGTTGACCGCGTCGCCGAGCATGACCAGGCAGTAGGGGCAGCCGGTGGAGATGGTGTCCGGATCCGTGCCCAGGGCCTCGTCGATGCGCTCGGTGTTGATCCGCTTGCCGATCCGCTCCTCCATCCACATCCTGGCCCCGCCCGCGCCGCAGCAGAAGCCACGCTCCTTGCACCGGTGCATCTCCTGCGCGTGCACGCCCGGTACCCCCTCCAGGATCTCTCGCGGCGCGGTGAAGATCCGGTTGTGCCGGCCCAGGAAGCAGGGGTCGTGGTAGGTGACCTTCTCCTCGACCGGGGCGACCGGCGTGAGCCGGCCCTCGGCCACCAGCCGGGCCAGCAGCTGGGTGTGGTGGATGACCTCGTAGTTCCCGCCGAGCTGCGGGTACTCGTTGGCGATCGTGTTGAAGCAGTGCGGGCAGCTGGCGACGATCGTGCGCGGCTTGACCTCGTTCAGTGTCTCGATGTTCTGCTGGGCCAGCATGCTGTAGACGAACTCGTTGCCCATCCGGCGCGCGGGGTCGCCGGTGCAGGTCTCGGCCGGACCGAGCACGGCGAAGCGCACCCCGGCGGTGTGCAGCAACTGGGCGATGGCCCTGGTCGTCTTGCGCGCGCGGTCCTCCAGCGCGCCCGCGCAGCCGACCCAGAACAGGTACTCGACGTCGTCGCCGAGCGGGCCGTCCACGACCGGGATCTCGAAGTCGAGCTCGGTGATCCACTCCGCCCGCCGGTCCTCGCTCATCCCCCACGGATTGCCGCGGTTCTCCAGGTTCTTCAGCATCGTGGCCGCCTCGGCCGGGAAGGCGGACTCGATCAGCACCTGGTGCCGGCGCATGTCCGTGATGTGGTCGATGTGCTCGATGTCGACCGGGCACTCCTCGACGCAGGCGCCGCAGTTGGTGCACGACCAGATCACGTCGGGGTGCATGACGCCGTTGGCCGCCTCGTCCCCGACCAGCGGCCGCGCCGCTTCGGCCTTGACCGCCTCGGGCAGCTTCTCCCGCTCCTCGTCGGATCCGGCCAGGATGTACGGTGCCTTGGCGAACGCGTGGTCGCGCAGGTCGAGGATGACCATCTTGGGCGACAGCGGCTTGCCGGTGGCCCAGGCGGGGCACTGCGACTGGCAGCGGCCGCACTCGGTGCAGGTGGCCATGTCGAGGAAGCCCTTCCAGGTGAAGTCCTCGATCTTGCCGCGGCCGAACACGTCGGTGTCCGGGTCGGCCTCCTCGAAGTCGAGCACCTTGCCGCCCGAGCGCATCGGCTCCAGTGGCCCCAGCCCGCCCGGCGTGCCGCGCGGCGCTTCCGGGCGGCGCCGGCCGAACAGCACGTTCAGCGGGGCGAGGAAGATGTGCAGGTGCTTGGAGTAGACCACGATCACCAGGAAGCCCAGGATCACCGCGAGCTGGGCCAGGATGCCGAAGGTTTCGATCCCCCGGTTGGCGGCCCCGGCCGGCGCGAGCCAGTGCCCCACGATCTGCGAGGCGAACGCGCCGTGCCGGTAAGGAAAGTCCCCGGTGTTGATCTGCGCGCCCCGGTAGAGCAGCAGCGTCGCGATCACCAGGAAGATCATCCCCAGGACCAGCCAGGCCGCGCCGGTGTGCGATCCGGCGAACCTGGATCTGCGCCCCTCCCGTTCCGGGCTGGCTTGGATACGGATTATCACGAACGTAGCGATGCCGGCCAGCACCCCGACGGCGAACAGGTCCTCCAGAAAGCCGATCGCCGGCCAGTGCCCGATCCCGGGGATCGCGAACGTCCGGCTGAACAGGTCGCCGTATGCCTCGATGATCGTCAGCAGCAGGATGATGAAGCCCCAGAAGACCAGGAAGTGGGCCAGGCCAGGCACCGACCACTTGAGCAGCTTGCGCTGGCCGAAGACCTCGACCACCTGTGAGCGGATGTCTCCGGCCAGGTTCTTGCGGACCATCGCCCAGCGCTCGGGCGCCGGTTGCCCGCTGTCCGCCAGCCGGTACAGCCACCACACCCTGCGCCCGGCGACGGCGAGCGCGATGACGGTCAAAGCCATGCCGACGACGATGCGCAGGACCACTCGGACCTCCTCGGGCGGCGTCCGCCGATGATGCTTGATCCGTCAGCGTACGCCGGCCCCGCGCGGTCAGCGGTCAGCATCTCCCCAGGTTCATTCGCAGGCACGGGATCCGCCTGAACCCTGGCGGGACGGAGGACGGGCCCGATCTGCTGTGCGGCGGCGGCGAACGCCCGCCAACTAATCCGGCGAACCGGGAATCCGCTCCGGGAGAAGCGCGTTAGCAAAGTTGAGCGCAAGTCGCTCAACTCATTTGACGTGAGGGGAGCAGCATGGCAACCTTGCGCCGGTAGCACTCAATTTATCCGACGTTCAACACACAAGGACTGCTCATGGCACGTGCAGTAGGGATTGACCTGGGGACGACCAACTCCGTCGTCGCCATCCTCGAGGGCGGGGACCCCACGGTTATCGCCAACGCCGAAGGCTCGCGGACGACGCCATCCGTCGTCGCGTTCGCCAAGAACGGCGAGGTTCTCGTGGGTGAGGTGGCCAAGCGGCAGGCCGTCACCAACGTGGACCGTACGATCCGGTCGGTCAAGCGCCAGATGGGCACCGACTGGACCGTCAGCATCGACGGCAAGAAGTTCACCGCCCAGCAGATCAGCGCGTTCATCCTGCAGAAGCTCAAGAGGGACGCCGAAGCGTACCTGGGCGAGAAGATCATCGACGCCGTGATCACGGTCCCCGCCTACTTCAGCGACGCACAGCGGCAGGCCACCAAAGAGGCGGGCCAGATCGCCGGCCTGAACGTGCTGCGGATCATCAACGAGCCGACGTCCGCGGCGCTGGCCTACCACCTGGACAAGGAGAACGAGGCCACGATCCTGGTCTTCGACCTGGGCGGCGGCACCTTCGACGTCTCCCTGCTCGAGGTGGGCGAGGGCGTGGTCGAGGTCAAGGCCACCAGCGGTGACAACCACCTCGGCGGCGACGACTGGGACCAGCGCATCGTCGACTGGCTGGTGAAGGACTTCAAGAACGGCTACGGCGTCGACCTGTCCAAGGACAAGATGGCGCTGCAGCGGCTGCGTGAGTCGGCGGAGAAGGCCAAGGTCGAGCTGTCCAGCTCCACCGAGACCACGATCAACCTCCCGTACATCACGCACTCCGAGAGCGGACCGCTGCACCTGGACGCCAAGCTCACCCGGGCCGAGTTCCAGAAGATGACCTCCGACCTGCTCGACCGGTGCAAGGGCCCGTTCCAGCAGGTGATCAAGGACTCCAGCGTCAAGCTGGGCGACATCCACCACGTCGTGCTGGTCGGCGGTTCCACCCGGATGCCCGCCGTCGTGGACCTGGTCAAGGAGCTGACCGGCGGCAAGGAGCCCAACAAGGGCGTGAACCCGGACGAGGTCGTCGCCGTGGGCGCCTCCCTGCAGGCCGGCGTGCTCAAGGGCGAGGTCAAGGACGTGCTGCTGCTCGACGTGACCCCGCTGTCGCTGGGCATCGAGACCAAGGGCGGCATCTTCACCAAGCTGATCGAGCGCAACACCACCATCCCGACCAAGCGCTCGGAGATCTTCACCACGGCCGACGACAACCAGCCGTCCGTGCAGATCCAGGTGTTCCAGGGCGAGCGCGAGATC
>DASZAD010000159.1:0-17391 GCA_035945415.1 Streptosporangiaceae bacterium
TCTGGCCCTTGGTCCGGCCGTACTGGTACAGCGCGGCCCGCACCCGTTCCTCGCTGTGCCCGCTGGCCCGCAGGTAGGCGGTGTAGGCGTCGAGGTACCCGGTGATGCGGGACGGGTCGAACAGGCCGTCGTAGGGCCGTCCGGGCGCGAACGACACGGCCTGCGGGTAGCGCACGGTGACCTCGTTGAGAAAGGTCATCGTGTCCAGCAGCGGATCAGCCAGGCTGCTGTGCAAGTCAGCGAGCGCCAGCATGCGCCTGGTCCCGGCCGCCAGCGACACCATCGCCACCACCTCGCCCCGAGCGTAACGCAGGATCAGGCGGCGTAGGTGCGCAGGTAGCGCAGCGCCAGGACGGCGTTCGGGCCGCGCATGGCCAGCCCCGGCTCCTCCGGCCGCAGCCGCTGCGCGGCAACCCGGCAGAACGCGCCCGCGGATCCGGTGATCGCCGGCCGGACCCGGCGCGGCAGCGGCGTTCCGCGGCGGATCTTCCTGGCCGTGATCTCCGACTACTTGGGTGGTTCGGGGTGAGGCGCGCCATACTGGGCAATGACATCTCCATGTCACGACACAACGGTGATGGCGGGACGCCGAGCAGCGACCAAAGGATGGATCTCATGGCTTTCCGGCCGCGGGTCGCGATCGACCTGGGCACCGTCAACACGCTCGTGGCCGTCAACGGTCGCGGCGTGGTGGTGGACGAGCCCTCTGCTGTGGCCATCGATCGTGCCACTGGCCGGGTCGCCGCCGTGGGCCTGCCCGCCGAGGCGCTGGCGGGCAAAGAGCCTGAGGATGTCGAGGTCATCGCCCCGCTGCGGCACGGGGTCGTGGCCGACATTGATGCCACGGCGGTCATGCTGCACACCTTCCTCCGGCGGGCGAAGGTGCGGCAGTTGCTGGCACGCCCGCACGTCCTCGTGTGCGTGCCGGCCGGCGCCACCTGGGTGGAACGCCAGTCGGTTCCGGCGGCCCTGCGAACGCGCGGGCGCGGTTGTGTGGTGACGCTGTTGGACGAGCCTGTCGCCGCCGCTGCCGGGGCGGGGGTCAACCTGTCCAGCGGGGAGGGGGCCTTCGTCATGAACGTGGGCGGGGGCCGGACCGAGGTCGCGGTGGTGTCCGGCGGCCGTGTGGCCCGTACCCAGTCGCTGCGGCTGGGCGGCAACGACATGGACGAGGCGATCGTTCACGCGGCCAAGTCCGAACTCGGGCTGCTGCTCGGGATCAAGGCGGCCAGGCGGCTGAAGATGACGCTGGGCCTGACCGGCGGCGAGGCCGGGTACGCCGAGGTGGTCGGAGTAGACGCGGGCAGCCGGACCCCTCGGGTGGAGAACATCCAGGGCAAGCTGGTGGCCACCGCGCTCGAGCCGGCGATCACCGCGATCATCGACGCGATGCATGAGATGCAGTCCGACCTTCCGCCCGACCTGGCCGAGGACGTGGTGCGGGGGAAGATCCGGCTGGCCGGGGGCGGGGCGCTGCTGCCCGGGCTGGCCGAGCGCATCGAGGCATCGGCGGGCATTCCCACGGCGGTGGCGGACGACCCGCTGCGCTGCGCCATACGCGGCGCGGTCGAGATTCTGGAGCACGGCGGCGGCCCGGTGACCGAGAAGGTCGCCTGAGTCAGCCCAGTAGCCGGCCCAGTAGTCGGCCCGGTAGTCGGCCCGGTAGTCAGCCCAGCCAGTGGCGGTGCTTCCGCCGCGAGGATTGCTTCCATACGCGCCGGGCCCGGTGTTGAAGGCTGATCGTCGCCGCGTCCTCCCGCCCGTACAGCAGCCCGTACGGGAACGCGTTCTCCCCGGCCGAAAAGGCGGCCACGCCCAGGTCGCGGGCAGTGGCCCGGATGACGACGGCATCCTGGTGCTCGCCCAGGACCGACTGCATGCGCTTCATCCGCCGGGCGAACTTCCGCGCGGGCCGGCCGAAGACGGGTTGCACAGCCTCGGCGGCGTAGCGGGCGCGCTTGGCGGCCTTGCGCGTCTCGTGCAGCGCGATCTCGCGCTCCCGCCCGGCTGGAGCCTTCTGGGCCCGGCGCATCCGCCTGCGCACCCGGCGATAGGCCTGCCCCACTGCGTAAGTGAGCTCATCTCGCGCGGGGGCAGCCCCCATCCCGGTCGGCGTCCTAGTCATGGGCCCGGTCAGCGGAGGCTCCTCGAGCAGCCGGTCGAGGTTGTCGAGCAGGGCGGCATAGCGGTCCGAGCGCAGCGCGTCGAGCAGGGCGCGGCGGGCGCCGGCCTGCCGCGGCGCGAGGTGGGCCCGGATGCGGGCGGCCACCGGCCCCATGACCAGTCCGGCGGGCTCCTGCCGCCTCCAGGCCTGCAGCTGCTCGTCCATGACTTCGGCGTCGCGCGACTCGCCGAGCACGGTGCCGAGCCACTTCAGTTCGTCGCGCAGATGCGCGGTAGCCTCAGGGCGCAGGATCGCGCCGAACGACTGCAGCGTGCTGCGCAGCCGTCGGATGGCCACCCGCATCTGGTGGACCGAGTCGGGGGCGTCGCGACGGACCTGTGGATCGAAGCCCTGCATCGTCTGGTATACGTTCCGCAGGTAGACCAGCACGGTATCGGCCGAGGTGGAGCCCCTGGGGCCCGGGGAGCCCGTGGGGCCGGCCTTGGTGGGCCGGTCGTCTGGCCGGGTCTCGCCGTCCGAAGACGGGCCCGCGCTCGCGCCGGGCGGCAGCAGGCCGGCCAGCGCCCGCTCCAGCTTGGCCGAGTACCCGGCCGGCCGCAGGCCAGCGCCCCGCAGCCGCTGGTCGGCCGCCTCCAGCAGGTCTTCATCGCCGCCGGTCAGCTCGAACTCCACCTCCTGCCAGCGGGTGATCGCGGTGACCCGGCCGAGGGTCTGCGCCGAGACGTCGTCGGTGACCACTTCGGCCAGCGATGAACCCGTCTCGTCCGCCAGGATCCGGCGGCTTCGCACGGTGGTGAGGTGCGCCACCGGTCGCAGCGGCCGGCCCCGGCGGTAGGCCCAGGCCAGGTCCGCCAGCTCCCCGGGGACCTCAGAGCCGGCTGGGGAGCCGGCTGGTTCCAGCGGGTGCCGCAGCTCCCAGCGGGAGTCGCGGCCGGCCGGTAGCTTCAGGTGCCAGCCCTCGTCGTGCCCGCCGCGGCGCCGGCGCAGGGTGACGCCGGAGCGGATCAGGCGCAGGTCGTCGGTGTCGTAGTAGCCGGCCTCCAAGGTCTCCTGCTCGGCGGCGGACACCGACGCGACCCGGGGCAGGCCGGCCAGCGACGGCAGGGTGAGCACGGCCGACCCGGCCTCGTACTTGCGTTCTGTTTCCCGGTGGGCAGCGACCATGTCCTGACCGCTACCCGCCTGGCCGCCGGGCAATGCGCGACCGGCGCCGGCGTTACAGCCAGTCCTTGCGCCGGAACACGACGTAGAGGACAACAACGCTGACGGCCATGAGGCCGGCCGAGACGGCCACCCCCAGCGGGCGGGCGAACTCCGGGTAGGGCACGTTCATGCCGTAGAAGCCGGTGATGAACGTGGGCACGGCCACGATCGCGGCCCAGCTCGTGACCTTCTTGGTGATGACGTTCATCCGGTTGCCCTGGATGGTCAGGTTCGTCTCCAGGATCGTCGTCACCATGTCTCGCAGGCTCTCGGTCCACTCGGTGGCGCGCAGCACGTGGTCGTAGACGTCCTGGTAGTACGGCTGCAAGGCGTCGCCGACGATCCGCAGGTCGCGGCGCATCAAGGAGTTGACGACCTCCCGCATCGGCAGCACGACGCGGCGCAGCAGGACCAGGCTCTTCCGCAGTTCGAAGCTGCGCCGCTGCACCTCGCGATCCTGCGGTCGATCGGAGAAAAGCCGGTCCTCCAGGTCCTCGATCGCGTCGTCCAGCGTCCGGACGGCGGCGAAGTGGCCGTCCACGACGTTGTCGAGCAACCCGTGCAGCAGGTAGCCCACTCCGTACGCAGCCAGGTCGGGGCTGGCGTCCCAGTAGTCGACCACCGCGCCGATATCAAGCCCGTCATCCTTGCGCACGGTGATCAGCGCTCGCTCGGTGATGAAGGCGGCCAGCTCGCTGGTGGCCAGCTCGCCGGTCGCCGGCTCCAGGCGAACCGCGTAGGCGGTCAGGAACAGATGGGTGCGGTAGCGGTCCAGCTTGGCCCGCTCGTGCTCGGCTACCGCGTCTTCGATGGCCAGCGGGTGGAGTCCGAACTCTTCGCTCAGCACCGCGAGATCGCCCCGGTCCGGGTCGCGCAGGTCCAGCCAGATCACCGACGACTCGTCCTGGATGTGGTCGCTGATGTCGGCCACGGGAAGGCCTTCGATTTCCAGCGTCCCGTCGCGATACAGCCGGGTGCGGGCCTGGCATCGGGTCGGCGTCGGGGCGATCGTGGCGGCGGCCACGGTGGTGGGGTCGTGGCCGCTGAAGGTCCTCTCGGTCGTCTCGGTCATGGTGCGGCTCCTGGGGTTGACTCGACCATCCACCGGCTACTGCCCCCGACCCGAGCGATCAAAAGTCCCGTCTCTGGTACCGGCACACCAGCCAGATCGGGCGGCATGACAATTGGCCATGCCCGCGAAGCGTGCGCCGGTGTAGATTGCCGGAAGCGGCACGTCTAGCGCCGGGTGGGGCGCACGCCGGGGGGGCGGAATGGAACTCGCAGACGACGTTGGCTACCAGCCGGCTCCGGCCTGGGAATCGGACAACATCCTGGTCCGTCGGGACCACTCATTCCTGCGTTTCCTCATGCCGGTGGCGTTCCCGGAACAGACGGGACAGGACCACCGCTTTGAGCAGCGCGCCGGGAAATTGGTGGCCAGCGGGCACTGGCGGCTGCTGGGTGGCGAGACCCAGGGATTCCTGCCACACGTTCGCATGCATTTCAACGCCGTCCGGCGGCATGGCCAATACATGGCCGGGGCTAACGGACGGCATGACAAGACAGCCATCGACCCGGCCGCGGCCTTCGGTTATATCTTCACCGACACCGGGCTCGGCCAGCTCTCTATTCCGGGATCATGCGTCGCGTTCCGCGTCCCTGGGACCAGCCCCAGCCGTCTCGTGGAGATCGAGGTCATCAGTGCACAGGTGGGGATCTTCCGCCTGGGCGTAGGCTTTGTCGCGCTGGAAGTGAGACCGACGTCACCAGCCCTGCCGGACTGGCTGGACGCACTCCATTTTCTCCGTTTCTACCGGGGCCGCGGTGTGTCGCTGACGATCGCCGGAGCTGGGGCTGATCCCGATGGCCGTCTCAAGATGGAGAACTTCCTGGGTGCGGTGCTCGCCGACGCGGAGCTCGACGACGAGTCGCATCCCTTCCAGGAGCCGCCCCATGGGAGTGGCCGGCGTAAGGAAAGCTGGATCAGGGAACTGTACACCCCCGGTGAACTGCTTACCTATACGGCGCTGTTCGTTGACGGGGTGCCCGGGGGGGATCAGCGGCGCCTGCTGTACAACGTGCTCCATCGGTTCCGGTCGGCCAGTCACGCGGCACCCGCGAAAGAGGACGGCGAAGACCACTGGTGCCTCCCGTATCAGCAAGGCCAGCAGTTCGTTAACTCCATCCAGGGAAGTGCGTTCGTGGCGTTCGATGCTGAGCGGAGCTCATTCACCGCCCAGACGCTTCCCTTGCACCTGCGCACCACGTATTTCACGTTGCTCTTGCTGGCGCTCTTGCAGCGCTTCGCCCTGGACCAGCTTTCTGAGTCCGTGGCCCGGCTCACCGGGCGGGTGCTGGGGGGGAGAGAGCGCAACCGGGCCCGGGGCGAACTGGAAGGAGTCACCGCGCTGGACAGCCGGCTGCTGGATTTCACCGGCCGGTGTTATTTCGTCCAGGTGAGCCAGACGGCACATCACCACGACTACTACGCGCGGTTGCGCGAGGTGAACCAGATCGAAGGCCGGTACCGCGAGGTCACCGAAGAGGTGGGTGCGCTGCGGGCGCACGCCGGATCGCGGGCCAGCGCCGAACAAGAGCGCGCGTCGTTCCGGATGGCCGCGGCGCTGATGGTGATCACATGTGTGCTGCTCCCGCTCCAGGTGATCGAGTCACTGTTCGCGACCAAACTGCCCGAGCTGCCGGGCATCAGGAGCCTGTCGCCGGCCGGGTCTGCTGCCGCCGCCGGCCTTGTGCTCGTCCTGGCCACGGTGATAGCACTGGCCATCCTCTACGGAAGCCGCCGGAGACGCCGGAAACAAAGCTGAAGCGCTGAGGGCTGCCCCGCGAAGGTTTTACATCCAAATCATGACCAACACTCCCAGGGGGGACCATGAGCGTCACGGAGGTGCTGCAGGAAGCCCAGCAGCTTGAGGCGGTAGGGCGGTGGGACCAAGCCGCCGACCTGTACGAGCGGAAGCTCATCGGCGAGCTCGCCGTAGCCGATCGCGCGCTCCTGCTGGCCAGGCTCACCCGGAGCCTGCGAGAAGACGATCGCTATGACGACGCGGACGAGCGCATCGGCCAAGCCAAGGAGCTGGTCGATGAGCACGAGGAGCCCAGGGTGTGCGGACTCATCCGGCTGGAAGAGGGCAAGCTGTGCGAGTACCAGGGCGATCACCGTGGGGCGCGGCGCAAGTACGCCAAAGCGCTGGCCCTGTTCGAGAACTTCGAGGAGGAGCGGCTGCAGGCGATACTCGCCAGCGCGGCGCTCGAGCGTTCGCTGGGTGAGCTCCGCCGTGCGGAAGAGCTGCTCCAGCAGGTGGACCGCAACGACCTGGCCGGCGAGCCGCTTGCCGATTACCTGGGTGCTCTGGGCGCGATCCAGCTCGCACGCGGCGATTACCGCTCCGCTGAGGAGACGCTCAGCCAGGCGCTGGAACTCGATGAAGCACAGTCGACCGAGTACGGGGCCGCAGAAACCAGGCTCCTGCTGGCCCAGGCTTATCTGAGCCGGGGTGACCGCGATCGCGCCCGCCGGCTCATCGAGGAGGTTAAGGACGATGTCGAGGCCGTTGACGACACCGCCACGCTGTCCGACACGCTGTCGTTGCTGGGGCAGCTTTACGAGGAGAGCGACGACTATGTCAACGCCGTGCGGTGGTACCAGCAAGGCCTGAACCTCGACCTGTCCGCGCAGGACCTGCTCGGCCAGAGCCGTGCCTACATCCGGCTGGCCCGGACGTTCCGCAAGCGCGGGGATCTGCGGCGGGCCCAGGACAACCTCGAAGAGGCGCGGCCGCTTTGCCGGGACAACGACGTCGAACGAGCCGAGCTGCTGACGGAGGAAGGGAACCTGGCGCTTGATCAGGGTGACTACACCCTCGCCGAGGACAAGTTCCGGCAAGCCAAGCAGCTCATCGAAGACGACGGCGACGACCGCAGGACCGCGATCGCCGCGCGGCACCTGGCCCGGGCGCTCCAGGAGAAAGGGGATCTGCCCCGGGCAGAAGCCTTGTTGCGCGAGGCCATGCCCGTTCTTCGCGACCGCGGCGACCTCAGAGAGCTTGATGACCTTCTCGATGACCTCGGCGAGGTCCTGCTGGAGCAGGATCGATACCACGAGGCCCTGAATGCCCTGGAGGAGAGCTACGGACTCGATCAGCAGATAGGCGCCGTGGCCAGCCAGGGCCGTACCTTGCTCTTGCGCGGGCAGGCGCTGCTCCGGGCCGGCGACCGGGAGAAGGCAGGCAAGTCCCTGCAATCGGCGCTCGACATCTACCGTCACGTCGGGGACGAGGTGGGAGAGTCGAACGCGCGGTTCCGGCTTGGCGAGTGGTATGAGTGCGAAGGCCAGCTCGACCGCGCTCTGGAGCATTTCCGCGCTGGCCAGGCCATCGACAGCCGTCACGACGACCGGCTCGGCCTGGGCCGGACAGCCCGCGCGCTGGCCTCGATCTACCGGCGTAAGGGCGATGCTCGTCGCGCCACCGAGTTGCTGGCCGAGGCCAAACGAGAGCTGCTGCACACCGACGACACCGTCGAGCGGGCCATGCTTGAGATGGAGGCCGGCCGGATCGCCCAGGCCCGGGGGGCCTATGACGACGCCGAAGAGAGCTTGCGGGCTGCGGCCCGGGCGTTCGACTCGCTGGAAAGCACGGTACAGTCAGCCAAGTGCCAGCGTCTGCTGGGATCGGTCGCCTTCGCCCGCGGCCGGTACGATCAGGCCCAGTCCCTCTACGAGCGGGCCCGGGAAGAGTTTCGCCGTAGTTCGGCTCTG
Organism: Streptosporangiaceae bacterium; assembly: GCA_035945415.1. Classification (GTDB taxonomy): domain Bacteria; phylum Actinomycetota; class Actinomycetes; order Streptosporangiales; family Streptosporangiaceae; genus PALSA-505. The sequence continues at coordinate 8,106 of DASZAD010000159.1, forward strand.
CTGGAGCTGGACGAGATCTGTGACGATATCGGCGAGCTCTATCTCCGCCAGGACCGTCTCGACGACGCCGAGGAAACGATCAAAGAGAGCCTGCAGCTCGGCCTGCAGATGAGCTGGCGCCGTGGCAACGGGCGGAGCCTGCTGTTGCTCGCCCGCGTCGCCCTGACCCGGCAGGATCTCCCGCAGGCACGCAAGTACGCGGCCGACGCGCTCGATAACTACCGGGAGGCGAAGGACGATGTCGGGATGGCCAGGACCCGGCTGACCCTGGGCGATTGCCTGATAGCCGAGGATCAGTCTTCGGCGGCGATCATCGAGTACAAGCACGCGCGCCGGATCGACATGCGCATGGGCAATGAACGGGGGCTCGCCAAGTGCTACCGGAAGCTCGGCCGGGCCTATCGCATGCGCGGTGAGTGGATACGCGCCGAGGAATCCCTTGAGCAAGCGCAAGAGTACGGCCAGAGCGTCCAGGACCTGCGGGAACAAGCGCTCTACCGGCTGGAGTTTGGCACCCTCAAGGCCGCGGTCAATGACCACGCGGCGGCCATTCCCCAGTATCACCAGGCGGCGAAAGCCTTCGAGGAGCTATCCGATCAGCGGAATCTGACCATTGCCTACCAGCGTCTCGCCGCTTCTTATCAGGCTCAGGGTCATGTCGAAGAGGCGCTGAGCTACATGCGGGAAACCGCGCAGGGGCACGCCAACCTCTGGGCCCTCATGATCCGGGATCTTGACCCTCTGGTCGCCGGGGCAGCGGAGCGCGGGTTCATGGACGGCCACTACGTGGCGGCGGCGATGCAGGCCTACGTTGCCATCGAGCAGCGCATCCGGGAGGCCGCGGGCGACACCGGCGGGACCAGAAAGATAAGCGAGCTCGTCAGCGAATGGCTGAACCCGCGCAACGGCGGGGCGCCGAAGCTGGAGAAGAGCAGCGACCTCGGTAACTGGGCTCAATTCATCCGCGCTTCTTTCTCGCTGGTCCGCAACCCCATGGTGCACGGCTCCACGCAGATGAGCGCGCGGGAGGCGTTCGTCGTCCTGTGCATGGCCGACTTCATAGCACAGGGCCTGCTCGCTCGTCAGGTGAGCGGGTCCCCTACCCCACCGATACCGGTAGACGCGCTGGCCCACGAAGATTGATCCGCCCGTTCCAGATCACGTCGCCATCGAGGGCCAGGCCGGGGAAGCGCGCGGCGATCCGCTCGAAGGCGATGCCGGCCTCCAGCCGGGCCAGTGAGGCGCCCAGGCAGTGATGCGGCCCGCCGCCGAAGGAGACGTGCTGGCGCGCGTTCGGCCGCTCCAGCCGCAGCCCGGCCGCGTCCGGGCCCCAGAACTCCTCGTCGCGGTTGGCCGAGGCCAGGCTGGCCAGGACGAACGCGCCCGCCGGAATCCTGACGTCCCGCAGCGTGACCGGTTCCAGCGTGATCCGCCTGCTGGCCTGCACCGGGCTGTCGTAGCGAATCAGCTCTTCCACCGCGTTGCTCACCAGGCCAGGCTCGCGGGCCAGCCGTTCCAGCTGGCCGGGATGGCGCAGCAGCGCGAGCGTCCCGCCGGCGATGAGGTTGACCGTGGTCTCGTGCCCGGCCAGATACAACAGCAGGGTCTGGGCGACCAGCTCGTCGTTGCCCAGCATGTCACCGTCGTCTTCGGTGTTGATCAAGGCGGTGAGCAGGTCGTCGGCCGGGTGCGCACGCTTCCACGCGATCATCTCGGTGATGATGCCGTTCAGCTCGATGTTCGCGGCTACGATCGCGGCCGCCAGCTCGGGGTCGGCGACCGGTTCCAGCGACCGCACCAGCGTGCCGGACAGCTCTCTGATCCGTTCGTGGTCGGCGGGCGGGGTCCCGAGCATCTCGGCGATAACGGTGAACGGCAGCGGGAACGCGAGCGCCTCGACCAGGTCCACCCGGCGCCGCCGGGCGATCTCGTCGAGCATGTTGTCCACCAGCTCGGTGATACGCGCCTGGCGTGCCGCGATGGCTCGCGGGGTGAACGCCTTGGAGACGAGCTTGCGCAGCCGGGTGTGGTCCGGCGGGTCCCGGTCCAGCATGGACAGCCCGTCGCTGGGCGGCCCGTAGTCAGGCCCGTATATCTCCCGGCGCAGCTCGCGGAACGAGCCATCGGCCATGTTGGCCTCGTCCACGGACAGCCCCGAGCGCAGCAGCCAGGACACATCGGCGTAGCCGGCCAGCACCCAGAATCCCAGCGGGTGCTCGTGCACCGGGGCAGCGGCGCGGATGGCCGCGTACTGCGGGTACGGATCGTCGGTGAAGCCCGGCGCAAACGGGTTGAACAGCGGCTCTGAGATCTCGGGTACGGCCATCGCGGGCCCCTTCGCCTGGGCTGCCATACTCTGTCATACTCTCTGTTTGTCACATACTCCAAGTATGTTACTACACTCGTCGTATGCAGCCGGTCAAGAGCCGCCGGGAGATGTACTCCGAGACCACCAGGGCGGCGTTGCTGGCGGAGGCCACCAGGCTGTTCGCGGCGCATGGCTACGCGGACACGTCTCTGGAGGATGTCGCGTCGGCCAGCCGGGTGACGCGCGGCGCCGTGTATCACCATTTCGCCAGCAAGCAGGCGCTGTTCGAAGCGGTGCTCGGCGCGCAGGAGGAACGAGCGGTGGCCGCGATCATGGCCGCCGCGACCGCCGGGGACCCGTGGGAGGCGGCGATGCTCGCGCTGGACGCCTTCCTCGACCAGTCCTGCGATCCGGTCTACGGGCGGCTGGTCTGGGTGGAGGGGCCGCGAGTGCTCGGCTGGAACCGCTGGCGGGAGTGGGAGGAGAAGTATGCCTACGGGCTCGTCGAGCAGTTCACCCGGTCGCTGATCAGGGCCGGCTACCTGGAGGACCGGGCCACAGACAGCCTGGTGCGGTTCTCGTTCTGGATGCTCGGCGGCGCGGGGCTGACACTGGCCGAGACGGCGGAGGCGGACAAGCCCCGGGTCCGGGACGAATGGGCCTACCTCCTGCGCCGCACCATCGGCGCCCTCCGGACCGGGTAATCCCGGCCACGACGCCGCTGTGTCACATCCTGGTGCGGATGCCGGCGCTGGAGACCAGGTCGGGCTCGGCCTCCTCCGGTGGGGCCGGCGGGATGGCCCTGGTGCGCATCTCGTCGAGGCGGACCAGGGCAATGCCCGAGACGATCAGCGCGCCGCCGCCGAGCTGGACGGCGGTGGGAAGCTGGCCGAGCAGCAGCCAGGCGATCAGCACGGCGAAGACCACCTCGGTCAGCCCGGCGAACGAAGCCAGCCTGGCCCCCAGCATCCGGGCGGCGGCGATGCCCGCGACGTAGGCGATCGCGGCGGCGACCAGAGCCAGGCCGGCGACCGGGACCAGCCAGCTCACCCGGTGCCCCGCGAACGCGACCGTACCGAAGGTGGCGTGCATGGGCAGCGCGCCCAGGCCGCCCACGACGAGCAGCGCGACCGCGCCGGTGCCCATGCCTGCGCTGGCCAGGGCCAGCGGCGGCAGGTCATCCTGACCGCGCGCCCCCAGGACGAAGTACACGGCCAGCCCGGTCGCGGCGGCCAGCCCCCACAGCACCCCGGCCAGGTCCAGGCGGACGTGCCCGAAAATCCCCAGGACCAGGGCCAGGCCGATCAGCGCGGCGGCGGAGCCGCCCAGGGTCAGGCGGCGCGGCCGCTGGCCGTGCCGGGCCCACATCCAGCCCACGACGAGGATGATGCCCAGGTACTCCAGCATCAGGGCCACGCCGACCGACAGGTCCCGCACGGCGTTGAAGTAGCAGACCTGGCAGGCGGCCACCGCGACCAGGCCGTAACCGGCGACGAGACCGGCCTGGCCGCGCACGGCGCGCCAGCGCCCGCGCATCGACACCGCTGCGGGTATCGCCAGCACCAGCGCCGCGATGGTGATGCGCGTGGTCACGGCGGCCGCCGGGGACCAGCCCGCCTTGATCAGCGACGTGGCCAGCGAGCCTGAGGTGCTGAAGGATGCGGCGGAGAAGAGGGCCAGGCCGAGGCCGGCACGCGGGTGCTGGTCGTGGCGCATCTGCCCTCCTGCCGCCGACATGGGGTGTCATCGGTAAAAGTACGTTACGCTCATGACGCTAGGGCAGGCGGCTGTTAGGAGTCAAATGATTTTCGCTCATGACACCGAGGTCGCGCTGCAAGCCGCGGCGGCGCTGGTGAACACCGCCGACGGTGACCTGGACCAGCTGCCGGACGTGGCCGCGCTGGATGACTTCGTCCGCAGATGGCGCTGGACGGGACAGTTCCGCCACGACCAGAGCGAGCTGGACGCCGTGCGGGAGCTGCGGCCCCGGCTGCGGCAGTTCTGGGCCTGTGGCCGTGACGAGGTGGTCGAGCTGGTCAACAGGCTGCTGCGCGAGGCGAACGCGGTGCCTCAGCTCATCAGGCACGACGAGTGGGACTACCACCTGCACGCCACGTCGCCCGACGCGCCGCTGGCCACCCGCATGGTGGTCGAGGCGGCGATGGCGATCAGCGACGTCGTCCGCTCCGGTGAGCTCAGCCGGCTGCGGGTCTGTGACTATCAAGGCTGCGGCGGTGTCGTGGTGGACCTGTCGAAGAACCGGTCCCGGCGATACTGCGACCGGGGCTGCGGCAACCGGGCCGCGGTCGCCGCCTACCGGGCACGGAAGGTCGAGACAGCACACCCTAAGCTGGGCTGATCCCGGCGGCCTCGGGAGCGTCGCGGGCACAGCGAGCGAGCGAACGCGCGAGGGAGGGAGGGAGCGGCCGTGGCCTCGACCAGCGAGCGCCCGGGGGCGGGCGGTGAGCCACTGGCCGCGCTGCTTGGCCCGGGTGAGCCGTCCGGGCCCGCCTTCATCGTGCCGGACGGCGGCCAGGTCCTGACGTATGCGCAGGTCGCGGACTGGACCGAGAGGCTCGCGGGCCGGCTGGCCAGTCTGGGCGTGCGGCGCGGGGACCGGGTGGCACTCACCCTGCCGGGTGGTCCCGGTTTCGTCCTCCTGCTGCTGGCCATCACCAGGCTGGGCGCGGCGGCGGCCCCGCTCAACCCGGCGTACCGGCGGGCCGAGTTGGGCTTCTACCTGGCCGACATCGGCCCCCGGCTGTTCCTGATCCCGGCTGGCCGGCCGGCCGAGGCGACGGATGCCGCGACGGCTGCGCAGGTACCGGTGCTCGGGGTCGAGACCGCGGCGGACGGTCCGCCGGTCCTGCTGGCCGGAGCGGACGGGCCGGGCGCCGGGCCGGGCGCCGGGCCGAGCGGGGGCGGGCGGCCGGTCGAGGAAGGCGCCCCGGATGACGTAGCCGTGCTCTTGCACACCAGCGGGACGACCAGCAGGCCGAAGCAGGTCCCGCTGCGCCAGCGCAACCTCATGGCCACCGCGCGGGCGGTCGCCGCGCACTACCGGCTCGGGCCCGCGGACATCTCGTTCTGCGTGATGCCGCTGTTCCATGTGCACGGGCTGGTGGCTTCGGTCTTCGCGACGCTGAGCACCGGTGGCGCGGTCGTCGTCCCGCGCCGGTTCACCCCACACCGGTTCTGGCCGCAGGCCCGCGAGCACGGCGCCACCTGGCTGTCTGCTGGGCCGACGCTGCACCGGATGATCCTGGACCGGGCCGACGAGGCCGGCCCGCCCGCCACGCTGCGGTTCGCCCGGTCGTGCAGCTCGGCGCTGTCGCCGGCCCTGCTGGAACGAGCCGAACGGGCCTACCGGGCGCCGGTGCTCGAAGCGTACGGAATGACCGAGGCCAGCCATCAGCTGTCGTCCAACCCGCTGCCCCCGGCCGAGCGTAAGCCAGGCTCGGTGGGCGTGCCCGCCGGCGCCGAGATCGCCGTCATCGGCGACGGAGGCGCCTTCCTGCCCGAGGGCAGCCCGGGCGAGGTGGTCGTCCGCGGCCCCGGCGTGATGCCGGGCTACGCGAACAACCCCGAGGCCACGGCGGAGGCCTTTATCAACGGGTGGTTCCGCACCGGAGACCTCGGCACACTGCGCGGCGGCTATCTGTGGCTGCACGGGCGCATCAAGGAGATGATCCTCCGCGGCGGGGAGAACATCGCCCCGGCCGAGATCGAGGAGGTGCTGCTGTCCCACCCTGCGGTGCGCGACGCGGCCTGCTTCGGCATCGAGGACGACAAATACGGCGAGCTGGTGGCCGCCGCGGTCAGCCTCGGTGCCGGCGCCGAGCCCAGCGAGCTGATCGGCCACTGCCGTGAGCGGCTGGCCGCGTTCAAGGTGCCGGTGCGGATCGACATCCTCCCCGAGATACCGCGCACGTCAACCGGCAAGCTCCAGCGCCGCGGGGTGGCTGAGGCCATCCGGAAGGTGGACGAGGAAACCGGGACCAGCACCGGACAGGACGGCTGATGAAGTTCGCCGTGCTTGGTGCCGGCGCGATCGGTGCCTACGCCGGGGCCGCGCTGGCCCGCGGCGGCGCCGACGTCACGCTGATCGCCCGGGGAGCGCATCTGGCGGCGATGGCCGAGCGCGGCGTCCGGGTGCTGTCCCCGCGCGGCGACTTCACCGCTCGCCCGCGCGCGACCGGTGACCTGGCGGCGGTCGCCGGAGCCGACGTGGTGCTCGTCGCGCTCAAGGCCTACAGCCTGCCCGGGATCGCTCCCCGGCTGGGCGAGCTGCTCGCACCGGGCGCCACCGCGATCTGGGCGCAGAACGGGATCCCGTGGTGGTACTTCCAGTCGCTGCCGCCCTCCGCCGCGGGCCGTGGGCTGCAGAGCGTGGATCCGGGCGGGGTGATCGCCGCGTCGATCGCTCCGGAGCACAACGTCGGGTGCGTGACCTACTGCTCGACCGAGATCATCGAGCCGGGAGTCATCCGGCACATCGAGGGCACCCGGTTCACCCTGGGGGAACCGGACGGATCGCGCTCGCCCCGATGCGGCGAGATTTCGGCCGCGTTCACCGCGGGCGGGTTGCGGGCGCCGGTCGAAACCAGGCTGCGCGACCAGATCTGGCTCAAGCTCGCCGGTAACGTGGCGTTCAACCCGATCACCGCGTTGACCGGGGCGACGCTGGGCGAGCTGGGCACGCTGGCGGAGATGCGCGACCTGCTCCGGGCGATCCTTTCCGAATGCGCCGGCGTGGCCGCCCGGCTGGGCATCAGCTTCCCGGTGTCGCTGGAGCGGCGGCTGGAGGCCGGGCTGGCCGTGGGTGACCACAAGACGTCGATGCTCCAGGATCTGCAGGCGGGCAAGCGGCTCGAACTTGACTGCATGACCGGGGCGGTGGTGGAGCTGGCGGAGCGGCTCGGCGTGGACGTCCCGCACGTACGGACTGTTCACGCCTGCGCCAAGCTGCTCGACCGGCTACGCGCCGGGCAAATCGATAGTCGCAACAGCCCGCACGACTGATGCACCATCACGCGGTCTTCATTGGCCGTATCGTTGTGCCCTGTTCCGGTGGGAACGGCACGAAAGTTCGCGGTGAGTTGGATGAGCAGTGGTAGCGAGCCGCCCCCCGAAGCCAGGGCCACGGAGGTGTTCGCCGGTGGACCTCAGGCGTAACGCACGTGAGGGAGGCAGGGGATGAGTGGGGGCTGGGAGCGACCCTTGGGACCGGTGGGCTCGCCGGATGAACGGGTGAACTGGCCGGTTCGCTCTGGCCTGTCGCCTCCGGTCGCTGACGGTTTCACCACCAGGCCGGAGACAGCGCCCGGCCTGAAGAACGCGCTGGCTTCAGGGACCGTGGTGGTGCTGACCCCCAGCCAATCGGCGCCCGGCGGCGGGCGGGGCTGGAGTGGATCGTGCGGCAAGACGCAGCTTGCCGTGTCCGTGGCCGAGTCGCTCTGGCAGTCGGGCGAGGTCGAGCTGGTGGTCTGGGTGACCGCCACCAGCCGGGCCGTGGTGCTGTCCGGCTACGTCCAGGCGGCGGTCGCCGCGATGGGGATCTCTGCCGAGGGCGAGGCGGAGTCGATCGCCGCGCGCTTCCTGCGCTGGCTGGGTGACACCAGCCGGTCGTGGCTTGTGGTGTTCGACGATCTATCCGACGCGGCGGATCTGGAGGGGTTCTGGCCGGAGGGGCCGCAGGGCCGGGTCATGATCACGACCGCAAGTCCCGCCGCTGTGCCGCCCGGGCGTCAGGCGCTGATCCTCCCGGTCGGGGTGTTCAGCTCGCGGGAGGCGCTGAGCTACCTGATGGGCCGTCTCGTCGCCGATCCGGACCAGCGTCTCGGGGGGATCGACCTGGTGGACGACCTGGGCTGTGAGCCGCTGGCGCTCGCCCAGGCCAGCGCCGTAATCGCGAGCTCGGCACAGACCTGCCGCGACTACCGGGAACGGTTCGCTCGCAGGCGGGAGCAGTTCGCCCCGGTCGCGAGCGGCGATTTGCCCGCGACCGAGGTCACCTGGACGCTCTCGGTCGATCACGCGGAACGGCTGTCTCAGGGCGAGCCAGTCGAACTCCTGCTCGCGCTGGCCTCGGTCCTGGACGGCAATGCCACCCCCGGCGGGGTGTTCACCACACCTGCCGTGCGCTCGTACCTGGCGGAGGCCGTTCCCGATCTGACCGACCCCAAGCGTGCCTGGGATGAGGTGCTGACGCTGGAGCGGGCGGGCCTGCTCACCGTCGATCCCGGCGGCTGGCCGCAGCCGGTCCGGATGAGCTCGGTGATTCAGGCCGCCATCAGGGCAGCCATGCCGCAGCGGATGCTGGAGCGGGCGGTGAGCGTGGCCGCGAACGCACTGCTGGAGATGTGGCCGGAGGAAGAGCCGGCCGCGTGGGTCGTTGATTGCCTGTGGTCGTGCACGACCAGCCTCCGCAAGATCGCGGGTGCAGAACTATGGCAGGGCGGCTGTCATCCGCTGCTGCCACGGGCGGGACAGAGCCTGGACACCGCCCGCCTGACCGGCCCCGCCGTCACCTACTGGGCCGAGCTCGTCTCGGCTTGCGACCGGAATCTCGGTGTCGACCACCCGGACACGCTGGCGGCCGGTCAGCGGCTGGCTGATGCCTACCTCGCCGCGGGCCGGCCCGGGGACGCGGTCTCGTGGTACCAGTGGGTCCTGGCTGGGCGCGCCCGCGCCCTCGGCCGGGATCACCCCAGCATCATCGAGGTCCAGGTCAGCCTGGGCCGCGCCCTAGCCGCCGCCGACCAGCCCGAGGACGCCATCGTCGTCCTCGAACAAGTCCTGAGCCTGGCCAAACGCGGAACGGGGCCGGATGAACTCGACGCCCTGGTGATCGAGGACGCGCTGGCCGCGGCCTACGTCCAAGCGGGCAGGTACCCGGACGCCATCCGGCTGGCCCGGCGCACACTGGCTGACCGGGAGCGGCGGCAGGGGGGCGACCATCCCGACACGATGACCACC
>DASZAD010000160.1:0-23893 GCA_035945415.1 Streptosporangiaceae bacterium
TCCTACGCCCAGCAGCCCTACGCCCAGGAGTCCTACGCCCAGCCGGACTACAGCCAGCAGCAGGACTACGGCCAGCAGGCGTACGACCAGCCCGGCCGGACCTCGGACTACGGCCAGCAGGACACCGGCGGCGCCTCCAGCCAGCCGGCTCGGGCCAGCGACCGGGCAGAAGAGAACGAAGAAGAGCGCTCTTAACTCCACGCAGGGCACTTGGGCTAGAGCGGGGCAGGTGCCCGGGCGGCCGTCGTTCGGGCAAGGCAGACAGCCGGCCGGCCGGGTAGTTGCCCCGCTCCACGGAGCAACCCAGCCAGAATCTCAGGCAAACGCGTACGCCCATATCACCTATCCGGCTTGACGTAGAGCAAGACACGCGGTTGTAATTTCACTAGTGTAGTTTTCGCGTCCACGGGAAGGCGTGAACCACATGGGGGGCTCCGGGAGGAGGGAGGTGCGCCGTGACTGAAACCATCGCCCTGTCAGTTCCCGGCATCTTCGGTTTCATGGCGGAAGATGGCGCCGAGCTTGGCTGGCAGGATCGCGCCCTGTGCGCGCAGACGGACCCAGAGTCGTTCTTCCCTGAGAAGGGCGGCTCGACCCGCGAGGCGAAGCGGGTCTGCGCCAGTTGTGAGGTCCGTGCCGAGTGCCTGGAGTACGCGCTCCAGCACGACGAGCGCTTCGGGATCTGGGGAGGGCTCTCCGAGCGCGAACGCCGCCGCCTGAAGCGAGCCGGGGCGGCTTAGGCCGCCACCGCGTGGATCCTCAGCGGCCCGGCTTGCTCGCTGGCTGGGGCGGCCAGGGTGTCGAGCGAGTCTTGGCAACCCATCGCGATCAGTTCCGGGCGACCGGCAGCCGCGGGGCAGCCAGCTGGCCGCATCAGATGTGATCAGACGGTCCCAGCCCTGCTACAGGAGGTTCAGGGCTGGGGGGCAAGCTGCGAAGTCGCGGACGGCGGGCATTCAGTTCGCGTATTGTTCACGCCGTACCTGCCCGGCCCCAGCCGCGGCCGGCCTGAGCGACATCCGGCCGGTGCGGGAGTTCTCACCAGCGAACTGGACCCTTGCCGAACGATACCTATCCCGAGCACGTGGTCACGGCGGTCATCGTCGCGCACGATGGCGCGCAGTGGCTGCCTGATGTAACCGGTGCGGTGCTGGAGCAGACCCATCAGGTGCATCGCACCGTCGCCGTGGACACCGGCAGCAGGGACCGCAGCGGAGCCGAACTCGCCGATCTGCTCGGCCACGACGTGGTCTTCGGGATGGACCGGCAGACCGGGTACGGCAGCGCCGTGGCGCGCGCGCTGCGGCATCCCGCCGCGAACACCCCGGCGGGCGGGCGGGTGGAGTGGATCTGGCTGCTGCACGACGACTGCGTGCCGGCTCCCGACGCGCTGGAGCAACTGCTGCGCGGTGCGGTGGAGACTCCCAGCGCGGTCGTCCTCGGCCCCAAGGTCCTGGACTGGACCGACCAGCAGGTGATCCTGGAGGTCGGCCTGACCATCGACACGGCCGGCCGCCGGATCACTGGCACCGAACCGCGGGAGATCGACCAGGGCCAGCACGACGGGGACCGCGACGTGCTCGCCGTGAGCACAGCGGGCATGCTGATCCGCCGGGACGTCTGGGAGGAAGCCGGCGGGTTCGACACCAGGTTCATCCTGTTCCGCGAAGACGTCGACTTCTGCTGGCGGGTGCACGCGGCCGGCTACCGGGTGCGGCTCATCACCGACGCCGTGGTGTACCACCTGGAGGCCACGACCAGGGGCCGCAGGCAGGTATCGGCCACCGCGCACCCGCGCAGGCTGGACCGGCGCAACGCCCTGCTGGTGCTGTGCACCAACCTCCCGCTGCCCGCGATGATCGCCTCACTGCTGGGCAACGCGGGCCTGTCCGTCGCGAGGATCCTCTTCTTCCTGCTGGCCAAGCGGGCCGGAGCGGCGCGGGACGAGGCGGCCGCGTTCGGCTTCATCCTCGGTCATCCCTGGCTGCTGCTGTCCGCCCGGCGGCGGCGCCGGGCCGGCAGCCGCCGTGCCTACGGCGCGCTTCGCTCGCAGGTGCCGCGCGGCCGGTCGCTGCGCAAGCTGGCCGAGTTCGCGGTGGGCACGCTGTCGCGGACGTCGCCGTCCGAGGCCGCCGGGACGCACCACGCCTCCGATGACCCGTCGGACGATGACTCGCTACTGATCGACTCCGGGCTCGCGCAGCGGGTCATCACCAATCCCGGTGTCCTGCTGCTGACCGGCCTCACCCTGGTCGCCCTGGTCGCGGAGCGCTCCCTGCTCGGCGGCGGGCCGCTCGGCGGCGGGGCACTGCTGCCCGCATGGGGCGGCGCGGGCGACCTGTGGAGTGAGTACCTGTCGGGTTTCCACGCCGTCGGCGTCGGGTCGGCCGCCAGCGCGCCGCCCTATGTCGCCGTGCTGGCCATCCTGTCCACGATCCTGGGCGGGAAGCCCTGGCTCGCGGTCTCTGTGATCCTGATCGGCTGCGTCCCGCTCGCCGGGCTCACCGCCTACTTCGCGGCCCGGCGAGTCAGCGGCCGGGCTACGGTCCGGGTGTGGCTGGCCGCGACCTACGCCCTGCTGCCCGTGGCGGCCGGCACGGTGGCGGCCGGGCGGCTCGGTACGGCGGTCGTCTTCGTGCTCCTGCCGCTCATCGCGGGTTCGGCGTGGCGGATGCTGACCGGGACGCCCCGGCGGGCCCGGCGGGCGGCGTGGGCCACCGGTCTGCTGGCCGCGGTGGCGGCCGCGTTCGTGCCGCTGGTGTGGGTCCTGGCCGTGATCGTCGCGGCCTTCGCCGGTATCGCCATCGGCCGGGTCCGCCGCACCCTCGCGCTCAACCTGGTCATCGTCGCGCTCGTCCCGCCCATCCTGCTGGCGCCGTGGACCATCCAGATGGCACAGCACCCCTCCTTGCTGCTGCTCGAAGCGGGCCTGCAACGCCCCGGCCTGGCCAGCCGGGACATGCTGGCCAGCTCGCTCCTGCTGCTGCGCCCCGGCGGCCCGGGAGCGCCGCCGGCCTGGATTACCGGCGGGCTCATCCTGGCCGCGCTGGCCGCCCTGCTGCTGGGCCGGCGCTGGCTGGCCGTCGCCGCCGCGTGGGGCGTCGCGCTGGCCGGCCTGCTGACGGCCATCGTGGTCAGCCGGGTGCTGGTCAGCCCGCCCGACGGCAGCGCCGCCATCCCCGCGTGGCCCGGTGTCGCGCTGTTGATCGCCGCCGTCGGCCTGCTGCTGGCCGGCGCGGCGGCGGGCGAGAGACTGTATGACCTGTTCGCGGCGGGCGGGCCGAAGCGCATCGCCGCGGTCGCGGCGGCCGTCGTCGCCTGCTCGACGCCTGTGCTCGCCGCGGGATACTGGCTGATCAACGGCGTCAGCGGGCCGGTCGCCCCGGTGGCCGGGCCGATACTGCCTGAGTTCGTGACGGTGTCGTCGGCGAACGGACTGCGCCTGCGCACGCTGGTGCTGCGCTCCGCGCACGGCACCGTGTCCTACGCCCTGCTGCGCGGCGACCAGCCCCCGCTCGGGGCGGCTGAGCTGGCCGAGCCCGTCCCGGCGGCGCGAGCCCTGGCCCGGGTCGTGGCTGGCCTGGCCACGCCGGGCGGGAGCGACATCGGCAACGAGAGGGAGGCCCTGGCCCGGTTCGCGATCGGCTACGTGCTGCTGCCCGCCCCGGTCGACCAGGGGCTGGCGCGGCTGCTCGACGGGGTGTCCGGCCTGCAGCCGGTCAGCCAGACCTCCGCCTTCCAGCTCTGGCGGGTCTCTGGCGCGGTGGGGCGGGTCCTGGTCACCGGACCCGGCGGTGCCCAGGTGGCCCTGCCTTCGGGTCCAGTGGATATGACGAACGCGTCCGCACCCGCGGCCGGCGGGACGGTGGCGCTGGCCGAGCCCGCCAGCGGCAGCTGGCACGCCACCCTCAACGGCCGGCCGCTGACCCCGCTGAGCGGCCCGGTCAACGGCTGGGCGCAAGGGTTCACGCTGCCGCCCGGCGGCGGCACGCTGAGCATCACCAGGGACGAGACCGGCCGGTTGATCGCGGTGGCCCTGGAGTTCGCCGCCGTGATGGTGGTTGGAGCGCTGGCCCTGCCCGGCGCCAGGGAATCGGGCGCGGACGCGGGCCACGCGGCCAGGGGCGCGGCGGGGCGCGCCGCCCGCGCCCGCGAGCAGGCCCGCGAGCAAGATCGTGAGCAAGATCGTGAGCAAGATCGTGAGCAGCGTCGGGAGCAGCACCGCGAGCCGCGCACGGGCCGGGGGCGGGGCACCCGGCGCCGGGTCATGGCCGGCCAGCCGGAGGAGGCTGGCTCGCGCCGGGCCGGGGGCGGGCGGGCCCGCGCTCTGAGCCGCGGGGGTTCGCGGTCCGAGCCGTCGCCGCGTGGGCGCGGCCATCGGGCCGCGCGTGGCCGCGCGCAGGAGCGGGAGGCCGGGACCGGACACCGGCACTGGCGCGCCAGCGTCGATGACCCCTACGAGTACCCGGCCCAAGATGACCCGGACCCGGGAGATTCCGGCGATGACTACTCGCGCCAGGCGCCCCCCGCCGGCGACTACGGGTATCCGGACGAGCCCGCGGGGGACTACGACTACCCGGTGGAGGCCGGCCGGGAGTATCCCCGCCACGCGGGTCCGGGTGACGAGTACGGCCACGAGCACGGCCCTGAGTACGGCCATGAGTACGGCCATGAGTACGGGGAGCCGGACGGCACCGCTTACGACTACGCGGACGGGCCCTCCGGGTACCCGGAGGGCAGCGGCGGTCAGTACCAGGACCCGGGCGCGGAGTACCAGCTCCCCGGGCGGGACGAATCCGGCGGGTACCAGTACCCGGCGGATGATGACGACGACCCGGCCAAGAGCGGCTGGGTGCCGCGGCCGCGGCTCTCCCCGGGCGACCAGGTCACCCGGGGCCGGGAGGGTGACTGGTGAGGCCGTCGGGACTCAACAGGGTCGTCGTGTCAGGCCTGGTGATGCTGGCGCTGGCCGCGCTGGCCGCAGTGGCCGCGCTCACCCGGCCGGTCACGCTCTCCGTCGGCCGGGCGCCCGCGCCGGCCCGGCCGGCTGTGGTCACCACCGGCCTGCGGGCCTGCGCGACCCCTAGCTCCACCGGCGATCACGGGCTGGCGCTGATCGCGGCGGCGGCGGCCCATGGGCAGGGCCAGGCCGTCGTCACCCAGCTGCCGGCGACGAGCAGCAGTGGTTCGAGCAGCAGTGGTTCGAGCAGCAGTGGTTCGAGCGCCAGTGCGCCGAGCCCGCTGTACACGCTCTCCCAGCCGGGTGAGCTGAGCTTGCGCTCCGTCCCCGCCATGAGCCGGCCCCACGGGAAGAAAGGCTCACCGCCCCCCGCCGCCGCACCAGCTGGCGTGATGATCCAGGCCAGCGGGTCGATGGCGCAGGGTCTCGAAGTGGAGCAGACCTCCGGCGGCATGGCCACGCTGGCCTGTGGACGCCCTGGTACCGACTTCTGGTTCACCGGGCCCGGCCAGCAGTCGGCCGGCTCCATCCAGCTGTACCTGATGAACACCGACGATGAGCCGAGCAGCGTGGCCGCCGACATCTCCACCGACGCCGGCCCGCTCCAGGGCAGCGTCGACACCGGGATCACGGTCCCGCCGCACAGCGTCCTGGTCCAGTCACTGGCCGGGCTGGTGCACGGCTCCCGGTCGATCGGGGTGCACGTCCGCACCAGCGTCGGCCGGGTCGTCGCCGCGCTCTGGGAGAGCAGGCGGCCGGGCCTGGCGGGGGGATGGCTCCCGGCCTCCCAGGCACCGGCCAAGCGACTGGTCATCCCGGGCCTGCCCGGTGTGCCTGGCGGCCGCGACTTGTACATCGCCGCGGCGTCCGGGAGCGACGTGCAAGTCAAGATCGCTGTCGTTACCCCCGGCGGGTCCTACCAGCCGACGGGGGGAGCGGGGATCGCCATCCCGGCGGGCTCGGCGGACCGGATCGAGCTGCCTTCGCTGGGCGGAGTGGCCGGAGCGGCCGTGCTGACCTCCACCGTCCCGGTCACGGCGTCGTTCGCGGTGCCCGGTGGGCCGCCGGGAGCGCCCGGCGCCTTCACCGCCCCCGTCCCGGCCCTGCAGGAACAGGGCGTGGTCGCCGGCGGCGGCGGGGCGGGCGAAGTCACCACCCTGGTGCTGACCGCCCCCGGCCGGGCCGCCCGGGTGCGGGTCGCCGCGGGCGCGACCGGGCTGACCGGTAGTGGCCCGGCCGGCGGTAGCGGCGCCGTCCAGACGGTCGCCATCCCGGCGAAGCACTCCGTCTCCATCAAGATCGCCCGGCCCGCGCGAGCCGGCTTCGCCCTGGTGATCACCCCGCTGAGCGGGTCTGGCCCGGTGTACGCCGGACGGGTGCTCACGGCGACGCACGGCACGGTGCTTAGCATCATCCCGGTGGTCAGCGCGCCGACCCAGATCCCGCTGCCCGCGGTCCGCGAGTCGCTGCTGGCCGTCACGCCCTGAACGTGCCGGGAGCTGGGCGTGACGGCGCCTCAGGCGTCGTAGCCGGGATCGACGGTCTCGGGATCGACCCCCAGGAGGCGGGCGAACTCTTCCACTACCACGTCAAGCACGAGCTCGGCCAGCTCCTCCTCGTCGTCCGCGCGGGCCATGAGCGCGCGCCGGTACAGGACGATGCGCGGCCCCTGCCCCTCCCCGCCCTGGCCGGCCGCGTCACGATCGAGCCGGGCCAGCGGCACCGGTTCGGCGGAGTCGTCGGGCGGATCGCGGTCGGGAACCTCCTGCACCGCGAACTCAACCCGCGACAGCTCGGCCTCCCAGCGCGGCTCCAGCCGCGCGATGGCCTCCAGCACCAGGTCACCGAACTGCTGGGCGCGGCTGCGGTGCAGGGGTATCTCGTGCGGGGTCAGCGGGCCCCGGAGCCCGCGGCCGTGCCGGTCCCTGCGCCTGACCCTCGAAGACGCCGGCGCTGGGCGCGAATCCTGGTCCTGCACAGGCACCGAGCCTAGCTCCGTTCCGCCCGTCACACGCACGCTACGGGCGGGAACGGGAGACACGATCGTGAAGAGTGCCCCGGGTGATGGCGTTACCGCTCCCGAGTAGATACCGTCTGCCGTTGTGAGCGACGTCGGCCTGCCGTGCCGGGAGGCGCGTCCGCAGACCCCGACGAGATGGTGAGCGAGGTGCGCTGGTGAGTTCTCGCCGCTGCTCCCGGACCGGCTGTAAGCGGCCCGCGCTCTACACGCTCACCTACGTCTACCGCGAGTCCACCGCCGTGCTCGGACCGCTGGCCGCCTACACCGAGCCGCACTGCTATGACCTGTGCGACGCCCACGCTGACCGGCTGACCGCCCCCCGGGGCTGGGACGTGGTCCGGCTGCCGGGTGACCCGGCTGCCGGGCAGATCGACGACCTGGAGGCGCTGGCCAACGCGGTACGGGAGGCGATGCCCGCGGGCGACGGCGAGCCCGTCGGACGGGGCACCGAGGTGGGGCGGCGGGGGCACTTGCGGATGTTGCGCTCGGACCCGGAGGAGACCAGCCCATCCGAGTAAAGCCAGGGCGGTAGGCTCGGTTTCCGTGCATCGCGGCCGCTGACGCCGCGGCATGCATGCCGTGGTGGGGCGCAATCGTGCACAAGCCTCAGGGAGGCCTGCCCAGTGAGTGACTCAGTGAGTGATCTGGCGAAGATATTCAAGGCATACGACATTCGCGGCATCGTGCCCGACGAGCTTGACGAGGCCGTCGCGGAGTCCATAGGCGCCGCGTTCGCCCGGCAGACCGGGGCAGCGGCCGTCGTGACCGTGCACGACATGCGGACATCCTCCGGCCCGCTGGCCGAGGCGTTCGCGCGCGGCGTGACCAGCCAGGGCGCCGACGTGGTGGCCGGCGGCCTCGGCTCCACCGACATGTTGTACTACGCCAGCGGCAGCCTGGGCCTGCCCGGCGCGATGATCACCGCGAGCCACAACCCGCCCAAGTACAACGGCATCAAGCTGTGCCGCGAAGGAGCCAAGCCGGTCGGCCAGGACACCGGGCTGACCGAGCTGCGGGCCGCGGTGGAGCGATCGCTGGCCGGCGGCGGTCCGGCCGCCTCCGGCACACCCGGTACGCTCACCTCCCGGGATCTGCTGTCCGGCTACGCCAGTTACCTGAAGAAGCTGGTCGACCTGTCCGGGATCAGGCCCCTGCGGGCGGCCGTGGACGCGGGCAACGGCATGGCCGGGTACACCGTGCCCAAAGTCTTCGAGGGGCTGCCGATCGAGACGCTGCCGCTGTACTTCGAGCTGGACGGCACCTTTCCCAACCACGAGGCCAACCCGATCGACCCGGCCAACCTCGCCGACCTGCGGCACCTGGTCATCGAGCAGGGGGCCGACGTCGGGCTGGCCTTCGACGGCGACGCCGACCGCTGCTTCGTGGTGGACGAGCGCGGCGGAATCGTCTCGCCCTCAGCACTGACCGCGCTGATCGCTACGCGTGAGCTGGCCAGGGACCCCGGCTCCGCCATCATCCACAACCTGATCACCTCGCGGGCCGTGCCCGAGATCATCCGTGAGCACGGCGGCATCCCGGTCCGCACCCGGGTGGGCCACTCGTTCATCAAGGCGGAGATGGCCCGCGCGGGCGCGGTGTTCGGCGGCGAGCACTCCGGCCACTTCTACTTCCGCGACTTCTGGTTCGCCGACTCCGGGATGCTGGCCGCGCTGCACGTGCTCGCGGCGCTGGGCGGGCAGCCGGAGCCGCTGTCCCGGCTGCTCGACCGTTACACCAGGTACGTGGCATCCGGGGAGATCAACAGTGAGGTGACCGACCAGGCCGGGGTGACCGCGCGGGTCAAGGGCGAGTTCGCCGGCTGGCCCGGTGTCTCCGTGGACGAGCTGGATGGCCTGACGGTTGACGGCCCGGACTGGTGGTTCAACCTGCGGCCGTCCAACACCGAGCCGTTGCTGCGGCTCAACGTCGAAGCCGGCGGCGAGGAAGAGATGGCCGGGCTGCGCGACGAGGTGCTGAGCATCGTCAGAGCCGGGGAGAGCTCATGAAGATCGAGGACTGGCTGATGAAGATCCTGGCCTGCCCGCAGTGTCACGCGCCGCTGCGCGCCGACGAGGCGGCCAGCGAACTCGTCTGCACCGGGCCGGATTGCGGGCTGATCTACCCGGTCCGCGACGACATCCCGGTGCTGCTGGTGGACGAAGCCAGACGCCCCGGCGAGGCCCGCGACGCCGGCGCATCACCGGGCACGAGCGGTCAGGCGGGCTGATGGCGGCGCTGACCGAGTGGCGCCTCGACGACCCGGAGCAGATCGAGGCCGCTGATCCGGGCAACATGCTCAGGCAGGTCGCCTCGTCGGCGGCGCAGGTGCGCTCGGCACTCCAGGCGACGCAGGAGACTGACCTCAGCGCGGTGCTGTCGGCGGGCCGGCCGCGCGCCATCGTGGTCTCGGGCATGGGTGGCTCCGGCATCGCCGGCGACGTGCTCTCCGCGGTCTGCGGCCCCGGCAGTCCGGTACAGATCCTGCCGGTGCACGGCTACCGGCTGCCCGGCTGGGTGAGCGCCTCAGACCTGGTCATCGCGGTGTCGTGCTCGGGCTCCACCGAGGAGACGCTGTCGGCGGCCGGGGACGCCGTGCGCCGGGGCTGCCGGCTGATCGGCGTCGGCGGCACCGGGTCGCCGCTGGCCGGGCTGGCGGAGCAGGCGCACGCCCCGTTCGTCCCGGTCCGCTCGGCCGGGATGCCGCGCTCGACCCTGTGGGGGCTGTCCATCCCGTTGATCGGCGTGGCCGCCCGGCTGGGCCTGTGCGAGGCCGGGCCGGAGGCGCACGAGGCGGCGGCGCAGGTGCTTGAGGGCATGTCCCAGCGGTGCCGGCCCGACAGCGACTCCTTCGTCAACCCGGCGAAGGGACTGGCGCTCGAACTCGCCGGCACGCTGCCGATGATCTGGGGGAGCACGCCGCTGGCCGGCGTGGCCGCCTACCGGTTCGCCTGCCAGCTCAACGAGAACGCCAAGTACGCCGCGATAGCAGGCGTGCTGCCCGAGGCGAACCACAACCAGGTGGTGGCGTTCGACG
The DNA here is from genome assembly GCA_035945415.1 of Streptosporangiaceae bacterium. Lineage (GTDB taxonomy): Bacteria > Actinomycetota > Actinomycetes > Streptosporangiales > Streptosporangiaceae > PALSA-505. Next base: position 10,015 of record DASZAD010000160.1, read on the forward strand.
GGCCCTTCGCGCCCGATCCCGGGCAGGTGGAGAACGGCGACCGCCGGGGGGTGCCGCTCCGCCTCGTCATGCTGTCAGACGCCGGTGAGCACCCGCAGGTGACCAAGCGGCGGGAGGCCTCGGTCCGGCTCGCGGCCGAGCGCGGCATCGGCGTGACCGAGCTTGCCGCCGACGGGAAGCATCCCCTGCAGCGGCTGGCGAGCCTGGTGCAGCTCATCGACTACGCGACCGTCTACCTGGGCATCGCGCTCGGGTACGACCCGTCGCCCATCACTGCCATCCAGGAGCTGAAGGCCAGCATTGCTTAGGGTGTGACCCACGGGACATACCCCAGGCGGCTACCGGGAGGCTCGCATCAGCGACGAAGCAAGGACCGGGCCCGCCCCCGCCCAGACAGACGATGCCCGGACAGACCCTGCCGGGCCGGACACGGGCGGGCCGGACACGGGCCAGGCAGACATTGGCCAAACAGACATTGGCCAAACAGATACGGGCCAGGCAGACACGGGCCAGGCAGACATTGGCCAAACAGATACGGGCCAGGCAGACACGGGCCGGGCAGACACGGGCCAGGCAGACACGGGCCAGGCAGATACGGGCCAGGCAGACACGGGCCGGGCAGGTTCGGGCCAGGCAGACACGGGCCAGGCAGACACGGGCCAGCCGGATGCGACGAGCGAGACCGAGAAGGGCAGCGCCGTGGCGGTCCTGGCCGCGTTCGGCGCCAACCTGGGCATCGCGGTCACCAAGCTGGTCGCGTTCCTGATCACCGGGTCGGCCTCGATGCTGGCCGAGACCGTGCACTCGGTGGCGGACAGCGGCAACGAGGTGCTGCTGCTGGTGGGGCGGCGCCAGTCCCGCCGCCGCGTCACGACGGAGCACCCGTTCGGATTCGGCCGCGAGCGGTACCTGTACGGGTTCATCGTCGCGGTGATGCTGTTCACCGGGGGTGGCCTGTTCTCTCTTTACGACGGGGCCCACAAGATCATGCATCCGGAGCCCGTACGGTCGCCGCTCATCGCGTTCGTGGTGCTGGGCGTCGCCATCATCCTGGAGGGCTTCTCGCTGCGCACTGCGGTAGCCCGGTCCAACGCCGTGCGCAACGGGCAGAGCTGGGGCGCCTTCATCCGCCGGTCCAAGGCGCCCGAACTGCCTGTCGTGCTGCTGGAGGACACCGCGGCGCTCACTGGGCTGGTGTTCGCCCTGGCCGGAGTCTCCTTGGCCGTCGTGACCGGGAACGGCGCCTGGGACGGCGCGGGGTCGCTGGCGATCGGAGTGCTGCTGGCCTGCGTCGCGGTGGTCCTGGCCATCGAGATGAAGAGCCTGCTGATCGGAGAAGCGGCAGACACGGAGACCGAGCACGCGATCGTGGGCGCGCTGGAGGGCGGACCCGAGGTCGAGTGCGTGATCCATTTGCGCACCGTGCACCTGGGGCCGGACTCACTACTTGTGGCCGCGAAGATCGCCGTCCGCGGCGACCAGAGCGCGGCCCAGCTCGCGGACGACATAAACACGGTCGAACGACGGGTGCGCAGCGCCGTGCCCATAGCCGATCTCATCTACCTGGAACCGGACCTGTTCCGGCCCAGCCTGGCCGATACCACCGATCCGGCTATCCGCGCGGCCCGGCGACCCGAGCGGATGGAGTGACCACGGGCGCCGGCGCGGGGCGATGCCGGGTGTGGCCTTTGGCCGTGTCCCGCAGATCTTCAGTGGCGCGGATCGGCGCCCAGACGACGACCGGCCCCAGTTGAAGCCAGCACAGGGACGCCCCACCCCGGCGAAAACGCTGGCGCGTCATCGCCCGGGGGCCCCGGGGTCGTCGCCAATAGCTCCGCTATTGGCTCCTCCTCCGCCTGGCCGGACGCCGCCTGGACACCGCCCGTCGCGCCGGAGGCGCGCTGGCCAGCACTGGCACCAAGATCTACGAGACACGGCCTAGCGGCCCCGGCCCGTGGGCTGGCCCGACAGCAGCCGGAGGGCGCGCTCCTTCTCGAAGTCGAGCGCCCGGCCGGGGGCCGCGGGAAGCCGGCCCGTCCGCCGTCCCAGGTCGGCCACTGCGGCGCGGACCGCCGGCTCGGCCAGCACCCGGAGCCCGAACGCCAGCGCCACCGGGCTGACGTCATAACGCTGCTCCAGTCGCAGTGCTGCCGTCACGGCCTCCAGCTCCTCGGGACCGAACTGGCGGTGCCCGCCATGACCCTCCCGCACCGGCGGCAGCAGCCCCAGCGAATCGCGGTACCTGAGCATTCGCGGTGAGGTGCCCAGTCGCCGCGCGGCCTCGGTGATGCGCATGTGGCAAATCTTAACATTCTTTTGTTAAGAACGGCGCTCCGGGCGTGCGGCGGGCGCCGCTGATGCCCTACGGTCGGATGGACACATCAGCAGAGGAGGCCTCATGCCCGCCGACATGCCCGCCGATCCAGTCCCGTTCAAGGTCGCTGACCTCTCGCTCGCAGCGTTCGGGCGAAAGGAGATCCAGCTCGCCGAGCACGAGATGCCCGGGCTGATGGCGGTGCGCCAGGAGTACGCGCCGTCCCGGCCGCTGCACGGGGCGCGGATCACCGGCTCGCTGCACATGACCGTACAGACGGCGGTGCTGATCGAGACCCTGGTCGCGCTGGGCGCCCAGGTCCGGTGGGCGAGCTGCAACATCTTCTCCACCCAGGACCACGCGGCGGCCGCGGTGGCGCTCGGCCCGGACGGCACGCCCGATGACCCACGAGGCGTTCCGGTCTTCGCCTGGAAGGGCGAGACGCTCGAAGAGTACTGGTGGGCCACCGAGCAGGCGCTCACCTGGCCAGACACCGACGGCGGGCCGAACCTGATCCTCGACGACGGCGGCGACGCCACCCTGCTCGTCCACCAGGGAGTCGAGTACGAGAAGGCGGGCGCGGTGCCGCCGGTCCTCGACGAAGACCCGGAAGAGCTGCGCGTGATCATGGATCTGCTCCGCCGCTCGCTGACCGGGCGGCCGGGCAAGTGGACGGCCATCGCCGCCGGTATCCGCGGCGTCACCGAGGAGACCACCACCGGGGTGCACCGCCTGTATGACCGGGCCGAGGCCGGCACGCTGCGGTTCCCGGCGATCAACGTCAACGACTCGGTCACCAAGTCGAAGTTCGACAACAAGTATGGCTGCCGGCACTCGCTGATCGACGGCCTGAAGCGGGCCACCGACGTGCTCATCGGCGGCAAGGTGGCCGTGGTCTGCGGCTACGGCGACGTCGGGAAGGGCTGCGCGGAGTCGCTGCGCGGCCAGGGCGCCCGGGTCATCATCACCGAGATCGACCCGATCTGCGCGCTGCAGGCGGCCATGGACGGCTACCAGGTGACCACGCTGGAGGACGTGGTGACCCGCGGCGACATCTTCATCAGCGCCACCGGCAACCGGGACGTCATCACGGCCGAACACATGGGCCACATGAAGCACCAGGCGATCGTGGGTAACATCGGCCACTTCGACAACGAGATCGACATGGCCGGCCTGGCTCAGGTGCCCGGCATCCGCCGGATGAACATCAAGCCGCAGGTGGACGAGTGGGTGTTCGGCGACGGCCACTCGGTGATCATCCTGTCCGAAGGACGGCTGCTGAACCTGGGCAACGCCACCGGCCACCCGAGCTTCGTGATGTCCAACAGCTTCACCAACCAGGTGATCGCCCAGGTCGAGATGTTCACCAAGGCTGACCAGTACCCACTCGGCGTGCACACCCTGCCCAAGCACCTGGATGAGAAGGTGGCCCGGCTCCACCTGGACGCCCTCGGGGTCAAGCTCACCCGGCTGACCAAGGAGCAGGCCTCCTACATCGGCATCGACGTGGACGGCCCGTACAAGCCGGACCACTACCGCTACTGAGAGCCCGTGCCCCAGTCCGTGTCCCGGCCCGTGTCCCGGTCCGTGTCCCGGTCCGTGTCCCGGTCCGTGTCCCCGCCCGTGTCCCCGCCGGCCGCCGGCGCCCCGCCGTCTGACGTCGCCGACCCCGGCCTGGCGGAGGCGGGGAACGTCCGCATCGGATGGGCCCGGCGGGCCATGCCCGTGCTGCGCCTGATCGGCGAGCGGTTCGCTGCGGAGCAGCCGCTGCGCGGCCTGACCATCGCCGCCTGCCTGCACGTGACGGCCGAGACCGCGGTGCTGATCAGGACGCTGTGCGACGGCGGCGCGCGGGTCCTGCTGGCCGCGTCCAACCCGCTGTCGACCCAGGACGACACCGCCGCCGCACTTGCCGCCGGCGACGACGGCTGCGGGGCGGGCGGCGGTGCTGGCGGCGGTGCTGGCGGTGGGGGGATCAGCGTGTTCGCGCGGGCCGGGGTGGACCGGGCGACCTACTATGCGCACATCGCCAGAGCGGTCGAGACAGGCCCGGATCTGGTCATCGACGACGGCGGCGACCTGGTCAACACGCTGCACGCGGAACGGCCCGACCTGCTGGCGAAGGTGCGCGGCGGGTGCGAGTCCACGACCACCGGGGTGATCAGGCTGCGCCGGATGGTGGCGGCGGGCGCCCTGGCGTTCCCCGTCGTGGCGGCCAACGACACCCCGGCCAGGCGGATGGTGGACAACACGTGCGGCACCGGCCAGTCCGTCGTGGATGGCATCCTGCGGGCCACCAACACCCTGCTGGCCGGCAAGACGGTGGTCGTCGCCGGGTTCGGCGCCTGCGGGCAGGGGATCGCCAGCCGGGTGCGCGGCCTGGGCGGGCAGGTGATCGTGACCGAGACCGATCCGGTGCGCGCGCTGGACGCGGTGCTGCGGGGCTTCCGCGTGCTGCCCATGCTCGCCGCCGCTCCGCTGGGCCAGATGTTCGTGACCGCGACCGGCTCCCGGGACGTGATCACCGCCGAGCACATGGCGCTCATGGGCGACGGCACGCTGCTGGCCAACGCCGGCCACTTCGACGTGGAGATCGACGTGCGTGCGCTGGCGCATCTGGCCACCGGGGTCCGCCGCGACGTGCGCCCGCACACCGACGAGTACATCCTGGCCGACGGGCGGCGCCTGCTGCTGCTGGCCGAAGGCCGCGTGGTCAACCTGGTGGCGGCCGAGGGTCATCCCGCCGCGGTCATGGACGTCTCCTTCGGCATCCAGGCGCTCGCGCTGGCCTGGCTGGCCTCGGACGCGCCGCCGCGCGGCCAGGTGCACGAAGTACCGCCGTCCATCGACGCGGAGGTCGCGCGGCTCAAGCTGGCCTCGGCGGGGACCGAGATCGACACGCTCACCCCGGCGCAACGCGACTACCTGGCGTCCTGGCAACAGGGCTCTTGAGACCGGGCATCAATGAGGGTTATTCACAAGATCATCTAGCATGAGTTGATCAAGCTTTGACCGGCTTCAGCGCGACGCCGGAGGCTTGATGATCATGACCGTGAATAAGCCTCGATGAAGACCGGACATCAATAAGACTGGACATCAAGAGGTAACCCGGAGAGTGGTACTGTGCGCCACACTCATGGCGCACACTGACAATGTGGACATCCCGCCGTTCCGCTGGCTGGATCCCCCCGAGGGACCTGCTATCGAGTTGCTCGACCAGACCAGGCTCCCCGCCGCCGAAGTGGTGCTGACGTGCCGCGACGTACCCACGCTGGTGGACGCGATCGGCCGGCTCGCGGTCCGCGGCGCGCCGATGCTCGGGCTGGCGGGGGCGTACGGGGTCGCGCTCGCGGCACACCTGGCGCGCAGCGCGGACGACGTCGCCGCGGCGGCGGACGTCATCTCACGCACCCGGCCGACGGCCGTCAACCTGGGCTGGGGGGCGCGGCGGGCGCTCGCCGCCTACCTGCGCGCGTGGTCGGACTCCCAGCCATATCCAGAACGGATCGCGGCCAGCGCGGCGCTCGCCGAAGCCCGGGCCATCGAGGCCCAGGACGCGACAGCCAGCCGGGCGATCGCGCAGCACGGACTCACCCTGGTCCCGCCGCACGCCCGCATTCTCACGCACTGCAACACAGGCGCGCTGGTCTCCGCCGGGGAGGGCACCGCGTTCGCCGTGATCCTCGCCGCGCACCGGGCGGGCAGGCTGGCCCGCCTGTGGGTGGATGAGACCAGGCCGCTGCTGCAGGGAGCCAGGCTGACCACCTACGAGGCGCGCCGGGCCGGGCTGCCGTACGCGCTGCTGGCGGACTGCGCCGCCGCCTCGCTGATGGCCGCGGGCCAGGTGGACCTGGTGCTGATCGGTGCGGACCGGATCGCGGCCGACGGCAGTGTGGCGAACAAGGTGGGCAGCTACTCCCTCGCTGTGCTCGCGCGCCATCACCGGGTGCCGTTCGTGGTGGCCGCGCCGGTCTCCACCATCGATTTCGCCGCGATCGGGGCGGCCGCGATGGTGGTGGAACACCGGGCCGGCCAGGAAGTGACCGGCTACGCCGGGACGACGGTGGCGGCCGAGGGCAGCCCTGCCTACAATCCGGCGTTCGACGTCACGCCGCCGTCCCTGGTCAGCGCCTTGATCACCGAGTGCGGGATCGCGCGGCCGGTCGATGCGGGTAATCTGCGTGTCTTGAGAGATGGCTACGACCTGCCCGGTGACGGAAACAAGATCGGAGCCGATCCAGTAGCAACTGCATCCGTGGAACGATGAGGTTCATGAGAGGACGCGTGCTTGTCGTCGACGACGACGCTGCGCTAGCCGAGATGCTGGGCATCGTGCTCAGGGGAGAAGGGTTCGAGCCGACGTTCGTCTACGACGGGGACAAGGCTCTGGAGGTCTTCCGCGAGAGTCGCCCTGATCTGGTGCTGCTTGACCTGATGCTGCCTTCGGTGGACGGTATCGACGTGTGCCGCCAGATCCGGGCCGAGTCCGGAGTGCCGATCGTCATGCTGACCGCCAAGACCGACACGGTCGACGTGGTGCTCGGCCTGGAATCCGGCGCGGACGACTACATCGTCAAGCCGTTCAAGTCGAAGGAGCTGATCGCGCGCGTCCGGGCGCGGCTCCGCCGCACCGACGAGCCCGCCCCGGAGACGCTGCAGATCCAGAACGTCACGATCGACGTGGCCGGGCACTCGGTGAAGCGAGACGGTGATCCGGTCAGTCTCACCCCGCTGGAGTTCGACCTGCTGGTGGCGCTGGCCCGCAAGCCGCGCCAGGTGTTCACCAGAGAGGTGCTGCTCGAGCAGGTCTGGGGTTACCGGCATGCCGCTGACACCAGGCTGGTCAACGTGCACGTGCAGCGGCTCCGCGCCAAGATCGAGCAGGATCCGGAGCATCCCGAGATCGTGGTGACGGTGCGCGGCGTGGGTTACCGGGCAGGTCCCGGCTGAGGAAGTGGGCCATGGAAGGGGTGGAGGCGCCTAAGGCCGCTCGCCGCCGTTCCGGCGCGTTGGCCCCTGCCCGCCGGGCCAGCCCGCGGGGCCGAGCCTACCGGAACCCCCTGCAGCGCAGGTTGCGGCCGTGGCTTCGGGCGAGTGCTGATTCCCGGGACGTGCGGTGGCCGTCACCGGTTCGAGCGGGGGGGACGGCAACCGGGCTGACCGCCCCGCTGCGGGCCTGGGGCGCGGCGGTGTTCGCGCAACTGCGGGCTCGCTGGCACCAGTCGCTCCAGCTACGCGTGGTCGGCACCACGCTGGCCGTCTCGGCTCTGGTAGTCACGGTGCTCGGATTCTTCCTCATGCAGCAGATCGCCAGCGGCCTGCTGGCGAATATGGAGACCTCTGCGGTCAGCCAGGTCCAGACGGCCCGCGCTCAGGCACTCAGCCAGTTCAACCTGACCACCCGGCCACACAACTCGTTCGAAGCGGACGCCCAGATGATCGCGATCGCGCAGAACTTGGAAGGACAGCAGACGGCCGGCACGCCGGGCAGCCAGTACTACGTCGCTGTCCTGGCGAATCAGCACCTGCCCGTGAAGCTTTACAACGGGGGCTGGCGGTACGGTGTGACCCTCACCAGCATCCCCCCGGCGCTCATCGCGCGTGTCCAGGTGGCGCAGTCTCAGGGCCGCGTGGGCCTGGCCTACGACCGGCCCACCACGATTACGTATTCGGGCAGTGATCAGCCGGCCCAGCCGCGCCAGGCCGGTCTGGCCGTCGGCGTCCCGCTCGGGAGTTACTACCAGCTCTACTACCTGTTCCCGTTCACCAGCACCCAGGTCACCCTGCAGCTCGTGCAGCGCACGCTGATCGGCGGGGGCCTCGCGCTCGTCGCCCTGCTGGCCCTGATCGCCTCGCTGGTCACCCGCTGGGTGGTCATTCCCGTCCGGCAGGCCGCCGCGGCGGCGCACCGGGTGTCCGCCGGGGACCTCGACGAGCGCATGCGGGTCGAGGGGACCGACGACCTGGCCGTGCTGGCCACGTCGTTCAACGAGATGGCGGCCAGCCTGCAGGACAAGCTCGGCGAACTTCAGGAGCTCTCGCAGGTGCAGCGGCAGTTCGTCTCCGACGTGTCACACGAGCTGCGCACCCCGCTGACCACGATCAGGATGGCCGCGGACGTGCTGCACGCGGCCGGTGACCGGCTCGACCCCGTGGCGGCCAGGTCGGCGGAGCTGCTACAAGGACAGGTCGAGCGGTTCCAGGAGCTGCTCACCGACCTGCTCGAGATCAGCCGCTACGACGCCAAGGCCGCCACCCTGGACGCGGAGCCGATCGACATCTGTGACCTGGTGCGGCGCGCCGCCGCCGACCCCCAGCAGCTAGCGGAACGCCGCGGGACCAGGATCGAGCTACGGCTGCCCGCGCACCCGTGCGTGGCCGAGGCCGATCGGCGCAGGATCGAACGGATCCTGCGCAACCTGCTGGTCAACGCCGTCGAGCACGGTGAGGGCCGGGAGGCCGTGGTCTCGGTGGCCGCCGACCGCGACGCGGTGGCCGTAGCCGTCAGGGACTACGGGATCGGACTGCGGCCGGGTGAGGAGAAGCTGGTCTTTGACCGCTTCTGGCGCGCCGACCCGGCGCGCGCCAGGTCCAGCGGCAGCACCGGGCTGGGCCTGTCCATCGCGCTGGAGGACGCCCGGCTGCACGGCGGCTGGCTCGAGGCGTGGAGCCAGTACGGGCGAGGCGCTGTCTTCCGCCTCACGCTGCCGAGGGTGGCGGGCGCCACCCTCGAAGGCTCGCCGCTTCCCCTCGGCCCCGATGAGGCCGAGCTCCCGCCGGACGTGAGCGCACTGGCGGCCCGGCTACCCGGCGTGAGCCGGGGCTCCGCTGTGGCCGCGGGCCTGGGGAGGCCGCGTCCCGACCATGATCACGGCCATGGCGCGTAACGGGTCCGGCGGAAACGCCCGCAGCACTGGACCGGCCAAGATCGATGCCGGGTTTTGTGTATCGGATGAGCGAAAAGTCGCCATCGATCTTGGAGCGCGACGGCCTGACACGACATCCCGCCGCCTGATGCACACAGCGTTGGCCCTGGCTCGCCGCCACGCGCGGCGCTGGTGGCCGGCCGGGGCGGCCCTGATGGCCTTCTTGCTCGCGGCGGGCTGCTCGACCGTGCCGGACAGCGGCGCGGTGCAAGCGGGGCAAGTCGGGGCCGATCAGGCTCAGAGTTTCTTCCAAGTGATACCCGTGCCGCCGAAGCCGGGCTGGAGCCCCACCGACATCGTCTCCGGCTTCCTCGCCGCGAGCGCCAGCTTCGCCGGCAACCACGCGGCGGCCCGGCAGTATCTGGCGCCGGAAGCGGCCGGGCAGTGGAATCCGACATGGGCGGTCACGGTCGTGGGCACAGATTTCGGGGTGGGACTGCTGCCGGCCCAGCCCTACCGGCGGCAGTCGGGGGAGGTCGACTCCATCGTCCGGGTGAGGGCGACCGGCGCGAAGCTGGCCTTTCTGACCGACAACGGCCAGTACGTGGGGGGCAAGCTGAATCCGGACAGCACCTGGCTGTTCATCCTGCGGCAGGTCAACCAGCAGTGGCGGATCGTCAACCCGCCGCGCTATCTCATGCTCACCGCGCCGGACTTCCAGCGTGTCTACCAGCCTCGTAACTTGTACTTCCTGGCCGGCACCGGCCAGGCGCTCGTGCCCTACCCGGTCTTCGTGCCCCTCGAGGCCACGTCGCTGACCCTGACGAACCTCCTGGTCCACGCGCTGCTCCAGGATCCGGGGGACTGGCTCACCGCGGCGGCGACGACCGCGGTCCCGGCCGGGAGCAAGCTGGCGCGACCCGTGACGATCAACGGTGGTATCGCCACGGTGGACCTCGGCGGCACGGCGGTTACCGCCAGCCCGACGGCCCTGCGGGAGATGGCGGCCCAGCTCATCTGGACCCTGGCTGGGCCGTCGGCCGCGCCGCTCGCCATCCAGTCGGTCCAGCTCGAGGTCAACGGACGCTCCGCGGGGTCGGCGAGCTGGTCGGGCGGCCAGCCGCAACAGAAGGGCCCCCGCTGGCCCTCGGTACCGGAACCAAGGCCCGGCATCCCGGCGTATTCCCTCACCTCCGACGGTGCGGTCCAGATCCTCGCGCCGCGCTCGCTGGTACCGCAGCCCGTGCCGGGCCAGGCCGGCCAGGGGCGGCAGCCGCTCAACAGGGTGGCCGTGTCGCCGGACGGTCACTACGTGGCCGGTCTCACCCGGTGGGGCCACGTGTATATCGGTGCGGTCAGTGCGAGCGGGCAACTGAAGCCCTGGGGGCAGGGCGGCGGCTTCACGTCGGTCAGCTGGGATCACCGGGACGACTTGTGGGTGGCCGGACCGGAGGGGGTCTGGCTTGTATCTGCCACAGGTGGTCAGGATTTCTCCGTTCTCGGGCTGCCGCCCGGGTACCAGGTGCGCAAGTTCCTGGTCGCGCCGGATGAGGTACGCGTCGCCATGATCCTGGCACCTTCCGGCGGTGGTGCGGCTCAGCTGCGGCTGGGCGCGATCACCCAGACCGGCAACCAGCCGCCGCTGGCCAGCAAAGGCAACCAGTCGCCGCTGGTGGGCAAAACCGTGCCCATCGGCAGCGGGGTGCCGGTGCCCGGTCCCACGGATCTGACCTGGTATGACGCGGACCACCTGATCGCTCTGTCCGGCTCGCAACTCTGGGAGGTGCCGGTCAATGGCGGCGATGTGGTGCCCATCGACACCTATCCGGGCACGGATTCCATCTCCGCCGCGGGCCCCGCCAACCCGCTGCTGGCCGGGCTGACCGATGGTCGTCTGGTCATGGCGAAGAACGTCAATGGCGCGTGGGCCACTGTGCGGGGAGCCGGATGGAATCCCGCCTATCCGGGCTGAGCGCGGCCGGTGGGCTCACCCCGCATCGTTCATTCTGACCTCGTACTCCGGGGACCACAGATCGACGTGATCCGGGTGCTGTGACGGAACGTGGCGAGATCTGACTTCTTGTCGGCCAGGTCATGCCGCAACTTCTAACACTCGGTGATCATTCGCGTGCACCTTCCTCCTGACATCTGGCCGGTATGGAGTTACCGTTCGTGTCATGGCACTCGCCCGGGTCCGTGGTTGCGCCGGGCAGGGCCCCCGGAAGGCGGGGTGCCCGTCCTGGCAAGCCGATGCCAGCCGCAGGCGAAACGGCCCACGTAAGGCGACTTCTCGTCGACCGATCACGGTGCGGCTTAGAAGTAAGTCCTGCCTCGCCGGGGGATCGGATGTCCCCCGGACCGGGAGAAGGGCAGTAGTGGCAGCCAGGCCGCGAACCTCTCAGCAGGCGGATGTGGGGACGAAGACCAGGTCGGCCGGGCGAGTGTCACTGCGCGGATCGAGCGGAAAGGGGGTTACCGAGTGGACATCGCCTTCAAGGGCCGGCACACGACAGTGCAGGACCGGTTCCGGCAGCACGCGATCGTGAAGCTCGCCAAGCTCGCGAAGCTGAATCACAAGGTGATCAGGATCGACGTGGAAGTGAGCCAGGAACGCAACCCTCGCCAGAACGCCAGACGCGAACGCGTGGAGCTCACCATCCAGTCCCGCGGACCCGCGATCAGAGCCGAGGCGGCCGCCGACGACCGGTATGGCGCGCTCGACCTGGCCATAGGCAAGCTCGAGTCCCGGCTGCGCCGGGCCCGTGACCGGCGCAAGACACGCCACGCCAGTCACGGTCCGGCGAAGGTCCCGGTGGCCGCGGACGGCTCAGTGCCGTCTCGCCAGGCTGCGGCGTCTCGCCCGGCTGAGGAGGCGCCGCGGGCGGACGACCAGGAGGTGCCGGCCTGGCCGGCCGAGGAGGCGGCGGACGGCGTGGTTCCCATCGAGATGGACGGTGATGGGCCGCTCGTCGTGCGCCAGAAATTCCACACCGCGTCGCCGATGACCATCGACCAGGCGCTGTTCGAGATGGAACTCGTCGGTCACGACTTCTACCTGTTCCGCGACAAGCCGACCGGCTGTCCCAGCGTGGTCTACCGTCGCCACGGCTACCAGTACGGTGTGATCAGGCTGGTCGAAGGGCAGATACCCTCGCAATCAGGACAAATGGTCGCCTCGTAGCCCCGGCCTGGTCTCGGGAGCCCGGGCGTACGCCGAGTCTCCGGAGGCCAGGCCGTCACCGTGATCCCCACAGCCTGCCCCGCGCGCTTGCGCCGGACGGCCGGGTCGGCCAGAGTGATCACGGCGCGCTGTCTGTGATACCGCCACAGTGATAGCACCACAGTGGGGAAGGAGCCAGGATGAGCGTAGGAGCCACCGAGCAGGCATCGGGGGCCAGGCGCGCGTCTGAGCCCATCCGGGTGCTCATCGTCGATGATCATGCGCTGTTCCGCCGCGGGCTGGAGATGGTTCTCGACGAGGAAGACGACATCGAGCTCGTGGGTCAGGCAAGTGATGGGGCCGAAGCCACGAAGAAGGCCCGGGAGTCGCTGCCCGACGTGGTTCTGATGGACATCAGGATGCCCAGAAGCAGCGGTATCCAGGCCTGCAGGGCGATGAAGGAAGCCGCCCCGAGCATGAAGATCGTCATGCTGACGATCAGCGACGAGGAAGAGGACCTGTTCGAGGCCATCAGGGCAGGCGCCAGCGGCTACCTGCTGAAGGACATTCCGCTGGACGAGGTGGCCGAGACGGTCCGGGGGGTGCACGGCGGCCAGTCCCTCATCAGCCCGGCGATGGCGGGCAAGCTGCTGACCGAGTTCGCCACCCTGGCCCGGCGCAACGAGGAGGCACGGACGCAGCAGGTCCCCGCGCCCAAGCTGACCGAGCGGGAGATGGGGGTGCTCAAGCTCGTCGCCAAGGGGATGAACAACCGCGACATCGCCAGGGAGCTGTTCATCTCGGAGAACACCGTCAAGAACCACGTCCGCAACATCCTGGAGAAGCTGCAGATCCACTCCAGGATGGAGGCGGTCATGATCGCGTTGCGGGACAAGCTGATCGAGATCAGCTAGCGAGCGCGGAGTGGAGCCGGGCCGCGTGCTCCACCGGGGTGATCGCCCCGAGTTCGATGTCGTCGCAGCCCACCCAGGACGCGGCCTCATGCAGCGCCGCGGCCATCGGCTCGGCTGCCGAGGCCCGCTCCAGCGAAACCTGGCGGGCGACGAGCGTCCGGCCGCGCCGCACCGGATCCACCCGGCCGGCCAGGCGTCCGCCGGTCAGCAACGGCATGGCGAAGTAGCCGTGCACCCGCTTGGCTGCCGGGACATAGGCCTCGAGGCTGTGGCTGAAGCCGAACATACGCTGGGTTCGCTTGCGGTCCCAGACGAGCGAGTCGAAGGGCGACAGCAGGGTGGTCCGGTGGCGCCCCCGTGGCATGTGTGCCAGGGCTTCGGGATCGGCCCAGGCGGGCAGGGGCTTGCCGCCACTCCCGGTGCACTCGATCGTGACCGGGATCAGCCCCGCCGCGGCGGCCGCCTTGTCGATCAGGTCTGCCGGGCCGCCCTGGGGCCGGGACAGGCTCTGCAGCCGGTGGAAGTCCACCAGGTCGCCACGGGTGACCACGCCGAGCGCGGCGGCGGCCACGGCGGCCAGGCGGGCCAGGCATTCGTCGTCGGAGAGCTCAAGGTCCAGGTACTC
>DASZAD010000161.1:0-1820 GCA_035945415.1 Streptosporangiaceae bacterium
GAGGAGGAGCCAATAGTGGACCTATTGGCGACGACGACAACGCCGCCGGTCGTCGTCTGGGCGCCGATCCGCGCCGCTGAAGATCCACGAGTCACGACCTAAGCCGCCGCCCGCCACGCTCGGGCCAGCCCGTGCCCGGCCGGTTCCACGGGCCGCGCCGGGGCTAGCTGGTCGTTTCCGCCTCGGCCGCCACCTCTGCCTCGGCCGCCGCCTCCGCCGCCCGCGCCTGGTCGGCCGCCGTCTCGGCCACGGTCGGCTCGATCGGGGTCTCCGCGGCCGCCGCCTCCGCCGCTGCCGCAGCTGCCGTCGGCTCGGCCTCCTTCTTGGGCAGGCGCATGCCGATCAGCGCGCAGACCATGGACAGCAGGGCCACACCCGCCGCGTACCACCACACGTTCTGGTGCACGCTGTTGAACACTGCGATGCCGACGATCGGGCCGATCACGGTACCCAGGCCGACCATGCTCTGCATGCTGCCGAAGTACCGTCCGCGCAGGTGGGTAGGGGCGACCATGCCAGGGTAGGAGAACGTGGTCGGCGCGCCGATGATCTCATTCAGCGTCCAGATCAGCGTGCCGATAATGAGGACCACAGGGATCAGGCTGATGCCGTACAGCGCGTAGCCGATTGCGATCAGGCCATATCCTCCGATCGCTGGCACTATCAGGGGCCAGCCCTGGACGAACTTGGTGATCGGGACCTCGAGCGCTACCACCAGCACGGCGTTGAGGGTGACGACCGCGCCGTACCACCAGATGCTCTGGTGAGCGAGCTTGAGGGCAAAGTACAGCGTGGACGTGTACTGCGTGTAGACGGTCATCACCAGCAACACGGCGGCCAGGAAGAACACGTACCGCCAGTCCCGCAGGACGTCCAGGTAGCTGGCCTTGGGGGCCTTCTCCTGCGAGGCCGCACCCGCTTGCGCCGCTTCGGCTGTGGTCGGCTTGGGCTTGCGCGGCAGGTAGCGTAGCGCGATCACGCCGTAGATCAGGGCGGCGGCCGCCTCGAACCAGAACAGCAGCGGGGGGGAGGTCTCGAACATCGCGACGCCGATGATCGGCGCGACCGTGGCGCCCAGGTTCAGGGCCAGGCGGTACATCGCCATCACCATGACTAGCCGGCTCTGCGGGACCAGCTCGGTGATCATTACCTGTGCGGCGGGCCGGTAGATCACGCTGACCAGGCTGATCAGGATCGCGGCTACGAGGACCAGCGCGTAGATCTTGAGGTAGACGAGCGCGATGAGCAGCAGCGCCGACCCGCCCATGCTGATCAGGGTGGCTGCCCGCGGGCTGATCCGGTCGCTGAGGTAGCCGCCGTAGATGGTGCCCACCACCGCCCCGGCGCCATAGACCCCCAGCCCGATGCCCGCCTGGAGCGTGCTGAATCCCTTGTAATCGTGCAGGAACGCCACGAGGAAGATGGTCAGGAATCCGAGGAGCCGGTTGAAGAAGACCCCGGCCAGCAGCGCCCTCGCCGGCGTGGGCGTCAGCCGCCAGGTGGCCCAGACCCCCAGGTGACCGCTGTCCGAGCCCTCGGCGGGAGTGTTTCCGTCTGCCGTGTCACTGCTCATCGGTGATTCCACCTTCTGGTCGGGCACCGGTTGGGTTGTCAGTCGATGGCTTACATGCCGGACAAGACCGCCATGTCCGGCGGCCGCGTCGGATAGACGGTACCGCCGGCCGGGGGTCGCGCACAGCCCTATGGCACGCCGGAATGTGGCATCCCCGGCTATGTATCAGAGGCCCCCCCAGGCCGGCTCTGATACATGACGATGACGCGCACGAGAGGTGGGACAACCGCAATCAGCGTGCCCGGGG
>DASZAD010000162.1:0-9656 GCA_035945415.1 Streptosporangiaceae bacterium
TGATCACGTTCGGTATCTTCTTCCTGGTGCCGCGGCTGGCGGGGCAGACCTCCTACCAGCTCGCGGCGACGTACGTCGGCCGCAACCCGACCCACGCCGCGATCATCGAGATGGAGCAGAAGCTCGGCTTCAACGAGCCGCTCGTCGTCCAGTACGGGCGCTTCCTGCGCGGGATCGTGTTCGGCGCGCACTACAACTCGGGCACGAGCGATCAGTACTGCCCGCCGCCGTGCTTTGGTTACTCGTTCCGGAGCCAGCAGCCGGTCTGGCCGCAGATGACCTCGGCGCTGCCGGTGACCCTCTCGCTGGCCTTCGGAGCCGCGGTCTTGTGGCTGGTCGGCGGGGTGGCGACCGGAGTGGTCTCGGCCCTCAAGCGCGGCAGCATCTTCGACCGTTTCTCCATGAGCGCCGCCCTGACCGGGGTGTCCCTGCCGATCTTCTTCACCGGCCTCATCTCGCTGGCGCTGTTCAGCTACAAGTGGCCGATCTTCCCGAACTTGCAGTACGTGGGATTTACCCAGAACCCGCTGCTGTGGGCGAAGAACCTGATCCTGCCGTGGGTGGTGCTCGCGTTCTTGTACGCGGCCCTGTACGCGCGGCTGACCCGGGCCGGCATGCTGGAGACGATGAACGAGGACTACATCCGCACGGCCAGAGCCAAGGGCCTGCCCGAGCGGACAGTGATCGTCAAGCACGGCCTGCGGGCCGCGCTCACGCCCGTCATCACCATCTTCGGCATGGACCTGGGCCTGCTGATCGGTGGTGCTATCGTCACTGAGTACACCTTCGGCCTGCACGGCATCGGCTTGTTCACCTATGTGGCCATCCAGAACCAGGACTTCCCCGCGATCATGGGCGTGACCATGCTCACCGCATTCTTCGTCGTCCTCGCCAACCTGGTCGTGGACATCCTGTACTCGGTCGTCGACCCCAGGGTGCGGCATTGAGGCGCCCGTGGCGGCCGTCGACGGCCACGAAGGAAGAGGTACCGGTCGACGTCCAGCGGCACCCCGATGCCCTGCTGGAGGTCCAGGACCTGCGCATCCACTTCCCCACTGATGATGGCCTGGTCAAGGCGGTGGACGGGATCTCGTTCAGCCTGGACCGGGGCCGGACCCTGGGCATCGTGGGGGAATCCGGCTCTGGGAAGAGCGTGACCAGCCTGGGCATCCTGGGCCTGCACCACGGCAGCAACGCCCGGATCAGCGGCAAGATCTGGCTGGACGGGGAGGAGCTGGTCGGCGCCACGCCGGGCCGGGTGCGCGAGCTCCGGGGCAGCCAGATGGCGATGGTCTTCCAGGACCCGTTGTCCGCCCTGCACCCGTACTACACGGTGGGCCACCAGATCGAGGAGGCCTACCTCATCCACAACAAGGTCGGCAGGAAGGCCGCCAAGACCCGGGCGATCGAGCTACTCGCCCGGGTGGGTATCCCGAACCCGACCACCCGGGTGGATGACTACCCGCACCAGTTCTCCGGCGGCATGCGGCAGCGGGCGATGATCGCGATGGCGCTCTCCTGCAACCCCGAGCTGCTCATCGCCGACGAGCCGACGACCGCCCTGGACGTCACCGTGCAGGCCCAGATCCTGGACCTGGTCTCGGACCTGCAGCACGAGTTCGGCTCGGCCGTCATCATGATCACCCACGACCTCGGGGTGGTGGCCGAGCTTTCCGACGACATCCTGGTCATGTACGCGGGCCGGATGGCCGAGTACGGCACCGCCGACGACGTCTTCAACCGGCCCGGCCACCCCTACACCTGGGGACTGCTCGGTTCCATGCCCCGGCCGGACCGGGCGCGGACGGAGCGGCTGCTGCCGATTCCCGGCACGCCGCCCAGCCTGATCAACGTCCCCCCGGGCTGCCCGTTCCACCCGCGCTGCGCGTACGCCAGCCTGAACGGCGGCAAGTCCGACACCGAGGTGCCGCAGCTCCGTACGGTCAGCCCCGGCCACCAGGTAGCCTGCCATCTCAGCACGGACGAGCAGCGTCAGATCTGGGCCGAGCAGATCAAGGTGAGGCTGTGAGCACGGCCAAGCGCAGGCGGCACCGAGCCGGACCCGAGCGTCAGGGAGAAGCGTGAGCACAGAACTGAGCGAGGAGACGGGGGCGCGCACCGCGCCGCCGGACACGCTGCTGGAGGTATCCGGGCTCACCAAGCACTTCCCGGTCACCCGCGGAGTCATCCTGCGCCACCGCGTCGGGCTGGTCCGCAGCGTGGACGACGTCTCGTTCACCGTGACCCGTGGCGAGACCCTCGGCATCGTCGGCGAGTCCGGCTGCGGCAAGACCACCACCGCGCGCATGATCACCCGGCTGATCCAGCCCACCGCCGGGAAGATCCTGTTCGAGGGCCGTGACATCACGCACCTGCGGACCGGGCAGATGCGCCCGCTGCGGCGCGAGATCCAGATGATCTTCCAGGATCCCTACTCGTCGCTCAATCCGAGGAAAACGGTGGGGTCGCTGGTGGGCGCGCCGTTCTACCTGCAGAAGGTGCAGCCGGAGCAGGGGGTCAAGCGGGCGGTCCAGGAGCTGCTGGAACTGGTCGGGCTCAACCCCGAGCACTACAACCGGTATCCGCACGAGTTCTCCGGCGGCCAGCGCCAGCGGATCGGCATCGCCCGCACGCTCGCGCTGCGCCCGCGGCTCATCGTGGCCGACGAGCCGGTGTCCGCCCTGGACGTGTCCATCCAGGCCCAGGTGATCAACCTGCTCGGCGACCTCCAGTCGGAGCTGAGCCTGACCTATGTGATCATCGCTCACGACCTGTCGGTGATCCGCCACGTATGTAACCGGGTGGCGGTCATGTACTTGGGCCACATGGTGGAATGGGCCGACCGCGACGAGCTCTACGCCCGGCCGCGCCACCCGTACACCGTGGCCCTGATGTCCGCGGTACCGCTGCCGGAGCCGATCCACCGCACCGCCGACGGGCGCCGGGATCGCCGCGAGCGGATCCGGCTGACCGGCGACGTGCCGAGCCCCCTCAACCCGCCGCCAGCCTGCCGCTTCCACACCCGCTGCTGGAAGGCACAGGAGGTGTGCCGGACCGAGAAACCGCCGCTGCGGGAGCTGATCCCCGGGCACTTCGTGGCCTGCCACTTCCCGGAGAACACGCCATCGGCCAACGGCCAGAGCGCGGGCCTGGCCGTCAGCTGACCCGCAGAACGCGCCACCGGTCGGACGGCTTGAGCGCGAGCGTGGCCGTCAGCTGACCCAAAGCCGGCCGGTCGTGGCACTGTCCGCGGCGTGTCCCGCCCAGGACCGGCGGGGCCATACCCTGGTGGCATGCCGGAGTTCATCTACCAGATGCGTGCTGTGCGCAAGGCGCACGGCGACAAGGTCATCCTGGACGACGTCACGCTGGCCTTCCTGCCCGGCGCCAAGATCGGCGTGGTCGGGCCGAATGGCATGGGTAAGTCGACGCTGCTCAAGATGATGGCCGGGGTGGAGCAGCCGTCCAACGGCGACGCCCGGCTGATGCCCGGGTACACCGTCGGCCTGCTGGCGCAGGAGCCGGTCCTCAACGAGGACAAGACCGTCCTGGGCAACGTGGAGGAAGGGGTCGCGGAGACCAAGGCCCTGCTCGAGGCCTTCAACGAGGTCGCGGAGAAGATGGCGACCGACTACTCCGACAACCTGCTGGCCGAGATGGGGCGGCTGCAGGAGGAGTTGGACCGCCGGGACGCCTGGGACCTCGACAGCCAGCTCGAGCAGGCCATGGACGCGCTGCGCTGCCCGCCGCCGGACGCGGACGTCCGGGTGCTGTCCGGCGGCGAGCGCCGCCGGGTGGCGCTGTGCAAGCTGCTGCTCTCCCAGCCCGATCTGCTGCTGCTCGACGAGCCGACCAACCACCTGGACGCCGAGAGCGTGCAATGGCTGGAACAGCACCTGGAGAAGTACCCGGGCACAGTGGTCGCGGTGACCCACGACCGGTACTTCCTTGACAACGTGGCCCAGTGGATCCTCGAGCTCGATCGTGGCCACGCCTACCCGTACGAGGGCAACTACTCGACCTATCTGGAGACCAAGGCCGCCCGGATCAGGGTCGAGGGGGCCAAGGACGCCAAGCGGCGCAAGCGCCTCGAGGACGAGCTGGAATGGGTGCGCTCCAGCCCGCGCGCCCGTCAGGCGAAGAGCCGCGCCCGCCTGCAGCGGTACGACGAGATGGCGACGGAGGCCGAGAAGAACCGGAAGCTGGACTTCGACGAGATCCAGATTCCGCCGGGGCCGCGGCTTGGCAGCACCGTGGTGGAGGTGGAGCACCTGTCCAAGGGCTTCGGCGACCGCGAGCTGTTCGAGGACGTCGGCTTCTCCCTGCCGCGCAACGGAATCGTCGGCGTTCTCGGCCCGAACGGCGTCGGCAAGACCACGCTGTTCAAGATGATCATCGGCGAGGAGTTGCCGGACGCGGGCACGATCAGGATCGGCGAGACCGTCAAGATCGCCTACGTGGACCAGAACCGCGAGCGTATGGACCCGAAAAAGAACGTCTGGGAAGTGATCTCCGACGGCGAGGCGCACATCCGGGTGGGCACCACCGAGATCCCGAGCCGCGCCTACGTGGCCGCCTTCGGCTTCAGGGGAGCAGATCAGCAGAAGCCGGCCGGCGTGATGTCCGGTGGCGAGCGCAACCGGATGAACCTGGCGCTCACCCTCAAGCAGGGCGGCAACCTGCTGCTACTCGACGAGCCGACCAACGACCTGGACGTGGAGACCCTGTCCTCGCTGGAGAACGCGCTGAGCGAGTTCCCTGGCTGCGCGGTGATCACCAGCCACGACCGGTGGTTCCTTGACCGGATCGCCACGCACATCCTGGCCTGGGAGGGCGGCGCGAACTGGTTCTGGTTCGAGGGGAACTTCGAGGCCTACGAGAAGAACAAGATCGAGCGCCTCGGCGCGGAGGCAGCCCGCCCGCACCGGGTCACCTACCGCAAGCTCACCCGCGGGTAGCCCGCCCGCGGCGGCTCAGCCTGCTCACTGACCTCTGGTCAGTTTCGCTGTTGGCCCGCAGTGCCAGCCCGGGGGGCCAAGCCCCCCGGAGCCCCGCGCAGCGGGTTGCTTCCCGTCCCATCGCGGGCGCCGTGGGCGTCAGGCCTGGGTGAGGCCCAGATCGCGGCCATGCGAGGCGGGCTGGTTGACCAGGCTGTGCGCCGCCATCACCAGGTAGTCCCACAGCTGGGCGTCGTGCTCGGCGTCCAGGGCGAGCTCGTCGAGCGCGGCGCGCATGTGACGCAGCCAGGCGTCACGCTCGGCCTCGCCGACAGTGAACCGGGCGTGCCGCATCCGTAGCCGGGGATGCCCGCGCTGCTCGCCATAGGTGCCGGGGCCGCCCCAGTACTGCATGAGGAACAGCCTCAGATGCTCCTCGGCTGGCCCGAGATCCTTGGCCGGGTACACCGGCCGCAGGAACGGATCGCTGGCCACGCCCTGGTAGAACCGGTGCACCAGACGGCGGAACGTCTCCTCCCCGCCGACAGCGTCATAGAAGCTCTGCTCACTCATCGCATAACAGAGTACGGCCGGTCAGCAAGTCATCCCGACGAGGCGGCTGAGGGCGAGCGAGGCGTGCGGGCCAGCGTCACCAACGTCGGCGCGGTCGTGATGCCCCTGGCGTCGAGCGCCGCCTTGATTCGCTCCCTGAGCTCCCGCTCGACCTCGTACTGCCGGGGCGGTGTGGTCATGGCCACCAGCCGCCAGGTCGCCTCGGTGCTGGTCAGCGACTGGACCCCCCACACCTTGGGTTCCTCCAGGATGACGCTGTGCCACTCCGGCTCCTGCCACATGCCCGTGGACACCCGGGTCATGATCTCCCGGATCTCGGAGAAGTCCTGGTTGTAGGGGACCGGGAAGTCGATCACGGCGCGGGCCCAGCCCTGCGACTGGTTGCCGATCTGCTGGATGGTCCCGTTCCTGATGTGCCAGACCACCCCGTTCACGTCGCGAAGGCTGGTCACCCGCAGGCCGACCTCCTCCACTGTGCCGGTGATGATGCCGTTGGTGACCACGTCGCCCACGCCGTACTGGTCTTCGAGGAGCATGGACACCCCGGCCAGGAAGTCACCGACAAGGCTCTGCGCGCCGAATCCCAGTGCCACGCCGAGCACGCCGGCGCTGGCCAGCACCGGCGCCAGGTTGACCCCCAGATCACCGAGGATGGTGACCCCTGCGAGGCCGAGGATGATGATCGACGACGTGTTCCGCAGGATCGAGCCCAGGGCGTGGGAACGTTGCTGTCTGCGTTCCCCGGCCCGGTCGGGTAGCAGCGCCGACCCCGATGAGGTCGCGGCTCGCGTGGTGAGCCGTCTGATGATCCGGTGGGTGACGGCTCGTACGAGGAGGGCGAGCGCCAGCACGAAGATGATCTTCAGTGCCACGGTGACCGGGCCGCCCAGGTAGACCTGGGTCAGCTGGGCAGCGCTCTTGCTATGGGTGAGATCCCAGACCAGCCGGCAGGCGGTGCCGGGGTCGTGGCCGCAGGCGTCGGTGAGCGTGGCAGGCTTCGTCTCCGCCGGCACGGATCCGGCGGCGAGCGGGTACATCGTCATGGGCGGGTAACCCCTTCGTCAGTCCTCCGAGGGCAGTGCCGTGGGCGAGCGGACTCCAGTGCTCCATGGTGGCCGACGATGAGGCGCCAGCGGTCCGGGTCTGGCAGACGGGCCTGATGTACCGCACTTGACCGCGCCCCAGCGGCGCCAGCGGAACGCTCCGTGGCCGGCTTCTCGCTGAGAGCCAGCATTTTCCTGGAAGAAGGCGCAGATCGAGAAACGAGAAGTGAGAATTGCGCCTATGGACTCCTGCCTTGTTTCCGAGCCGTATGGGCGGAAGGCGACGACGGAGTTACTCTGGGTCAGGGGCTTTCACCCGAACCGGACGGCGGGCGCGGCGCCTGGCTGGGGAGGGAAGGGTCGGCATGTCAGGACGTGACGAGGGAACCGAGGCCCTTCGGGAGGTGGCCGAGGGAACCGAGGCTATCCGGGAGGTGGCCGAGGGAACCGAGGCCGTCGTCGCGCGCAGGCTGCGGGCGCGCGGCCTGGTCGCAGGCTGGTCCACGCCCCGGATAGCCACCGCGATCAGGGAGGAGTGTCGTGGCTACGGCACCACCTGGATCCGCGCCTACCGGCTGGCCCTCGGGATCACACTAGCTGATGTTGTCGAGCAGGTCAGGGCGCGGTATGAGGCGCAGGGACGCCAGCCGCCACGGTTCAGCCAGACCCTGCTGTCAGCCTACGAGAGCGGCCAGAAGAAGCCGGGCCCCGAGTACATGCACTACCTGTGCTCCGTGTACGGCGCGGACCCGCCAGACCTCGGCCTGCCGGGCACGTGCTTCTGCGGCGGCAGCCACCGGGCCGGACCGTCCGATCCGGCCGGTGAGACCGGGACCTGCGCGCTGGCTCCACTCCACGCGGCCGGGGAGAACGCAGCGTGGGCGCTCACTGCGGCCGGCGAGAGGACCCCAGCCGATCCCGCCTGGGGCGAGGACGATGACGACGTGCTCAGGCGGGCGCTGCTCCGGCTGATCGCGGGCGCGCCGGTGGACCTGGATTCGAGGTTCTACCGCGCGGCGGACCGGGTCCGCCAGCGGATGGACGCCGCGCTGTTCCGTGGCTCGGTGTCGGCGGCCATGCTGGACCACTGGGAGGAGACCACCGCCGGCTACGGTAGGCAGTACATGACCGTTCCGCCGCTGCGGCTGCTGTGCGACGTGTTACTCGACTTCGGCGACGTCCGCCGGATGTGCGAGCAGCGCCAGCCGATCGAGTCCGCCGGGCGGCTGTGCCGCCTCGCCGCCCTGCTCGCCGCGCTCACCGGGATGACGATGATCGACATCGGCGATCAGCGGATGGCCCGGTCGTTCTTCCGCACCGCGCGGATCGCGGCCGACGAGACCGGCGACCGGGCTCTGCGGGCCTGGGTGGCGGTACGTGAGGCGCTGGTCCCGATGTACTACGGCGACCCGCGCGAGGCGGTCGCACTGGCCCGGACGGGCGCCTGCCTGGCGGGCCGCAGCCAGTGCGTGGCCGCGGTGATGGCCCCAGTGGCGGAGGCGCGGGCGCTCGGCAAGCTGATGCCGCACGGCAGCCTCACGTCGGCGGCGCGCATCCGGGCTGCGCTGGACCGCGCCGCAGGCGGGCTGAGTGCCCTTCCGGCCAGCCAGCGCGGCGACACCGCGTTCGGCTACACCGAGCGGCAGTTCTTCTTCCATCAGGGCGACGCGCTGGTGGCGCTGGGCGATCTGCGGGGTGCCGAGCAGTCCTTCGCACAGTCGCTGCGGCTGTACTCGCCGAGCGAGTTCCTTGACCGCTCTCTGGTCCAGCTGGGCCAGGCCCGGTGACGGCTGGAAGAGGACGAGCCGGAGGAAGCGCTGCGGGTGTGCCGCAGCACGGTGCTCGACCTGCCCCGCGAGCAGCGCGCCGAGATCATCGTCAGCGCCGCGCGGGCGCTCGGCGATTCGGTCGCGGCACGGCACGGCAACGTTCCCGGCGTCAGGGAGTACCGGGAGGCCCTGCTCACATCGTGAGCTCAGCCTCCCCGATGACTTCATCCGGCGCGGCGGAGGATTCGTCCGGCTTGCCGGGGATGGCCTGGCCGGTGTGAAACGCGGCAAACGCCAGAGTGTGGGCGGCCAGTGCTACCGAACGGCTCACCGCGCGGGCGCCGTGTCCCGCGGATGACTCCCGGCGCAGCAGCACGGCGCCCTTGGGATGGCCGGAGCGGACCGCGTGTTGCAGCGCCGCGCACATCTTGCGGGCGTGCATCGGGTCCACCCGGGTGTCGCTGTCGAAGATGGTGAACAGGACGGCCGGGTAGGCGGTTCCCTCCCGCACGTGATGGTAGGGCGAGTAGGACAGCAGCCAGCCCAGCTCTCGTGGGTCTGACGCGGTGCCGTATTCGTCGTTCCACGTCTGGCCCAGCCCGAACTTCTCGTACCGGACCATATCCAGCAATGGAGCCGAGCAGATCGCTGCGGCGAAAAGCTCAGGTTGCTGCGTAATTGCGACTCCCACGAGCAGCCCACCGTTGGAGCCACCCGAGATGACAAGCTGGCCGGCGGTGGTCCAGCCGTCGGCGATGAGCTTCTCCGCTGCCGCGTAGAAGTCGTCGAAGACGTCCTGCTTGTGCTCCCGCATGCCGGCGCGGTGCCATTCCTCGCCCTCCTCGCCACCGCCGCGCAGCGACGCGATCGCATACACCCCGCCAGCCTCGGCCCAGGCCAGGATCGAGGCCGAATAGCCAGGTGTCATGCTGATGCCGAATCCGCCGTAGCCGTACAGGATGGCTGGCCGCGGTGAGCGCGGCTCGACACCGGCACCGTCCTGGCTCGGGAGGGTGCCGTGCTGGTCCGGAGAGGCGCTGGCCCGGGACCCCCCGCTGATGATGAGCATCCGGACCGGGGTGCCGTCCTTGGACCGGTAAGTCACCTGCTCGGTCCGCACCCGCGGGACCTCGACCGTGCCGGGCGCGCGCTCCCAGGTCCGGGTCTGGCCAGTCTGGCCGTCGTAGTGCTGGACGAGCACCGGGGTGGTGTTGTCGGTATAGGCGAACCAGGCCTCGTGACCGCCCTCGGGGCGTTCGGTGAGGCGGCCGATACTGCCCAGCCCGGGCAGCGGAACGGTCCCGGTCTGTTCGCCGCTGCTCAGGTCGTGCACG
>DASZAD010000163.1:0-4357 GCA_035945415.1 Streptosporangiaceae bacterium
TCGCCGGTCCAGTCCCAGTCGCTCCGGTAGTGATGAGCGAGCAACGCCAGCCGGATGGCCATCGGATCCGCGCCAGCCGCGCGGAGCCCGGAGACGAAGACCAGGTTCCCCCGCGACTTGGACATCTTCTCGCCGTCCAGACGCACCATGCCCGCGTGCGCGTACCGCCGCGCGAAGGCCGGCGCGCCACCGGAGCCGAGGGCCGCCCGGGCGTGCGACGCGCTCATCTCATGGTGCGGGAAGATCAGGTCAGAGCCGCCGGCCTGGAGGTCGAACGCCGCGCCCAGGTATTCGGTGGCGATCGCCGCGCATTCCACGTGCCAGCCCGGCCTGCCCGGCCCGTACGGGGACTCCCAGGACGGCTCGTCCGGCCTGGCGGCGAGCCAGACCAGGGCGTCCAGCGGGTCCTTCTTCCCCGGCCGGCCGGGGTCCCCGCCACGTTCCCCGGTGAGCGTGATCATGGTCTGGTTGTCCAGTTTCGAGAGGCACCCGAACAACGGGTCGGCTGATCGAGCGAAATAGAGGTCACCCTCGAGCTCGTAGAGCGCGCCCCGGTCGGCCAGCTGGCCGGTGAACCCCTCGATGAGCGGCAGCGCCTCGACGGCGCCGATCAGATGGCCGGGTGGCAGCAGCCGCAGCGCGGCCATGTCCTCGCGGTACCGGGTGATCTCACGGTCGGCCAGATGGCGCCAGTCCTCGCCGTCCTGCGCCGCGCGTTCCAGAAGCGGGTCGTCCACGTCGGTCACGTTCTGCACATAGGTCACGCCGTGACCGGCGTCCAGCCACGCCCGTACGACCAGATCCCAGGCGGTGAACGTGGCCGCGTGCCCGATGTGCGCGGAATCGTAGGGCGTGATACCGCAGGCGTACATCGTGGCTTCGTGGCCCGCCGCCGCGACGACCAGCCCACCCGTTGCCGTGTCCCTGATGCGCAGGTCGGGCCCGCGCCCCGCCAGCTCGGGAACGTTGACGCGCGGCCAGGACTCCATGCCCGCCAGGTTATCTCGCCGGTCCGCCCCCGCGGAGTGGCCGACGACGCGGCGGGGAGGTCCTGCCGGGACCCGTCAGCCCGGCGAACCAGCCTGGCCGGCCAGGCCACGGGATGTCATCTACCAGGCCATGTCTCGTGGATCTTGGTGCCAGTGCTTGCCAGCGCGCCTCCGGCGCGACGGGCGGTGTCCAGGCGGCGTCCGGCAAGGCGGAGGCGGAGTCAATAGTGGAACTGTTGGCGACGACGACCCTGTGCCGGCTTCAACTGGGGCCGGTCGTCGCCTGGGCGCCGACCCGCGCCGCTGGAGATCTACGAGACACGGCCTAAGTGCGGTGCCGCGATCCCGATTGTTCGAAGGCGTGGGCCAGGGCGATCAGCGTGGGCTCGCTCCACGGCGGGCCGATGAACGACAGACCGACGGGAAGCCCGCTCACCTCGCCCGTGGGCACCGTCACCGACGGGTAGCCGGCCACCGCGGCCGGGGTGGAGGTGTGGAATACGTCGTGGTCGCCAAGCAAGTAGTCGGTCAGCCAGGCCGGGTTGGCCGTCAGGGCGATGATGGCATCGAGGCGGTAGATGGCGAGCGGCCCGTCCAGGGCGGCCCGGGCCAGCTGGCGAGCCGTCTGCCGGGCTCGCACCCGCTCCGGGTCGTCCAGTTCGCCGGACAGGGCCTCAGCCTGCTCGAAGATCTCCTGACCGAAGCACGCGAGGACGCGGCCGGCGTCGCGCCGGTTGTAGTCGATCAGTTCCGCCAGCGTGTCCGGGTGGCTGCCGGGCAGCTTGCTCAGATAGGCGTTGATGTCGTGCTTGAACTCGTGCAGCAGGGCGCGCAACTCCGGCTTCTCGATCGCCTCCCCGCCCGGCAGTTCCACCGGGTCGAGCACGGTCGCCCCGCAGGCTCGCAGCCGCGCCACCGCCTCGTCCAGGACGGCCGTGATCGCCGCGTCCGCGGCGGCTGATCCGGCTCGCCAGACGCCGAGCCGGGCTTGATTCGCGCCCGCCGGGTCCAGGTACGCGGTGTAGTCCAGGTCGCCGCCCGGTGATCCGGATGAGGCGGGATCGGCGGGATCCGGAAAGGCGAGCACGGTCAGCAGCGCCGCCGCGTCGGCCACCGACAGGGCCATCGGGCCCGCCGTGTCCTGCTCGAGCGAGACCGGCACGATGCCGGACCGGCTGACCAGGCCGACGGTTGGCTTGATGCCCACGATGCCGCAGGCGCTCGACGGGCAGACGATCGACCCGTCGGTCTCCGTCCCGACGGCCAGCGGGGTCAGCCCGGCGGCGACGCCAACTGCGGAACCCGAGCTGGAGCCCGAGGGATTGCGACCCGGGCCGCACGGGTTCGCCGCCTGGCCGCCGAGGGTGCTCCAGCCACTGGTGGAATGGTCGGAGCGGAAGTTGGCCCACTCCGACAGGTTCGCTTTGCCGATGATCACCGCGCCCGCCTGGCGCAGCCTGCCGGCCAGGAACGCATCACCCGGCTCGCTCCCGAGCAGGGCCGGGGAGCCCGCGGTGACCGGCATTCCGGCGACCTCGACGTTGTCCTTGACCAGGACCGGGATGCCGTCGAGCGGGCCGGCTCCCACCCCTCGCGCGCGGGCTTCGTCCCTGGCCATGGCCTCGGTGAGGGCGGCGGGATTGACGGTGATGACCGCGTGCAGGTCCGGGTTGAGGCCGGTGATCCGGTCGAGGTAGCTGGCGGTCAGATCGGCCGAGGTCAGCGCGCCGGAGTCGATAGCCTGCCGGAGGGCTGCGACTGATACGTCGCCCGGCTCCAGGCTGATGCCGGGACTCGTCGAGGGCGGGTCGGGCATGCCCGAAGAATAGCGGTCGTGATCGGACCGGCTCGTAGACTGCCCCGGTGGAAGAAGTGATGAGCATGGGCCGCCTGCGGGTCTACCCGGCGAAGGAGCGGACCGACCTGCTCGCCTCGCCGGTCTCGGCCGGCCTGGACGCGGCGGGCGCCTGGGACCGGACCGGGGTCGCGGAGATCGATCCGGAGGTGGCGGACACGGCGGCGTTCTGCGAGCGGTACGCGGTGCCGCCCACCGAGTCGGCCAACTGTGTGGTGGTCACTGGGCGGCGCGGCGGGGTGGAACGGTTCGCGGCGTGCGTGGTGCTGGCTACCACGCGGGCGGACGTGAACGGGCTGGCCCGGCGCCGGCTCGACGTGCGCAAGGCCTCGTTCGCGCCGATGGACGTGGCGGTGGCCGAGACCGGCATGGAGTACGGCGGGATCACGCCGGTCGGCCTGCCCGGCGGCTGGCCGATCCTGATCGACGCGGCCGTCGCCGCCTCGCCGCGCGTGGTGGTGGGCAGCGGCGTCCGGCGATCCAAGCTCACGCTGCCGGGGGCGCTGCTGGCCGCGCTGCCCGGAGCCGAGGTCCTGGACGGCCTCGGCCGCTGACCGCCGGAGCCGGCCTGTCGATCGGCAGAGTCACGGCAGCAGGATCACGCCAGCCAGAATCACGCCAGCCAGGATCACGCCAGCCAGGATCACGCCAGCCAGGATCACGGGAGCCAGGAGACGTGGCCGTGCAGCGTCGCGTACCCGATGAAGGCCCCGGCGTCGATCAGCGAGTGAGCGATGATCATCCAGCTCAGTCGCCCGTACCGCTTGTACAGCACGCCAAAGATCACGCCCATGACCGCGTTGCCGATGAACCCGCCGAACCCCTGGTACAGGTGGTAGGAGCCGCGCAGCACGGCGCTGGCCGCGATCGCCCGCCATGGCTTCCAGCCGAGCTGGTCGAGCCGGTGCAGCAGGTAGCCGATGACCAGGATCTCTTCCAGAATGCCGTTCTGCGCGGCGTCCAGGATGAGCACCGGGATGCGCCACCAGACCGCCGGCAGGCTCTCGGCCACCACGTTGAGGCTGAAGCCGAGCTTGTAGGCGGCCAGGTACAGGCCAAGCCCGCTGCCACCGATGAGCGCGGCCAGCCCGGCGCCCCAGCGCAGATCCCGGCCCGGCTGGCTGGCGTCCAGGCCGATCGAGGACGGCCCCTCGCCGGACCTGGCGAGCAGGTAGAAGACCAGCACCACCGGCGCCAGCGTGGCCGCGATGTTGACGAGCTGGAGGATGAGGTCGAGCGTGGGGCGTCCGGGAGCGAGCGAGCCGTTGAGCACGGCGGACTGCCTGCTCAGGGACTTCGACGCGGTGAGCGAGCCGATCAGGTTGACGAAGGCGTAGACCGCGCTCGCACCGAGTGAGACGGCGAAGACACAGAAGATCTCCCAGCGGAGGAGCCCGCGCGTGAGTGGTCGTGCGCTGGCTTCCTCCACCTCGATCACGTGAGGACTCTAACCTCCGCCGGCCAGCGGCTGAGCAGGCCGGCTGAGCAGGCCGGCTGAGCAGGCCGGCTGAGC
>DASZAD010000164.1:0-19189 GCA_035945415.1 Streptosporangiaceae bacterium
GAACACCGGCCCGTTCAAGTGGAATCCGCCGATCACGGCGGAGAGGGGCCGGTCGCGGGTCAGCCGCCGGGCGTAACGGCAGATGTTGATAACTCCGGCGTGGCCGCATCCGGTGATCACCAGCAGGCCCTTGTCCTTGACATCGACGATGAGCGCCTGGTCGTCCAGCACGAGCGGGTCCGGCTCCCACCGGCCGCCCAGCCGGGCTTGCTGCGGCGGGAACCCGGGCTCGTACCCGGTGGTGCGGGCGACCTCGCCGGTCACCAGGACCGAATGGTCGAACAGGAAGCTGGGCTGCTGCTCCTCGATCACCTCGAACCCGGCGCCGGCCAGTGCCTGACGGCTGGTGCTGGGGATCTCTATGGGCTCGCGGCCCGGGATGATGACCCGGCGGCGGCGCCAGAAGTGCGGGTGGATGAGCACCGGCAGGTTCACCGTGCCCAGCCGCCGGATCAGGCCGTCGAGGCCGGTGGTGTGGTCGAAGTGGCCGTGGCTGCAGACGATGGCTTCGAGGCTGGCCGGGTCGATGTCCAGCCGGCGCATGTTCTCGGTCACCCCGTCCGGGCTGGTCCCGGTGTCGTAGAGGATGTGGTGCCGCGAGCCATTCCTGGACACGGTGACCAGCACCGAGAAGCCGTGCTCGGCCAGCAGCGCATCCGGAGCCTGACCGCCTTCCATGGTCGCCGCGGGCCGCTGGCCCGCGGCGTCGAGCGGCGCCCTGTAGGCCGGGCCCTGGTCCGGCATGAACATGTCGATAACGTTGTCCATCAGCGTGGTCACGACGACCGAGTCGACCGGTTCGAGATCGAAACTGACCGCGGGTTCGAAGTCGTGCAGCACCTGCGGCATCGCCGGGGCGGCTGGCGTACTGTCCGTGCACATGGCGACGTCCTTAGCGGTTACCCGGAGAGCGGTTACCCGGAGAAGGTCACGTTACCGGCCGACGGTGGACGTGCTGGCGGCGGCCACGCCGGCCAGGATCACCACGCCCCCGGCAACGGTGGTGGCGGTCAGGTGCTCGCCGAGCAGGATCACGGCACCCAGTACGCTGACCACGGGCTCCAGATAGAGGAGCAGGCTGACCCGGGTGCTGCCGCCGGACAGGATGGCACGGTTCCACAGAAGCATCCCGGCGACGGTGCTGCCGAAGGCCAGGAAGCCGAGCGCGCCCCACACCCCCGGTGTCAGCCCGGCCAGCCGTGACGGGGACAGCGTCCCGGCGAAGGCCAGGTACGGCAAGGCGCCGAGGACCGTCGAGGCGGCGGTGGCCGGCACCGGTCCGTAGGCCTGGCTGAGCGGGCGCAACGCGATCGTGTACGCGGCGAACGCGAGCGTGCCGGCCAGCACCAGCCCCGCGCCCGCCAGCGCCCGCAGGCCGCCCGCTCCGGTCAGGGCACCAGGCCCGGCGATCAGGGCCACTCCACTGAGGGCGACCGCGCTGCCAAGCCAGGCTCTGACCCCGCCGCGTTCATGAAGAAATACGTAGCCCAGAGCCATGACCCAGACCGGTTCGGTGGCGAGCAGCAGCCCGGCCGTCGACGCGGGCAGCCAGCGCAACCCGGCGGTCACCGGCAGGTTGTAGCCGATCAGGCCCAGCGCGCCAGCGGCGGCGAGTCGGCCGAACAAGCCGGGGCGCAGCCGCCGGAGCACGGGCAAGGCCCAGGGCAGCAGCACCAGGGCCGCCACCGTCTGCCGGATCACCAGCAGCGGAAGCGGGTCGAGGTGGACGACGACCGCCCGCGTGGCCACCGGCGCGAGCCCCCAGAAGACCACCGCCACCAGCCCGCCGGCCGTCGCGCCCGCCCGGCGCGGCGCGGCAGGCGTTTCGGACGGCCTGGGGCGTGACGCTGGTCCGGATGGGGCCGGTCCGGATGGGGCCGGTCCGGATGGGGCTGGTCCGGATGGGGTCGTCATGACCGCCTTTCCCCCCAGGTACCTCGTGCGACGTCCCGGACGAACGCGGTCATTGTGCTGTAATGGTCTTATGCAGTTCAACACTTACACCGTGGCGGGTGCGCACATCGCTGCCTGGCTGGTCAACCACCCCTCGTGCGAGGCGGACGCCCTCGCCGCGGTGCTGGACTCATACGACGTGCACGAGCCGGTGGCCACGGCGGCCCAGGCGCGGGCGCTGCGGCCCTGGGCGGAGCGGCTGCGCGAGCTGTTCGAAGCGGGGACCGTGGTGGAGAAGGCGGAACGCGCCGACGCGCTGCTCGTCGCCGCCGGCTGTCGTCCCCGGCTGGTCAGTCACGGCCCTGGCCAGCCGTTTCACCTGCATTATGCGCCCATCCGGACGAGTCTGGGCGGCCGGGTCAAGGCGCTCACCGCCGCCGGGCTGGCGCACGTGATCGACGAAGGCGGCGGCCTCAGGCTGGGTGCTTGCAGCCGGGCCGGCTGCGGCACCGTGTTCATCGACACCTCGCGTAACGGGCGCCGCCACTTCTGCAGCGTCCGGTGCGCCAATCGGGTGAACGTGACCAACCATCGGCTCCGCCAGCGCTAGGCGATCTCGAGCTGATGGCCGCGAACGGCGCCAGCGCCGGGCATCATGCCGGCCGACGGCAATCTGGGTCGATTGCGGCGTTGGACCATGATCGATGGGGAGTTTTATGGGCTGGATCCATAGAAAGTCCCCATCGATCTTGGAGGATGGCAGCCGGCATAGTATCCCGCTGCTCAAGGAGACGGCATCGGGCCAGCCGGGCTTCCTGGTGTAGCGATGCTTCACGCCCGGGGGGAAGTACTCAGGGTCGGCCGCGGGCAGCAGGTTGACCCGGGGCGTCTGGTACTCCTCCGGAACGTAGTGGGCGAACTCGCTGTTGAGGCGGCGCAGCTGGGTCGTGATGGTCAGTGCGGCGAGTCGCTGGCGATCTGGCTGGCGCTTTCGCCCGGCGCCAGTGGGCCCCGGGGAGACCGCGATCATGTCGCAGCCATCGAGCCGCCCGTCGCGGCAGCGCTCGGGGAGCGGGTATCGGGTGTGGTAGTTCTCCTTGGTCATGAGCGGCAGCCGGCGGAAGTCGCCGAACGTACGCACCTCCGCTGGCTCCACCCCGTGCTGGGCCAGGAAGTCCCGGTAGGCGAGAACGCCGGCGGCGACCCGGTGGAACAGGTCCGGCAGCCATTCCATGCCTCAATGGTCGGTCACCCTGGCCACCGGGGACCGTGGGCCTGCCGGCCCGGGTCGCCCGGATCAGCCGGCGCCGGCGGCGATAATCCGTGCGCACTCCAGTGCCTCGGCATGCGTCGTGTCCACCTCCAGGTCGTAGACCACGCCCTGGTGGACCATCTCCGCCTGCGTGGCGGCCATCCCGCCAGCCCGGTCTCCTCTGGCGACCTCGCGGCCCGCGGCGACCTCGCTGTCGCACCTGACGGCTACCCACAGCACGTCCAGCCCGCCCACAGCCTGCTGCCACCTCCGCTGGGACCTTGCTCCGCCCAGGAAGACATCGTCGATGATGACCCGGGCGCCAGCCCGGACCGTCGCGGCCACCCCCTCCATCCAGGCCGCTTCCAGCCTCCGGAACTCCGGCCCGACACTCACCCCGCCGCCCGCGGCGAACTCGATACCGGCATCCGATGCCCTCAGCCCCGCGGGCGTGGCCTCGATCAACTGGTCGACCGCGAGGACCAGCCACGGCTCCGGCAAGATCGCCTGCAGGCACCGGGCGATCCCGGACTTGCCCGAACTGGATCCGCCGTTCAGCACGACCACTTCAGTGGTCACCGGGACACAGTAGGCGCGCGGCATCGCCCGTTGCGCACGGTACCCGGCTCTTGGCCGGTCCCGCGCGTGCCCCGGCCCGGCCGTTCAGCGCAGGCTGGGGGCATGCAGCCCGAGGCGCTGCTGCTCGATGATCAGGCAGCGGTTTTGGACGTAGAGCAGCCCGGCCTGCTCGGCGATGGCCCGGGCTTCCGCCGAGGCGATGCCCAGCTGCAGCCACAGCGCCGTGGCACCCGCCGCCACGGCCTGGCGGGCGACGTCCGGCGCCTGGCCCGACGGCCGGAACACATCGACCAGGCCGGCCGGCTCCGGGACGTCGGCCAGCGTCCGGTAGACGGGCTCGTCCAGGATGACGTCGGCGTGCGGGTTGACCGGGATGATGCGCCAGCCGTGCCGCTGCATGTGCGCGGGCACGTAGTGGGCCGCCTTCGCCGGGGTGGCGCTGGCCCCATAGACAGTGATGGTGTCGTACGTCCGGAGGATTCGCTCCACGACGGCGTCGGTGCTGGTCACGCGGCCCAGCCTAGCCGCCAGGCAGAGTCCTCCCGCAGGCTGGCGATGAGCGGCTCCCGCAGGCTGGCGATGAGCGGCTCCCGCAGGCTGGCGATGAGCGGCTCCCGCAGGCTGGCGATGAGCGCCTCGCGCAGGCTGGCGATGAGCGCCTCGCGCAGGCTGGCGATGAGCGGCCGGTACCGGCCGGCTGGCCTTCGTGATCGAGGCCTGGCCGGTCATGTTCACCGCCAGCCGGGCCAGGAATATCCGCGCTGGCGCTACGGTTGCACGCCATGTAATATTGCTTAGAGTGCAAGTTCGCATGGCGCGCAAGATTGCAGGGGAACGCACGATGACGAGTACTGGTACGGCTCCCGCCGGGGAAGCGCACAGCTCACTGCGCGAGCGCAAGAAGCTGGCGACCCGCCGCGCGCTGCGCCGGGTGGCGCTCACCCTGGCTGCCGAGCGCGGCTGGGCCAACGTCACGGTGGAGGACATCGCCGAGGCGGCGAACGTCTCCCCGCGCACGTTCTTCAACTACTTCCCGTCCAAGGAAGCCGTGCTGTTCGGTTCGGACCCCGACAAGGCGGCCGCACTGCGCGAGCGCATCGCGGCAGAGGCTCCGGGGGAGCCAGTCCTGGAGGCGCTGCGCGTCGTCATGGCCAGCAATGCCCAGGCCGTGGCCGAGGAGTGGACCGAGCTCGGCGGCGACCCGGCCGACTGGCTGCACCGGACGAGATCGGCCCGCGGCGACCCGCACGTGCGCGCGGCCTTCGCGGCGCAGACCGCGATGATCGAGCGGACCATCGCCGAAGGGGTGGCCGAGCGGCTCGGCACCGATCTGGACCGGGATCCGTATCCCGGCCTGCTGGCCGCCACGGCTGCCGCCGTGTTCCGCTCCAGCCTGGCTTTCTGGGCCGACACGCACGGCACGGTGCCGCTCGGCTCGCTCATTGACCTGGCGTTCCGGGCGCTCGCCGACGGGCTGCCCGAACACACCGCTTTGCGCCGTGTCACCACGGATGTGACCGGCAGAAGGGACCACCACTGATGGCCTCAGCCACTCCCGCGCGTGCCGGCGGACCCCAGCCGTCCGCGCCGGACCTCGCCGGTACCGGCGCGCTGCCCGGGCTCGGCCGGCGCCGCATCCTGTTCATCATCGGCGCGCTCATGCTCGGCATGTTGCTCGCCGCACTCGACCAGACGATCGTGTCCACCGCGCTGCCGACGATCGTCGGTGACCTCAAGGGCGGCTCGCACATCGCCTGGGTGATCACTGCATACCTGCTGGCGACCACGGTTTCCACCCCGCTGTGGGGGAAGCTGGGCGACCAGTACGGCCGGAAGGTCTTCTTCCAGGCGGCGATCGTCATCTTCCTGGCCGGCTCGATCCTGTCCGGCCTGGCTCACTCCATGGTCATGCTCATCGCGTTCCGCGCGGTGCAGGGGCTGGGCAGCGGCGGCCTGATGGTCGGCGCCCAGGCCATCGTGGGCGACATCGTCTCGCCCCGCGAGCGCGGCCGGTACGTGGGGCTGTTCGGCGCGGTCTTCGGCGTTTCCAGCGTGATCGGCCCGCTGCTGGGCGGGGTGTTCGTGGACAACCTGTCCTGGCGCTGGATCTTCTACATCAACGTGCCGATCGGCGTGATCGCGCTGCTCGTGGTGGCCAGCCAGGTTCCCGGCCGGCTGCGCCGGGTGCATCACCAGATCGACTACCTGGGCACCATCGTGCTCTCGCTGGCCGCGACCTCGCTGATCCTGCTGACCAGCCTGGGTGGAACCACCTACCCGTGGGCCTCGACTCCCATCTACCTCCTCGGTGCGGCCGGCGTGTTGCTGGTCGGTGTGTTCGCGCTGGTGGAGCGGCGGGCCGCCGAGCCCATCCTGCCGCTGCACCTGTTCAAGCTGCGCACCTTCTCGGTGACCAGCGTGGTCGGCTTCATCGTCGGCCTCGCGATGTTCGGGGCGATCACCTACCTGCCGGCCTTCTTCCAGGTCGTCCGCGGCATCTCACCGACCCTCTCCGGGGTGTACCTGCTGCCGCTGATGGCCGGGCTGCTCGCGGTCTCGATCGCGTCCGGCCAGATCATCTCCAAGACCGGCAAGTACCGGTTCTTCCCGATCGCCGGGTCCGCGCTGATGACCCTCGGCATGTTCCTGCTGTCGCTGATGGGCGTGGACTCGTCCACCTTCGCGGACGCCGCTTACATGCTCGTGCTCGGCATGGGCATCGGCGGTGTCATGCAGGTCCTGGTGATCATCGTGCAGAACGCCGTGCCGCACAGCGAGCTGGGCGTCGCAACCTCCGGCGCCACGTTCTTCCGCTCGATCGGCGGCTCGTTCGGCACCGCGATCTTCGGGGCGATCTTCTCCAACGTCCTGGCCGGCAACCTCGCAGCCCACCTGCACGGGCTCACCCTGCCGAAGGGCTTCAGCGCCTCGGACGTCACCCCCGCGCTGCTGAAGCACCTGCCCCCTGCGGCGCACGCTGGCTTCGCGGCCGGCTACGCCGCCTCGATCCAGACTGTGTTCTTGATCGCGGTGCCGATCGCGGCGCTGGCCTTCCTGGCCACCTGGCTCATCCCGCAGGTCGAGCTCAAGAAGTGGACCGGCACCGCCCCGTCAGCGGCCCGGACGGGCGCGCCGGTGGCGGACACGGCTCCGGCCTCGGGGGAACTGCCCGTGGTCGCGGCTCCCGCCGGCCCGGCGTCCAGCGGCAACCGTGCTCCCGCCGACCGCTCGCGCCATATCGGAGACGAGCCGTAACCCAGCCGAGGTCTCGTGGCCCCGGGCGTCTCGCGCCCGGGGCCACCGTGTGTTATCGCGATCTGTCCGTCGCGATCCCGTCCATGATCACGTCCACCACCCGGCGGACGAACGTATCGGACAGCGGTTGGTGGCCGAGGAGCAGCCGGCGGTGGGCGGCCCCGAACAGCATGTCGAGCACCACGTCGAGCACCACGTCGGTGCCCGTATCCGCCGGGATCTCGCCCCGCTCGATGCCCCGGTCGAGCAAGGCCCGGTGCCGGACGCGCAGCGGCTGCATCACCCGCTCGCGCCAGGCAGCCGCGAGCTGCGGATCACCCTGCGCTTCGGCGACCAGACCGGCCAGCATCCGCCCTGCCGGGGTGGTCGTGACCGCGCGCACCCTGGCGGTGGGCGCGCTGGTCTTCGCCGTCACGCAGGCCGGGATCACCAGCCTGGGCTCGCGCGTCGTGCAGGCCCGCGCCTGACCGCGTTAGGCCTAGCCCAGGTCGCGCAGCTGCGGCCAGATCACCGTCCAGGGATGGCGCAGCGTTGAGCAGACCCAGACCGGGGCGCCCTGCTCGTCGTCGTGCACGGCGACGTGGTTATTGAGCTGCGCCGCGAGCCGGAGCCTGCCGCAGATGGGGGCGAGCGCAGACCGGTCGAACCCGACCGCGACCGCTGCTGTGGCCTGCGCGGGCGGCGGCCCCCAGTACCAGTAGGCGTTCTGCACGCCGTACGCGGCCGGCAGCCCGTAGGTTCGGCCGAATCGATCCACGGCGCCCGCCTCGCCGTAGTTGCTCCCTAGCACGATGGCCTCGCGGCGCAGCGCCACGGGCAGCGTCCCGTACACCGCCGCGATCTGGCGCACATAGTCCGGCCAGCCGATCGTCTCCCCCGCGTCGTAGTTTAGAGCCACGACCGGCGTGGCGTGCACGTCGGCCACCGGAACCACCGGCAGCGTGAGCGGGATCGCGGTCAGGGTGAGCCCGACCGCCGCCGCCAGCAGAACCGCTCGACGCCGCGGGTGGCTCTGGCGTACCCAGTCCACGGCCGGCTGAGCGCCGGCTCCCAGCAGCACCGGCAGCATGCCGCCGAGGTAGTACGGCTTGCCGCTGGTGACGGTGAACACGACGACCAGGACGATGAAGGCGACCCCGAACGCACGGCACCAGCGCAGCGCCTCGCCGCGCAGCAGCCGGACCAGGCCGGCCACCCAGACCGGCGACACGAACACGCCCGCCAGACCGAACAAGTACGGCACTATCGCCCAGCGCGGAGCTGACGTCCCCGAGCCGCCGCCCGCGATCGAAGCAGCCACGGCCAGCTCGGGCCATCCGTGACCGGCCTGCCAGGCCAGGTAAGGCGCCCACATGGCTGTGGCGATCACCCCGCCCGTGTACAGCCAGGGTGAGCCGAACGAGCGCCGCGGCCCGGCGATGGCCAGACCGGCGAGGATGGCGAGCAGCAGGAACGCGATCAAATCGCTGTCGAGCAGGCCCGCCCCCGTGATCAGGCCGGCGGCCGGCCAGAGCCGGTCGTTTCCCGTGCGCAGGATGCGAAGGATCAGCCAGGAGGCGAGCGCCCAGGCCGGCAGGTCGAACGTGGTCGTGCTGAGCAGGTGACCGGCGCCCATGACCAGCGGGGCGACCGCGACGCAACACGCCGCCAGCACTTGGGCGGCACGCTCCGCGCCGAGCTCCCGGGCGATCAGCCCGGTCAGCAGCACCAGACTCGCTGAGGCGAGCGCCGACGGCAGCCGGAGCATCACCAGCGAGCCCGGCGCGAGGGCGGACATCAGCCGGGCGATCACCGGCACCAGCGATGGCTGATCCGGGTAACCCCAGGCCAGACGGCGCCCGCAGGCCAGGAAGTACAGCTCGTCGCGGTGGTAGCCGTACCGCCCGGAGAACGCGATCAGCAGCGCTGCCAGCAGCAACGCCGCCGTGGTGACCGGGCCGAGGGCGAACCGGGGCAGCGCACCCGGGCCGCCTGTCGCCGTCGCGCCGCGCTGCTGGCCAGCGCGCCCGGCTCCAGTGTCCATCACGCCTCATCATGACCGAAAGCGCCGCTCTCCGTGGTGAGGTCAGGGCGGCAGGTCAACTCGGCAGGTCAGGGCGGCAGGTCAGGGCGGCAGGTCAGGCGGCAGGTCAGGGCGGCAGGTTGCCCCGATCTCGACCGGCAGACCGCCGCTACCTATGGTGGTTGAGCACGGACATATGGGTGCTCAGGGGAGAAGCGATGGGTCATAAGCAGCGGATCAGCTACCTGCCCCTGGAGGCCATGGACGCCGAGATGCGAGCCGAGATGGAGCGCTGCCGGCGGGAGGGTACGCCGCGGCCGGAGAGCTCAGCGATTCGCGCGCAGGTGCCCGCGTGCTTCTGGGCATTCGCGCGGTCGTGGGACGCGATCTTCCGCGACGGCGTGTGCGATCACGCCATCAAAGAGCTGTGCCGTGTCTACGTGTCACGGTCGGTGAAGTGCGAGTACTGCGGTAACCAGCGGTCGGAGAAGGCCAGGACACAGGGCCTGGGTGAAGGGCAGTACGACGATCTGCTGAACTTCGAGAGCTCGGAGAGGCTGGACGACCGGCAGAAGGCCGCGCTCGCTTACGCGGAGGCGATCACCTGGCGGCTGGAGGCTGACGATTCGCTATGGGAACGCCTCCACCAGCACTTCTCCGAGCCTGAACTGGTCGAGCTCGGCTGCTTCATCGCCCTCACCATGGGCCAGCAGAGCTGGCTGCGGCTGCTCAACATCGAGCACCACGAGGTGCTGGCAGGAACGTCCGCCTCGATGGCACCGGGCTTTGCCACGCCGGAGGAACTCGCCGCGTCCAAGGCCGCCGCGGACTACTGGGCGCGGAAGGCCGCCACCTGAAAGCGGTGCCCGTGCCGGGGCCGGCCTGCCCGGCCGGCTCCGCCGGTAAGGGTCGAACGCGCCGGCCAGAGGTGACGACCCTCCTACCTGAGGGGGAGGGGACGTGGCCGCCAGGCTGACGACGGGTGCAGCTTCCTCACTTACGCTGGTGCCGTGTCAGCGTTCTATGCCTGGCTGAGCCGTCATCCGAGGCTGGTCGACGGGTTGCTGGCACTTGTGCTGGCGCTGCTGGGATTGGCCTCGCTCACACGTGGCGGCTCCGCGCTCGCGGTCACGCTGCCGTCCTCGGCTGCCATGATCATCGCCGTGGTGTTCCGGCGGCGCAACCCGGTGACCGCGTTCACCGTCGCCGCGGTCGCCGGGGCCTACCAGGTGGTGCTAGCTCGACAGCCCAACGGGACCGATCTGGCGATCGCGGTGCTGCTGTACACGCTGGCCGCCTATCGCCCGCGCCGGGTGTCCCTGGTCGGCCTGGCGATCTGCCTGGCGGGGGCGATCGCGGGGACGTTCGCCTGGACCGGCGGACAGGACCTGCTACGGAAGATCCTCGTGGCGCTGGTGGTCTTCAGCGCCACCGCGCTGGTCGCCTGGGTGCTGGGCGACTCGATGCGCTATCGCCGCGCCTACTACGCCAGCCTGGAGGACCGGGCGACCCGGCTGGAGCAGGAACGCGACGCCCAGGCCAAGATCGCCGCCGCGGCCGAGCGGGCCAGGATCGCCCGGGAGCTGCACGACGTGATCGCCCACCATGTGAGCGTGATGGTCGTGCAGGCGGACGGCGCCGGCTACGCGCTGCACTCGGACGCGGAACGGGCGGGCCGCGCGCTGGAGGCGATCGCCGGGACCGGGCGCCAGGCCCTGACCGAGATGCGCCGGCTGCTCGGGCTGCTGCGCTCCGGCGACAGCCGGGCTGAGCTCGCCCCGCAGCCGGGCCTCGGCGAGCTGAGCGAGCTGGTCGACCAGGCCCGCGCGGCGGGGATGTCGGTGACGCTGACCCTGGAGGGCGCGCCGCGGCCGCTGCCAGAAGGCGCCGAGCTGGCCGCCTACCGGGTGGTGCAGGAGTCGCTGACCAACACCCGCAAGCACGGCGGGCTGGCCGCGGCCGCCGCGGTCACGCTCAGATTCGACAGCGACGGGCTGGTGGTGCAAGTGACCGACAACGGCCGGGGCGACGTGCCGCCGGGCGGTATCGGGCACGGGCTGGCTGGCATGCGCGAGCGCGTCGAGTTGTACGGCGGGAGCGTCGAGGCCGGGCCGCTGCCGCAGGGGGGTTACCGGGTCAGCGCCCGGATCCCGGCCGCGCCGGCGCTGGCCCGGCGGCCGGCTGGCGGTCTGGCGTGAACGAGGTGGCGGGCCACGGCGCTCCGGAGGTGAGTGGGCAGGCGAGCGGGGAACACCGCGTGACGATAAGGATCGCGCTGGTCGACGACCAGGAGCTGGTCCGGACCGGCTTCCGCATGGTGCTGGAGGCGCAGCCGGACATGACCGTGGTCGGGGAGGCCGGCGACGGGCTGCAGGCGATCGACCTGGTCCGCCGGTTCAGCTGCGACGTGATGGTGATGGACGCCCGGATGCCGCGGCTTGACGGCGTGGAGGCCACACGGCGCATCCGGGCGCTCGGCGACCGGCCGCGCATT
Organism: Streptosporangiaceae bacterium; assembly: GCA_035945415.1. Classification (GTDB taxonomy): domain Bacteria; phylum Actinomycetota; class Actinomycetes; order Streptosporangiales; family Streptosporangiaceae; genus PALSA-505. The sequence continues at coordinate 11,476 of DASZAD010000164.1, forward strand.
CTCATGCTCACCACCTTCGACCTCGACGAGTACGCGTTCGCCGCGCTGAAGGCGGGCGCGAGCGGGTTCCTGCTGAAGGACGTCCCGCCGGCGCACCTGCTGTCCGCGATCAGGGCGATCCACTCTGGCGACTCCGTCGTGGCGCCATCCACCACCCGCCGGCTGATCGACCAGTTCGCGCACCTGCTGCCGGACCCGCCTTCCGAGCCGCCCGCCGAACTCGAGGGCCTGACCGAACGCGAGCGTGAGGTCTTGGTCCTGATGGCTCAGGGGCTGTCGAACACCGAGATCGGCGGGAAGCTGTTCGTCTCGGAGGCGACGGTCAAGACCCACGTCGGCCGCATCCTGGCCAAGCTCGGCCTGCGTGACCGGGTGCAGGCCGTCGTGTACGCCTACGAGCACGGCCTGGTAAAGGCCGGCCACTAACGCTGAGGGCTAAGCGGGCAAAAGTGGGGAGGGCGCGTGCCGTACGCGCCCTCCCCACCGGGAAACCCCTCACGCGTCGCGGGTGCGGAACCGCCACCACCCGGCGGCCAGCGCGACCGCGGCGTAGCCGCAGAACACGGCGAAACCGGTCCACGGGCTGAACAGGTGCTCCGCCGACGTCCGCTCCCAGATCGCGGAGCCCGCGTTGAACGGGATCCACTTGTCCACATGGTTGGCCAAGCTGGTGGGCAGGAACTGGGCCAGAACGAGCAGCACGAACAGCAGCCCGAACGACGCGCTGATCGCCCCGGCGGTGTGCCGCAGCAGCGCGCCGATGCCGAAGGACAGCAGCCCGCACACCGCCATGAACAAGCCCGCGCCGATGACCGCGCGCAGCACGCCCGGGTGGCTGAGGGTGGTGTTGATGTGCTGGCCGGACATGATGGCCTGGCCGAGGAAGAACGAGGCGAAGCTGGTCACCAGCCCGACCACCACCGCGACGCCCGTGAACACCAGCGCCTTGGCCGCGAACACCTTACCGCGGGCCGGCAGCACGGTCAGCGAGGTCCTGATCATGCCGGTCGAGTACTCCGAGGTGATGGTCAACGCCCCCAGCACGGCCATGACGAGCTGGCCGAGGATCGCGCCGAACAGGCTGTACATCGGCGCCTGTGCGACGAACTGCGCTCGCTGATACGTCTTGCCGCCGGCCGGCATCTGGCTGAAGTCGTGCAGGTGCCCATAGCTGCCCAGCGCGCCGATGCCTACGCAGAGCACCACCAGGGCCAGCAGCGTCCAGTAGGTGGACCGCACCGAGCGGATCTTGGTGAACTCCGAGCGGACCGCCCCCGCGAAACTGGCCCGCCCGGCCGAGGCCGGAAGCGCCGCGCGCCGCGCGCCCCTCGCCGCGATCGTTGATGTTGCCGCCATCGTTATCACACTCCGCTTCCGGTCAGGACGTCCTGGTCGCTGCGCTGCTCTGCCGCACGGAACTCCACGGCCGCGCCGGTCAGCTCCATGAAGGCCTGCTCCAGCGAGGCCTGGGCCGCGGTCAGCTCGTGCAGCCGGACCGCGTTCTCGAAGGCGAGATCGCCGATCCGCTCTGGCGTCAGGCCGGACACCACCAGCCGCCCCTCACCCTCGTCGCGGACGATCCCGTCCTCCGCGGTGACCAGCCGGGCCAGCCGCGCCGGGTCCGTGGTGCGCACCCGCACCGTGCGCCCAGAGCTCTGCGCGATGAACTCGGTCATCGTGCAGTCCGCGATCAGCCGGCCCTTGCCGATGACGATCAGGTGGTCGGCGGTGCTCTCCATCTCCGACATCAGATGGCTGGACACGAACACGGTCCGGCCTTCGGCGGCCAGCCGCTTCATCAGGTTGCGGATCCACAGGATTCCCTCCGGGTCCAGCCCGTTGACCGGCTCGTCGAACATGAGGATGGCCGGATCCCCCAGCAGGGTGGCGGCGATGCCGAGCCGCTGCCCCATGCCGAGCGAGAAGCCCTTGGCCCGCTTGCCCGCCACCGTGGACAGGCCGACCAGGTCCAGCACCTCATCGACCCGCTGCTTCGGCAGGTTGTTGGTCTGGGCCAGGCAGAGCAGGTGGTTGTGGGCGCTGCGGCCGCCGTGCGCGGCTTTGGCGTCGAGCAACGCGCCGACGTCCCGCATCGGGGTCGCCGAGGACCGGAACGGTTTGCCGTTGACGGTCACTTCGCCCGAGCTGGGCTGGTCCAGGCCCAGGATGAGTCGCATCGTGGTGGTCTTGCCCGCCCCGTTCGGGCCGAGGAATCCGGTGATCTTCCCGGGCTCGACCCGGAACGAGAGATCGTCCACGGCGAGGGTGTCGCCGTAGCGTTTGGTGAGGCCCCGTGCCTCGATCATGTCGCTGTCCTTCCCGTCGCCCGCGGCCTGTTCTGGCCGCCGGTCCAGTTTCCTGGCGGGAAGGGGGCCAGCGCGTCAGCGTACGGGTTACTCCTGATCCCCCTCATGGATGATCGCCGCGGGAGCGGGAAGAGACCGCGTCACCCCAGAGGATGACCCCGGAGGCCGACGTGGGACGGACGACCAGACGGCAAGGGACGCTCATCGCGGCGATGGCCGTGGTCATGGCCCTGGTCATGGCCGTGACGGGAGGAGCGGCGGGGAAGACCGCCCCGGTCAGCGCGAGCACGGGCAGCACGAGCCCGGCCTGCCCGCTCGGGCTGACCGGGACCTCGTATCCCGCGCCGCCCGGCGGGGTGGCCTACACGGTGTGCGGCGGGCGGGTGGCCAGCTTCGACGGGACGCCGCTGGACGCCGGCCTGACCCTGCCCGCGGGCGGTCAGGGCGCGCTGCCGCTGATGGTGATGCTGCACGGGTGGGGCAACTCGAAGACCGACTTCGAGGCCACCGGCCTGGCCGGGAACGGCGCCAACACCTGGCACTGGAACAACGTGTGGTTCGCGGCGCACGGGTTCGCGGTGCTGACCTACACCGCTCGCGGCTTCCACCGCTCCTGCGGCCAGGACCCGGCGAGCGGTTACAGCTACGTCAACGACCCCGCCTGCCAGGGCCGGGCGAGCTGGACGCACCTGGCCGACCGGCGCTGGGAGGTGCACGACACCCAGTACCTGACCGGACTGCTGGTGGACGCGGGCGTCGCGGACCCCTCGCGAGTGGTGGTGACCGGGGACTCCTACGGCGGCGGGCAGTCCTGGCTGCTGGCGCTCAGCCAGAACCGCGTCATGCTGCCGGATGGCTCGCTCGTGCCGTGGAAGTCACCCGCCGGGGTGCCGATCCACCTGGCCGCCGCGGCGCCGCAGTTCACCTGGACCGACCTGGCCCAGGCGCTGACCGACAACGGCCAGGGCTCGGACGGCTACTTCGGCGCGCCGCCGCCCGGCCCGCACGAGAGCCCGTACGGGGTGGAGAAGCAGAGCTACACCGATGGGTTGTTCGCCGACGGCGGCGCCACCGCACAGTACGCCGGGCCGGACGATCCCACCGCGGATCTCCCTGGCTGGTTCGCCGCCATCAGCGCGGGCGAGCCGGCCGCCCAGAACAACCCGCTGGTGGCGCAAGCGCTGACCCAGCTCGAAACCTACCGGTCGCCGTTCTACCTGCCGGTGCCGCCGCCCGGCCGGCAAGTTCCGGTGTTCGCCCCGCAGGGAGTGACCGACCCGCTGTTCCCCGGCATCCAGGTGCTGCAGATGGTGAACAAGCTCACCGCCGCCTACCACGACTACCCGGTCTGGACCGCGCTGGGCGACCTGGGCCACTCCTACGCGGCCAACCCGCACGCGCTGTGGGTGACGGTGAACAATGAGGCCAACACGTTCTTGACGGCGGTGCTGGCCGGCCAGCATCCGGCCCTGCCCCGGTTCACCCTGACCACGGTGGGCTGCCTGCCCGGGCAGCCGGTCACCACCTACCAGGCGTCATCGTTCCCCCGCCTGGCCACCGGATTGTCCCAGTACACCGCGCCGGGGCCCGTCACGGTGGTGAGCGACCCCTCGCCGGTACCCGGCCCTGAGGCCGTGGCGACCGACCCCATCGCCAACAGCGGCTGCCGGGTCATGAACACCACCACCGACCCGGGGGTGGCCGCCTGGACCTGGTCCCCGGCCCACCCGGTCACCCTGATCGGCGCTCCCGTGGTCCGGGTCACCGTGGCGCTGGACGGCACCGACACCGAGCTCGCCGCCCGGCTATGGGATGTCGACCCGGCCACGGGCGAGCAGGCTCTGATCACCCGGGCCGTCTACCGGCTGACCGCCCCGGCCCCCGGCAGCACGCAGCAGCTCGCCTTCGAGCTGTGGCCGACGGGCTGGGCCCTCGGCGCCGGGCACCAGCTGAAGCTGGAACTCACCCCGGACGACTCGCCCACCTGGCGGCCGGACAACCTGCCCGCCTCCATGACGCTGACCGGCATCTCGCTGACCATCCCGGTCCGGGCGCGCTAGACCGTTTCCTGCCCGGCAAAGCCCGGTGCGGCCTGAGCCGTCGCGCCCAGCCGGGAAGCTGACACCTCCACCACAGCCGCCGCTGTCTCACCATCCCGGCGCAGCGTGAGGAATTCGATCGGACCGTTGAACCAGTGCCCCAGCGGGCACCGGATCTTCGCACTCTCCAGCATCCCGCCGGTGCTCGCGGCGGAATACCGGTACTCCACCTCGGCGGGCAGACCGCACCGCACCGCGCCCCCGTCATCCACATGATGCGGACAATCCAGGAACATCACCTGAGCCTCCATGACCGGCCCCCGTCCCGCATGGCTCTCTGCTCCATCAGAGCGCCGGGCCGGGCCGCAGATACGACCCCGAGAACTTCCACCGCCGGAGTGAGATGCCAGTTCCCCGGCTGGTCTACGAATAGGAGATCATTTGGCCGTTGCGGCGCTACCGGCGACGCGAGGCCGGCTCAAAGATCGTCTTCTTGACGCTCGGGCCCGTCCTGGCGAAAGTACTCGCGGTCTTCTTCTTCCATCTCCACGACGTCCTCAGCCGCTGCCCGCTTGATCGCGTCGAGCTTGGGGTCGTCCTTCCCGGGTGCGGGAAGGACGAAGCGGCGCACCCAGCCTGGCTCTTCAGGATCCTTGGTGGAACCAAGCTTGGCAGCGAGCCAGGACAAGATGCCCATAACCGCCTCCCGGTCAGCACGGTCTGGAGTTCCCGGTGGATGGTCGCTTCATGCACACCGCTCGCGCGGACGATACTGGTCGCCGGGCGAGCGCACCCGAGAGCTCGCCGGAGGCCGATGATGCTGTTCCCCGCCTCTCTTGTGGGCAGTAACTCCCAGCCCGAGTGGCTGATCGACCGGGAGCGGCTGTCGCACCGGGTCCGCGCGCGGGAACGGCTGGTCCTGGCCCCTGACTGCGGGATGAAGTACCTGCCCAGGGAAGTCGCCGTCGGCAAGCTGGTCGCGATGACCACCGCCGCCGCCCAGCTACGAGCCGAGCTGGGCTGACAGCACGCGGCTGAGGCTCAGGCCGGCTCGATCACCCTGCTCACGATCCACGCGTGCTTGCCGACCTGGCGGATGCGGGCGAAGCCGTTCTGCTCGAAAAGCTCGACCGTCGCGCTGAAGAGGAAGCGGCCCTGCGCCTGGCGGCCGGCGGTCACCTCGGAGATGGCCTCGACAAGCCCGCCGCCGAGATGGGCGATCTGGTCGAGCGCGCCCTCAAGCGCCGCCCGCGCGATGCCCTGGCCGCGGTGCTTCTTGTCGACGAAGAGACAGGTGATCCGCCAGTCCGGCAATAGCGGAGGATCCTTGTCGTATTCGCGCTTGTGCTTGAGGCCAGGAAGCTCCGCGGGGCTGCCGTACTGGCACCAGCCCTGTGCGCGGCCGTCCTCGCCGATGACCAGCGCGGCGTGGGCGCGCCCCGTGCGGACCCGGTCCTCCTTGGCCGCACGGGAGAACATCTCCGGCTGCCTGCGGTCGAGGTGGTAGCCCATGCACCAGCATCCGCCGTAGACCCCGTTGTTGCGCTCGGTGAGCTCGGCGAACGTCGCCCACGTGGTCGCGTCGAGGGGGCGGATCGTGTACTGCATTGCCGGTCCTCCCATGGTGAGTGCTGTCCTCCGTCCGCTCAGGACTCCTCAGCCGCCTGCGTCAGGAGGCGGGCGAGCCCGGCCGGTGCGCTGATCATGGGCCAGTGACCGGAATCGAGGTCAGCGAACGAGACCCTCGTGGTCTTCGCCAACTCGGGCATGTCGCCGTGCTCGACCCACTCCCTGGCCTGGACCGGGGAGAACTCCGGGCAGATCACTACCACGGGGACGTCATAGCGGCGCTCGTCGGCCAGCCTGATCACTCCGCAAGCGACCCCCTCAGGGACCGGGATCGCAGCCGCCGCGATGGCCTGCCGGGCGGCGTCGTCCAGGTCGGCGGAGTCCGGCCCGTCGAACGTGTCCCAGCCCGGGAAAGGCACGACGCCGTCCCGGACGGGAAGGGCGTCGAAGTATGGCGAGCCGTCCGGGCCGGGGAAGCCGCCGATGAGGGCGACCTTGCTGATCTTGCCGGGGCGAGCGTCGGCGGCGAGCCACGCCAGGCTGCACGCGTCGGAGTGCCCCACCACCATGGGCCGGCCGGCGGCGGCATCGACGGCCGCGACCACCGCGGCCACCTGATCCGCGAGCGTCGCCGACATGTCACCGTCGGACTGGCCCGGCAGGGAAACCGGCACGGCGCGATGCCCGCGGGCTTCCAACTGGGCGGCCACGCCGTCCCAGACCGATCCGTCGAGCCACAACCCGGCGATCAGCAGGATGTCCAATCCACTTCTCCTTCCTCCCGCCGCGATGCGGTCGTGCGCCCGGCCGAAGTGCGGTCGCGCCCAGTGTGATCGCGCCCAGTGTGGTCAGCGGATTGTCTCCAGCCCGACGATAGACGCGGCTTGAGACAATCCGCTGGCGGATTACCCTGCTCCGGTGAAAGCCACCGGAGGAGGTGGCGGTTCCCAGCCGGCCGGGGCCGACGGCTGGTAGCCGTCCTCCTCGTGATCCGGGTCGAACATCTTGTCGACCGGCATGCCGAAGAACCTGGCGATCCGGAAGGCCAGGGGGAGTGACGGCAGGTAACGGCCGTTCTCGATGGAGATCACTGTCTGCCGCGACACGCCCAGCGCGGCCGCCACCTCCGCTTGGGACAGCCCGCGCTGAGTGCGCTGCTCCCGGACCAGGTTCCGCATGATGTAAAGGTACCTTTACTCGATACCATATGTCAAGCACCCTTTACAACCCTCCGCGCGGGTGCCGGTCAGCGTGTCTGACAGACTCGGGGGATGCAGAAGATGTCCTTGGACGCGCTGGCCCGCGAGCATCTCAAGCGGGCGCGGTCCGCGCCGAGCGGGCGCAGCGCCGAGACGGTCTATGGCGGCCATGAACACGTGCTGCGCCAGGCGCTGCTCACTCTGGCCGAAGGCAAGTCCCTGGCCGAGCACGAGAACCCCGGTGAAGCCACCGTCCTGGTGCTACGCGGGCGCGTGCGGCTCACCGCTGGCACCGACGTGTGGGAGGCACGTTCGGGCGATCTGCTGGCCGTGCCCGACGCCCGGCACAACCTGGAGGCGATCGAGGACTCCGCGGTGCTGCTCACCGTGGCGAAGGGCCGGGGGCCGGCGCCAGCCTGACCGGATGCCCAACCGGATGACAGGGCGGTAACCGTGACCTCCAGCCCGCCGGGAACGCAAATTCAGTCAGGATCGGCCGTTTGCGGAAGGCGAATCAGAGCATGATTGGCTCATCCGGTGACAGAGCGCCCGATCGGAGGCATCCAGGCCGGGGGATGCCGCCGATCGGGCCGGGGTCATC
>DASZAD010000165.1:0-9311 GCA_035945415.1 Streptosporangiaceae bacterium
CCGGTACGGGTCGCGGGTTCAGTTTCTCCTCGGGTGGAACCGGACCGGGAACAAATGCGCCCGCGACCAGCACGACTGCTGGCGCGGGCGCGACTTCGCGCCGTTATATGGCTAGCTGGCTGAGCCGGGGTCCTTCTCTGAGCCGGCCGCCAGGAGGTTGGTCTCGTCCTGTATCTCCGCCGCGACCCGGGACAGCGCCTCGGCGTGCTGACGGGCGTGATGCGCGCAGAAGAACAGCTCCGCGCTACCGCTGAGCACCACTCGGACATACGCCCGGGCTCCGCAGCGGTCACAGACGTCCGCGGCGGTCAGCGGCCTGGTGGGGGCTAGTGCACCGGTCATGTCGCCATCCTCGCCTCGTGCCTCCGGCTTCTGCATCCGGCTGGGCGGTGGTCAATCGCGAAACTGCTCTCACCACAGCACAACGCTGGAGCCAGGGCCTACCTTCCCGTCCGGCTCGTCCGGAAGTACGCCATCAGCGAAATCTCCCGTCAGCCTTCTGCAAGTCGTCTTCCCCGTTTGTGCTCCATGAACCTTTCCGCAGCTCCCGCGGGTACTTCCCAGCTCCGGTGGCCATGACTCCAATGCGGACATTATCCCAGGTCGCGTGGGGTGGAACGGGTAGGGGCGGCCGGCGTGCCGGCGCGCACCAGCGCCCCGGGGGAGTTAGGCTCACAGTGGTTCCAGCGGGTGGTCCGGTCCCGCGGCACAGCGCCAGCCCGGGGGGCGACCCCCGGGTTCCCGGCATTGGGAGGAAGGTGTTCCGTGACTGCCCCGACCGTGGCCTCCGCATTTCCGGGCCAGCATGGCGGGGGCGACGCGTACACGGCACGCCACCTGTCCGTGCTCGAGGGCCTGGAGGCCGTGCGCAAGCGGCCGGGCATGTATATCGGGTCCACCGACAGCCGCGGCCTGCTGCACTGCCTGTGGGAGATCATCGATAACGCCGTCGACGAGGCGCTGGGCGGTCACGGCTCGCTGGTCGAGGTCGTGCTGCGCGCCGACGGCTCGGCCGAGGTGCGTGACCAGGGCCGCGGCATACCGGTGGACATCGAGCCCAAGACCGGGCTCACCGGCGTGGAGCTGGTGATGACCCGGCTGCACGCGGGCGGCAAGTTCGGCGGCGGCTCCTACACCGCCTCGGGCGGGCTGCACGGCGTGGGAGCCTCGGTGGTCAACGCGCTGTCCGCCCGGCTCGACATCGAGGTGGACCGGGGCGGCTTCACCTGGGGAACCAGCTTCCGCCGCGGCGTGCCCGGCGGGTTCGCCGGCCCGGGCCCTGAGACCCCGTTCCGGCCAGCCTCCGGGCTGCGCAAGGAGCGTCGCGTGGCCAAGCGGGTGACCGGCACCAGGATCCGGTTCTGGCCGGACCCCCAGGTGTTCGTGCGCGACTCCTGGTTCGGCTTCGACGCGCTCACCGAGCGCGCCCGGCAGACCGCCTACCTGGTCCCCGGGCTGAAGATCCGGATTCGCGACGAGAGCCGGACGGGCGAGCCCCCGGCGGAGGCCGAGTTCTCCTTCGAGGGCGGGATCAGCGAGTTCTGCGCGCACCTGGGTTCGGGCGAGCCGGTGACCGACGTGCTGCGCCTGCAGGGCTCAGGGCAGTTCACCGAGACCGTGCCGGTGCTTGACGACCAGGGCCACATGACCCCGGCCGACGTGGAGCGCGAACTGCTGGTGGACGTGGCGCTGCAGTGGAGCTCGGGTTACGAGACCACCACCCGGTCGTTCGTCAACGTGATCGCCACGCCCAAGGGCGGCACCCATGTAACCGGCTTCGAGCGAGCCCTGGTCCGCACGCTGAACGAGCAGCTTCGCGCCTCCCGGCTGCTCCGCAACGGCGACGAGCCGGTGATCAAGGAGGACGTGCTCGAAGGGCTGACCGCGGTGGTGGCGGTGCGGGTGCCCGAGCCGCAGTTCGAGGGGCAGACCAAGGAGGTGCTGGGCACTCCGGCCGCCTCCCGGATCGTGTCCCAGGTGGTGGCCGCCGGGCTCAAGTCCTACTTCGAGTCGCCCCCCCGGGGGGCCAAGGCGCAGGCCCGAGCCGTGCTCGACAAGATCGTGGCCGCGGCCAAGACCCGCATCTCCGCCCGCGAACACCGCGAGAACCAGCGCCGCAAGAGCGCGCTGGCCAGCTCGGCCCTGCCGGCCAAGCTGGTCGACTGCCGGACGGCCGACGACCGCAGCGAGCTGTTCATCGTCGAGGGGGACTCCGCGCTCGGCACGGCCAAGCTGGCCAGGGACTCGGAGTTCCAGGCGTTGCTGCCGATCCGGGGCAAGATCCTCAACGTGCAGAAGTCCTCGCTCGCCGACATGCTGAAGAACGCCGAGTGCTCCGCCATCATCCAGGTGATCGGCGCGGGCTCGGGCGCCGCCTTCGACCTGGACGCGGCCCGCTACCAGCGGGTGATTTTCATGGCCGACGCGGACGTCGACGGCGCCCACATCCGGACTCTGCTGCTGACCCTGTTCCACCGCTACCTGCGGCCGATGCTGGAGGCCGGCCGGGTGTTCTCGGCGGTGCCTCCGCTGCACCGGATCGAGCTGACGAACCCGCGCAAGAGCCAGTCCAGGTACCGGTACACCTACACCGACGCCGAGCTCAATCGCACGCTGCTGGAGCTGGAGCGCCGGGGGCAGCGGTGGAAGGAGCCGGTCCAGCGGTACAAGGGACTAGGCGAGATGGACGCCAGCCAGCTCGCCGAGACCACCATGGACCCCAGGCATCGCACGCTGCGGCGGATCAGGATCAGCGACGCCGTGGCCGCGGCCGCGGTGTTCGACCTGCTGATGGGCACCGAGGTCGCGCCCCGCCGCGACTTCATCGCCGGCGGCGCGGCCGAGCTCGACCTGTCCCGCGTCGACACCTGATTTCCTGTACCGCGTCGGTGTGATCCGCGTGCGAGTTCGGTGTAAGCGGGAAGTAGGCGCTTGCCCGCGAACGGTGACATTGCCGTACATTGCCGGTGTGCGCGAAGTGCGGGAGGACGGTCATGACTGACATTCAGGTGCTCGACCATGCGGCGCAACTGCCCGCCGAGTGGGACGACCTGGCTGGTCCTGGCGCCGGCCAGCTCGGCAGACCGTGGCTGCGAATGTCCGAGGACTATGCCGGCGTGCCGATGCGGTACCTGCTGCACTACCGCGCGGGCGCGCTCAGCAGCGCGCTGGCCACCGCGCTGACCTTCCCTGTCTCTCCCTGGCTGTACACGCGCACCGACACGGTGCTGGAATTTGGCGCCCGCGACGGCTTGCCGGGCGCGGCTGAGTGCCTGGCGTCGCTGACCGGAGGGCGGGCTGTCCCCAGGTCGGTCGAGGAGGCCACCCGGGCGCTGTCGCACCCGGACGAGACCGCGCCCGTCACCGAGATCCTGATGCCCAGCCTGGTCTGCGGCGGCCGGCAGCTCGCCCGCACCCGGGTGCTCCTGCGGGAGGAGACGGCCGAGACGAGCGCCGTGGTCAGCTCTCTGATCGCGCGGGCCGAGGGCGTGGCGGCGGGTTTCGGCGCGCGGAGCATTGCCTTCCTTTACGTCGACGAGCTGGACACTCCGCTCAGGCGCGCACTCGACGAGCAGGGATACAGCAGCTGTGTGTCAGCCCAGGACGCGACGCTCTTTCTCCCCGTCGGCGGATTCGACGGATACAAGGCCATGCTGCAGCGCAAGCAGCGGCAATCCATCGCGGCCGAACGCCGGAAGCTTGAGGCGGCTGGCGTCAAGGTCGAGATCGAACCGCTCACCGAAGGACTCATCGAGCTCCTCGCGGACCTCGAATCGCAGCTGTTCGCCAGGCACGGAGGTAGCTGGACGCCTCAGCAGTCAGCGGCGGCTCTGCAGGCGATCACGCGCGAGTTCGGACCCGACGCCTTCGTCTCGACCGCCCGGCTGGATGGTGCCCTGTGCGGCTTCACCCTGGTGATGCGGCACCGCGACGACTGGTACGTGCACCGCGCCGGCTTCGACTACGCCCGCATCGGAGATCTGCCGGTCTATTTTGAGGTCACCTACAACTCGATCATCGAGCAGGCTGCGGCCAACGGCGTGCGCGCGCTGCACTTCGGGTCCGGAGCGATCCAGGCCAAGCAGTTGCGCGGGTGCACGATCAGCACCTACTTCTGCGCGGTCAAGCTCCTGCCCGGCAGTGACGGCCGATGATCACGACGGTAACGCCCTCCGTCGCCGAGGCGGTCGAGCTCGGCTACGCGGACCTGGCCGAGAGCGGCGATCTCTATGACTCACCGGCCTGGCACGCGCTGGATGAGGCGATCGGGATCGCCGAGCCGTTCACCGTTCTGGTGCTGCCGGACGAGGGCAGCACGCGGGCGGTCGCGGGGACCTGGGGCATGGTCGTCGACGACCAGTCGTTCTGGCCGTTCATGCGCATCGACACGGTGCTGTCCGCCTTTCTCGCCCGCCGCGGCGAGGCTCCCCGGCCCTCGCCGGGCGGAGCGGCCGGCGCGGAGGGCCTGTCCGCGCTGATGCCCAGCGCCTACCTGGGGGCGCTGCGGGCGGGGACCACACGGCTGCTCACCCGCCCGGACGTCACCGGCGAGCAGTCGGAAGCGGCGCTGCGGTCGCTGCTCGACGGGGCTGAGGCGATGGCCCGCGCACGAGGACTGGCCAGCGTCGCCTGCCTGTATCTTCCGGTGACGGACGGCCCGCAACGTGAGGTCCTGCTGGCGCGGGGATACGCCGGATTCGGCCCCGCGCTGCACGTGTCTATCCTGGCGGTGCGTCCGTTCGACGCCTATCTGGCGTCGCTGAGCCAGCATCGTCGCTCCAACGTGCGGCGCCACCGGCGGTTAGTGGCTGCCGCCGGCGTGACGATAAGTCGTGAACCGCTTACGGCGGCGCTGAGCGAGGAGATGCTCCCGCTCGAGGCTCAGCTCTACCAGAAATACGAGCACGTGACCCACCCGACACAGATGGCGCGCATCGTGCACGGCGGGATCATCGCCGCCTATGGCGAGCACGCGCAAGTCATCGCGGCTCGCAGCGCCGACGGCGTGCTCCGCGGCTATTCGGCATTCATTCACCTGGGCGACACCCTGTACTCCCGGGACTGCGGCTTCGATTATTCGTGGCTGGGGAATCTGCCGCTGTATCTGGAGACCAATTACTACCGGGCCATTGAGTTCGCTGCTGAGGCCGGCGCCACCCGAATCCACTATTCGTACGGTTCGGACGAGACGAAAGCCGCGTACGGCTGCCAATTGCATCCGCGTATGACCTACGTCAAAGCGTTTGATCCAGCGCTGGCGGCTGGGCTGGCGGAGCTGGCTGAGCGCGTTCGGGATCGCGCACGCCCGGCACCATAAGGCCGAGCGTCGTCAGCGCGGCCAGACCGCCTCCGGCCAGCATGGTGGCCCGCACCCCGAGGACGGTGGCGAGCAGGCCTGCGCCGACGAGGCCGAGCGGGGTGCCGGCGAACGAGGCCGTCCACTCGATGGACGACGCCCGGCCGAGCATGTCCGCAGGGACGTGTTCCTGGAGGATCGGAGCCCAGAGCACGTTTCCGGACGTGGCGAAAGCCCAGACGACCGCGACGGCGAGGCCCGCGTACCAGACGTTGGGCGCGCCGCCGAGGCCCGCCACCGTCGCACCCGCCGCTCCCAGGCTGACCCACATGGCGGTGACCTGCCGCCCTCGGACCGGGATGCGCCCGGCGAGTATGGCACCGGCGATGCCGCCGACGCCGCCCGCGGCGAGGACGAGACCGAGCACCGCATCGCTTTCCCCCAGGACCTGCTTGATCAAGACGGGAACGAGCACGAAGAGCGGCATGATGGCGACTGTGCTGATGAACCCGTGACTGCTGATCGCCATCCACAGCCAGCGCCGCGAGGCGCAATAGCGCAGCCCGTCGCGCACTTCGGCGAGCAGGGACCGCCGCGGCGAGGAAGCCGGCGTGACCGCCGGGTCCGCGGGCTTGCGCCGGCTGGTCATGGCCAGCAGGCACGCCGTGCTGACGGCGAAGCTCGCCGCGTCGGCCGCGAAAGCGGCCCCGATGCCCGCGGTAGCGGCCAGCAGGCCACCGAGAGCAGGCCCGATGAATCCCTGGGCCGCCTGCTGGCTGGTTCCGGTGAGGGAGCTGCCTTGCACCAGCAGCTCGGTGGGCAGGAGCTCGGGGATGATGGCAGTCGAGGCCGGGGCGAAGAACGCGTCGCAGACTCCGAAGACGACTGCCATCGCGAGCAGCTCCCACAACCGGGCCGTCCCGGTGGCTACGGCCAGGGCGATCAGACCGACCGCCACGCCCCGCCCGACGTCGCCGGCCAGCATGGCGAGCCGGCGCGGGACCCGGTCCACCACGGCGCCACCGATCGGCAGCAGGCAGACCGCGGGAACGATCCGGGCCGCGAGCACGAGCGAAAGCCCGGTCGGGCTGTGGTCGAGCCGCAGCGCCTCCAGGGCGACCGCCACGATGAAGATGCCGTCACCGGCGACGGACACGCTCTGACCGGCCCACAGCAGAGCGAAGTCCCGGTGGCGAAGCGCCCGGGGAATCCTGCGCGCCAGAAGGCTCCGGCCTTCCTGACTTACGTCAGAAGATATCCCGTAAGCTCGGCTTGGTCGCATACATCCCGTTCTATCGTCATGACGAAGAGTACAGGCCGACGGCGTGGCTGGGTCTCGAAGAAGGTGGGAAATGTCGAGCGCGCTGGGACCAATGGCGGGGGGTCACCGAAAGGCTGGGGCGGAGGCGAAGGCGGAGCGATATCGCGCAAGGGGCTGGTGGCGAGATCAGACCCTTCTCGATGACCTGGCCGGCTATGCCATGGAACGGCCGGACCATCCCGCAGTGATCGCCTATGAAGGCGGGAAGCTGGCGCACGAGATCAGCTATGCGCAGCTCGCGGTCCTGGTCGAGCGGTTCGCCGGCGCGCTGGCCGGGCTGGGTGTCGGCCGGGGCGACGCGGTCGTGATCTACGTGCCGAACTGGTGGCTGCTGGCGCCCTTGTACCTGGGCTGTGCGCGAGCCGGCGCGATCGCCGTACCCGCGCAGGCGGAATACCGGGGCCGGGAGGTGGGCCATATCCTGCGGGCCAGCGGTGCGAAGGTCTGCGTGAGCGCGGATGTCTTCGACGGCCTGGACTTCGCCGGCCGCGTGGCCGGCCTGGCCCCGCCCGCCCTGCAACACCGCGTGGTGGTGGGCGGGGACGCCGCGCGCACCGGCGCGCTGGACTTCACCTCGCTGTTCGTCGAGACCGCGTGGGAGCGTGACCGCCAGGTTCCGGGCCCGGGTCTCGGCGCCGACGACCCCGCGCTGATCATCTTCACCTCGGGAACCACCGGGGAGCCAAAGGCCGTCATGCACAGCCTCAACACCATCTGGGCGGCCGCCAACTCGCTGTCGGCCCCCTACGGGCTCACCGGTCGTGACGTCATCACCATCCCGCAGCAGCTCACCCACGTCGCCGGGGCGATGCACGCGGTGTACGCCCCGGTCGGCCTGGGCGCCACCTGCCTGATGCACGACACCAAAGCCGACGTGAACCTGCTGCTCGAGATGATCCAGAAACACCGGGTGACCTGGCTGCACGCCTCACCGTCCCGGCTCAGTGACCTGCTGTCCGCCCAGCGCGCGACACCGCGCGACACGTCCAGCATTCGCGTGGTGTCGTCGAGCTCGGCTCCCATACCGGAGCGCATGGTCGACGACATGCGGGACGTTTTCGGCGTCGAGCTGATGGCCTGCTGGGGCATGACCGAGACCGGGGGCTGCACCACCACCACGCCGGACGATCCGCCCGGGTGGGCCGCCCACAGCGACGGTCGCACGATGCCATGGATGGAAACCCGGATCGGCCAGCCGGGCGAAGCCGGGGGCGGAATCGAGGGTGAATTCGGGGGCGGAATCGAGGGCGGAATCGGTCGCCTGTTCGTCCGGGGCGCCTCGCTGTGCCTGGGCTACTCCGGCCAGCCCGAGTTGTATGCCGCCAGCCTGGACGGCGACGGCTGGTTCGACACCGGGGACATGGCCCGGCCGGACGGCAGGGGCGGGATCCGGATCACCGGCCGCCGCGCTGACCTGATCACCCGGCCCACGGGCGAGAAGGTGCCCACACTGGAGATCGAGGCGGTACTCACGGCGTATCCGGCCATCTCCGAAGCGGTGCTCGTCGGTTATCCGGACCCGGAGCTCCCGGACGGGGACGCGCTGTGCGCCGTGGTCGTTGCTCCCGGTGAGGCCCTTACGCGAGACGAGATCAACCAGTACCTGGACAGCAGCGAGGTCACCCCGGACCACTGGCCGGACCGGGTGGTGCAACTGGACGCGCTGCCCAAGAACGACCTCGGCAAAGTGCTGCGTAACGAGCTCCGCGCCGTCATCCAAGAAGGGCGCCTGTGATCCGGCCTGTGCCTGCTCCTGACGGTTCAGCGCCGGTCTTTGTCCTCACGGCGGCCCGGTCCGGATCGACGTTGCTGCGGTTCATCCTGGACGCCCACCCTGCCCTGTCCTGCCCGCCGGAGACAGGTGTGGGCGCCGCGTGTGCCGAACTGGCCCGGGTGTGGAGCGTGACCGAAGGCGTACCGGGCGCCGGGGTCCTGCCGCTGCTTGGCCCGCAGCAGGTGACCGGCCACGCGGCCGAGGCCATCCGCGCTGCGATCACGGCGGCGTTCGCGCCATACCTGGCGGAGCGCGGCGCCACCCGGTGGTGCGACAAGTCCCTGGATACGGTCATGTGGGCGGACCTGGTGGCCAGGATCTGGCCGGATGCGCAGTTCATCTGCCTGTACCGGCACTGCATGGACATGATCGCCTCGGGCTTGGAGGCCTGCCGGTGGGGACTGGACAACTTCGGCTTCGAGCGGTACACCGCCGGGTACCCGGGGAACAGCGTGGCGGCAGCCGGCGCTTGCTGGGCCGCCACCGTGGGTCAGATGATCGACTTCGAGAAGCGACACCAGGACCGTGGGCTCCGGGTCCGGTATGAGGATCTCGTGGCCGATCCGGAGGGTGTCTCGGCGCGGGTCTTCAATTTCCTCAACCTGCCCGAGGTGCCGGGGATCGGCGATACTTGCTTCACCGCCGCGCATGACGCGAACGGTCCCGGGGATGCGAAAATCTGGTTCACGACCGGGGTGTCGGCGGGTTCGGTGGGCCGGGGCGGCGAGGTGCCGGGCGATCGCCTGCCCCCGCCGCTGCGCGCCGCGATCAACCACGCGCTCCGCGAGCTCGGCTATGTCGAGGTGGGCGAGGACTGGAACGCCGGGCAGACCCGGACGAGCCTGCTGACCGCCACCCGCCCGGCGGCCGTGCTGCATGACGGGCTCCAGGACGGGCTCCAGGACGGGCTCCAGGACGGG
>DASZAD010000166.1:0-12944 GCA_035945415.1 Streptosporangiaceae bacterium
GATAGCACTGGGCAGCAACACCCTCGGCCCGGCGGCGGCGGGCACCTCCTCGTCAGCCGCTCCCGCCAGTTCGCGGAGCACGGGCAGCACCGCCTCCCGCACGCACGGCACGGTCGTCCCCAGCAGCCTGGCCCTGGCCCCCGCCGGCAGCACCACCCCGCCGATCGTGATCGTGCCAGGCTCGGGCCAGCCGACGTCGCCCGCCCCGCGGCCGACGGGGTCGCATCAGCCCAGCCCGCCGCCCAGCTCGCCGTCGGCCACCCTGAGCGCGTCCTCCTCGGTCGTCGGGCTCGGCCCGGACCCGGGCGGGAGCTCGGCGTCGGGCTCGTTCACGCTGACCGCGAACGGCGGGACGATCTCCTTCTCCATCGTCGTGCCGCCCGGACTGTCCGGTCTGACCCTCTCGCAGTACAGCGACACGCTGACCGCGGGCAGCAGCGTCACGATCGACGTGACGTGGAACTCGAGCTCGCCGGTCGACGCCGGGTTGTCGATCAACCCCGGCGGCCTGACCGTCACCGTCGAGTACCCAGCCCCGCCCGGCTGACCGGGCATTCTCGCTACGGCCTAAGCGGGCCGCTCCTCGTGGCCGCCGAAGCCCTTGCGCATGGCGGAGAGCACCTTGTTCGCGAACTCGTCCAGGTCGCGGGAGGCGAAGCGGGAGTACAGCGCGCTCGTCAGCACCGGGGCCGGGACTCCCTCGTCGATCGCGGCGATCGACGTCCACCGGCCCTCGCCGGAGTCCGCCACGCGGCCGGAGAACTCAGCCAGGCCGGGCGAGGCGTAGAGGGCTTCGGCGGCTAGGTCCAGCAGCCAGGACGCGATCACACTGCCGCGCCGCCACACCTCGGCGACCGCCGTGGTGTCGATGTCGTACTGGTAGAACTCCGGATGTTCCATCGGCGCGGTCTCGGCATCACCCTCGACGACCCGCTTGCCGGCGTTCGCGTTGTGCAGGATGTTGAATCCCTCGGCGAAGGCCGCCATGATCCCGTACTCGATGCCGTTGTGCACCATCTTCACGAAGTGCCCGGCGCCGTTCGGGCCGCACCGCAGGAACCCCTGCTCGGCCGGTTGCGGTGCTCCGGTGCGGCCGGGGGTGCGGGTGGCGCTGTCCACCCCGGGGGCGAGGGTGGCGAAGATGGGGTTCAGGCGCTCGATCACGCCGGCGTCGCCGCCGAGCATGAGGGAGTAGCCGCGATCCAGGCCCCACACCCCGCCGCTGGTCCCGCAGTCCACCAGGTGAATGCCCCGCTGGGCCAGCTCCGCGGCGCGGGCGATGTCCTCCCGGTAGTAGGAGTTACCGCCGTCGATGATGGTGTCGCCCGCCTCCAGGTGGGAGGCGAGATCCCTGATGGCGCTGCCGGTGATCTCCCCGGCGGGCACCATCACCCAGGCGGCCCGGGGCACGGTCAGCTTGGCGGCGAAATCGGCGACGGAGTTCGCGCCGGTGGCGCCCTCCTTCTCGAAGGCCTGCACGGCGGCCTGATTCCGGTCGTAAACCACGCAGCTGTGCCCGTCGCGCATCAGGCGGCGGACGATGTTGCCGCCCATCCGCCCGAGCCCGATCATGCCGAGCTGCATCGGGTTACTTGTGGGCATGGTCATCTCCTTCGGTGTTCTCGGGAAGCCACGGTCCGGGCCATGGGGGATAGCCCCGGACGAGGTCTTCCGCCCCCGGGGGTCCCCACGATCCGCGCGCGTAGCTGGCCGGCTGAGCGCCGCTGTCCAGGCGCTCGATGAGCGGCTGGAGAATCCGCCAGGTCTCTTCGACGCCGCGCTCGCGGGTGAACAGCGAACGGTCGCCCAAGAGCGCGTCGTGGATCAGCCGTTCGTACGGCTCGGGAGGCTGGCCGAGCTCGGCGGCGAACGCCAGCTCCAGGTACACCTCCCTGGACGTCGTGCCCTCTTTGCTCTTGGACAGCACCGCGATACACAGCCCCGGGTCGGGATCGATCCTGAGCACGAGCTGGTTCGGGTGGGGGTGTTGCGGCACGTCGAGGAACGCCAGCCGAGGCGGGCGCTTGAACGTCACCCGCACCTCGGTGACCCTGGCCGGCAGCGCCTTGCCCGCCCGGATGAAAAACGGCACACCGCCCCAGCGCCAGTTGTCGATGCCGAGGCGCAGTGCCACATACGTCTCGGTCGTCGAGCCCCGCTTCACCCCGGAGATCCCCCTGTAGCCCTCGTACTGGCCCAGGAGGCACTGGTCCGGGTCGACGTCGGGCATGGCCCGGAAGACGTCGACCTTCCGGTCCGACAGCGCGTCGGGCCCGGCCGCCACCGGCGGTTCCATGGCGACCAGCGCGAGGACTTGGAGCAGGTGGTTCTGGACCACGTCCCGCGTCGCCCCGACCGCGTCGTAGAAGGCGCCCCGGTCCTCCACGCCGAAATCCTCGGCCATGGTGATGTGCACCGCCGCGACGTGCAGGCGGTTCCACACCGGCTCGAAGAGCGTGTTGGCGAAGCGCAGGAAGTGCAGGTCGAGCACGGGCTGCTTGCCCAGGAAGTGGTCGATGCGCAGGATCTGGTCCTCGGCCAGCACCTTGTGCAGCTGGTCGTTGAGCTCACGAGCCGAGGCCAGGTCGTGGCCGAACGGTTTCTCGAGCATCACGGTGGCCCCCTCGGTCAGGCCCGCCTGGCCGAGGGCTTCGACCACCGGAGCGAACAGGGAGGGCGGTATCTCCAGGTAGTACAGCGGCCGGTGGAAGCCTTTCAACCGCTCGGCCAGCGCCTGGTAGGTGGCTGGATCGGCAAAGTCGCCGCCGTGGTAGCTGAGCCGCTGGGTCAGCTGGCTGAACACCTTGTCCTGGACGGGCCCCTCCGCCTCCAGGGCCTGCCGTGCGTAGGCTCGCAGCTCGTCGTCCGACCACTCGTTGCGGGCGACGCCGATGATCGGGCAGTCGAGCTGCCCCCTGGACTCCAGGCGGTACAGCGCGCGCCAGGTCATCTTGCGGGCCAGGTCGCCGGTGATGCCGAAGATCACCATTACGTCGGCTGCGGTCTGGTTCACATCAGGCTCGCTCATATCGGGAGCGCCCCCAAGTCGTCATGAGTCAGGACTCTTGATACTGCCTTACGTGGCCGTCGCGGGATCGCGCGGCGGTCCTCTTCGATGATCTGATTTCCAGACGTCTGGGAACTGGCCGGTATCTATTGACCGGCGCACGCGCTATCCGCATCGTCGAAGCACCACAGGCAGGCCGCTCGGGTGACCGGCGGTTCGTCCAAGGACGGTGTGTGTGATGACCGATCGCAGGGTGGCGGAGTGGCCACTGGCCCGCGCTCATCTGGTCCAGCGTCGTCGTCGGCGGGCGGTTGCGGCCGGCATCGTGGCCGGCTGGATTCTGCTGCTGATCGTGACCAGGTCTCTGCTGGCCGGGACGGCGCTGCTGCTGTTGCTGGCCGCTCTGGGTGCCGGCTGCGTGGCAGGGATTCGAGTACTCGGCGCCGGTGCCCGGCGTCCCAGGACCGGCGTTCGCGACCGCGGAGAGCAGGAGGCGGTCTGGGAGGCCGGCTCCGGCGGCTCGGGCGCGGCCTGGTCCGAGCCGGGGGCGGCGTGGCGCGAGCCGGGGGCGTCCGGGGCCCGGTCCGAGCCCGAGGCGGCCTGGCGCGAGCCGGGGGCGGCCTGGGCCGAGCGCGTGGGTGACTCCGGTCACGGTCGTGACGATCTCCGGTACGGAGACGACGGATACCTGTCCGGCCACGACCAGTACGCGGGCGGTCACCGCGGCTATGCCGCCGGCCATGACGGGCACACCCTGGGTGGAGCCGCCGCGGTGGCCGCCCAGGTGGCCGCCGCTGCCACGGTCGCCACGGGGGCGCCGACGGTAGCCGCGCCGGGCCGCCCGCAGGTCCCCCTGCTCAAGCTGGTCACGGGCGACTCCATGACACAGACCAGGACCTCCGGCGCGCGGGCCGGGCGCGGCCCAGTGGACCTGGTCCTTCCCGAAGTGCCCACGGTGTCCAGGGAGCACGCCAGGTTCACCTTCGCCGACGGCCAGTGGTGGGTGGTCAACCTGGGCCGGAACGGCCTGATGCTGAACGGCGTCCCGCTGACCGGGGCGCACCCGCTCCGCGACGGTGATTCGGTCCACTGGGGCCAGACGCCGGACGCGCTGCTGTCCCGCATCGAGATCGGCTGAGCACCGCCGCCGGGTCCCAACAGCCCGGCGCACGGTCTGGCCGCCGTTATCGTGTGAGCCGTGACACGACTGGATGGACGACGGCGGTGAGCAAGCTCCTGGTCTGGTCCAGCGCGGGCGGCCAGTGGGTGGACTGCCCGCGCGATGAGATCACCTGGCTGGACCGGAGCCTGCTCAGCGGCAACCAGGATCTCACCCTGCACCGCTCGCCCCGCTGCGCCGGGCTGCGGTATGTCCATCACCGTTGGGAGCTGTTCAGCCGGGACCCGACCCATCAGGTGTACCTGGCGCCGCACACGACCGCCGCTCCGGTGGATCACCGGTCGGTCCGGGAGGCGGCGCAGTCCGTCCTGCCGGTGGCGCCCGCCCAGCACTACGAGACGCTGCCGGTGGTGCTGGAGGACGGATCCTGGCTGGTCAGCGTGGGCAACTGGGTGCTGCCGCTACGGCTGGAGGCCACCGCCAGGCGCGACGGCGAGCCGGGCGCGGGCAGCGGCGACGAGCAGCCCGCCACCCGGACCGAGGAGGTATGGGCGGACCGGGCTGGCACCCGGCGCGGGAGCCGGCCCCGGAAGGACGCGGCGCAGCACGTTCGTGGCTACTTCGAGCGCAACGCCACCGCCCGCATGGCCGTGGCCTACCTCTATCAGGAGTTCATCCTCGGCCTGCCGGCCCCGCAGCCGGTGCCGATGCTGGACGTGGTCGTCGCTCTGGATCTGACCGGCGAGGGCGCCGTCTCCGACTACAAGAAGCTGCTCCAGGGCTTCATCTGGGAGGAAAGCGGGCACCAGCGCGAGCTGGCCGAGTTCCTGCTGTCACACGGCCTGCTCACCCGGACCGACCTGACCCAGGCCCGCGAGGTGGCGCTGGCCAATGAGCGCAGCGGCCGCAGCGAGCTGGCCAGGCAGCGGCTGCGGTACCGGCCCAGGAAGAAGCCGCCCGAGGAGCCGGCCGGGTGAGGCCGCTGTCACCGCCGCGGGGGATACCGCCACAGTGGATACTGCCAAGGGGGGATACTGCCAAGGGGGATACTGGGGCGGACCGCCCTCCCGGCCGCCTCGGCTGGGGTACAGTAGCATCTACAAGTCTGTAGAAATTAGCGGTGCGGGTCCATCCCGGGTGTTGTGCGAAAGGCAGTCATGGAGAGTTTTCTCATCCACCACGGTTATGCCGCACTGATCCTGTTCGGTTTCCTCCAGGCGTGCTGTATCCCCATCCCCTCGGAAATCACCTTCGGCTTCGCCGGCGTGCTGGCCTACCAGGGGCACCTGAGCCTGGCGCTGGTGATCATCATCGGCTCGCTCGCCGAGCTGGCCGGCTCCTACGTCTCGTACTTCGTGGGGCGGGTGGCCGAGCGCCCCGTGATCGAGAGGTTCGGCCGGTACCTGCTCATCACCAAGACCGACATCGCCCGGGCTGAACGGTTCCTGGATGGCCGGGGGGCCTGGGCCATCCCGGTGGGCCGGGCGCTGCCGCTGGTCCGCGCGTTCACCTCGCTGGTGGCCGGCTTCGCCGGAGTTGCTGCGGTGCGCTTCGGGGTCCTCAGCCTGATCGGGACCGTGGTCTACGCGTCGGTCGTTGCGAGCATCGGATACGGCGTGGGCTCGGCCTGGCACCGCGTCGCCCACGACCTCTCGCTGGCCGGGTATGTGATCGCGGTCGTGGTGGTCCTGGCGATCGTGGCCTTCGTGATCTACCGGCTGCGGGAGCTACGGCGTGAAACGGCGGAGGAGGAGCCTGCGCGGCGGCCTGCCAGTCACCGGGCGCCCCGGCATTAGAGACCTGGTTAGAGAATCCGGGGGAGCCCCAGGTCAGGGTGCGGTGGCGGCTGACGCTGTTGCGCTGGACGTCGGGGTCTGAGCGAACTCCAGCAGGCCGTGGAAGCCGCGGGCGGCCTGGAGGGCCGACAGGCCGGAGATCATGACCAGGGTGAGCACAGCGGCCAGCGGCAGGAGCCGGAGGCGAGGGGCTGGTCGCAGCAGGGCGGCGACACGCCGCGGGACCACGCCCGCCCCGCGCCTTCCGGGCTGGCTGGTCACCACGCCGAGCGCTCCGGCGGGTACGGGGCGGCGGCACGGAGCGGTGCTGTCAGAGCGCGGTGTTCCGGATGGGGTGGCCGAGGCGGCCAGCGCGGCCTTGGCGATGGTGCGGGCGGCTAGCGGGCGGTCGCCGGTGGCATCCGCGGCCTGCTCGTCGGCCCAGCGCTCCACGCTATAGCCGACGGCGGCGGAGAGCGGGCGCAGCAGCGGGTTGGCGGCCGACGCCAGCCGGACCGCCGCTGTGAACAGGTAGTGGCGTCCCGAGGAGTGCGCCTGCTCGTGCGCCAGCAGCACCCGCCGCTCGGTCGCGCTGAGGGCGCGCATCATCCCTGAGGTGACCACGATCCGGCCCGGCCAGCCGGGCACGGAGTAAGCGTCCGCCGCGTCGTCGGTGACCACGATGACCCGCCCGCCGTCGCGCGCGCCGGGCAACCGGTGCGCCTGGCGGTGCGCGGCGATCAGTGCGTCCGCGCGCCGCCATCCCGCGCGCAGGACCGCCGCCGCCGCCGCGACCAGCAGTGCGCCCGCCGCCGCGCCCAGCGGAAGAGAGGCGGGATCGTGGGCGCTCATCACGTTGAGCGACAGGCCGGCGACCACGTCCACGAGGGGAATCCGGACGGCCGCGGCCAGCGCGAGCAGCCCGAGCACGGCGCTGCTGGCCGCGGCCAGGGCCAGCGCGCTGCCGGTCAGCAGCCAGGTCGCGATTCGCGGCGGCAGTCGTTCGGCCAGGCGGGGAGCCGCTATCGCGGCCAGCAACGGGGCGATGAGGGGAAGATAGACCGCGAAGCGCATCTCAGCCGCCGGCGTCCTGGTGCTCGTCGAGCATGCGGCGCAGCATCTGCTCGTCGGCCGGCGACAGGCCGGACACGAAGCGGGCCAGCACCGCCTCGCGGTCGTGCTCGGCTTCGAGCACGCCTCGCATCCGCCGCGCCGCCAGCCCCGGCTCGTCGGCCACCGGAGCGTAGGCGTAGGCCCGGCCGGACCTGCGCCGGGTGAGGACGCCCTTGGCGTGCAGCCGGGACAGGATCGTTACCACGGTGGTGTAGGCGAGGCGGTCGCCCAGCCGCTCCAGCACCTGCCCCGGGGTCAGCGGGAATCCGGCGGACTGCAGGACAGCCAGCGCCGCTGCCTCCAGCTCGCCGGCCCCTCGCCGCGGGCCGGCCTCCTCATCCGGATGGTCAGCCTCAGGATGTTTCACGCGAAACCGCCTCAGCTACGCCGTTGAATATCTACACAAGTGTAGATGTCAGCCCACGCCCGGTTCGTGAAACCTGCGAGAGCGCGCACGCTGACAACTACCACGTTCACCGGGTCAGCGCAGGACCAGGAGGTCAAGCCAGGAGGTCCTGGTCTGCGGGCTCGCTGCTTCATACCGTTCCCCAGCATCATCCGATCCAGCCGGGTGGTCAGCGCGGCCGGAGCGGGATTGCTGGCTATCCGGTGGTCAGCAGGTGCTGGATGATCGGCACGATGGTATGGGCGGTGGAGGATTGCAGGCTGTAGTTGTCGATGGCGGGGTGACAGTTGGCGGCGATGTCGACCTCGACCGGCGGTCCTTGCGGGTAGGAGAACAGGAGCTGGTAGGACGGCCCGTGTCCAGGCCCGCCGCTGCAGGAATGGGTGGAGGGGCGGGTGGGCAGCGCGTTGAGGGCCGACGTCAGGGCCTGGTAGCCGGAGGTCAGGATGCGGGCTCCCTGCGGGCAGATGGTCAGCGAGATGGAGCCCGGGGGGACCATGGCCGCGTCCTGGCCGAACCGGCCGGTGCCCTGGCCGGGCCCGGTGCAGGTGGCTGGCCGGCGGGCGGGCCAGAGGCCGAGGGCGAAGGCCTTGGTCACGGTCGGGCCGATGAGGCCGAAGCTGGAAAACTCGCCGTTGGAGGCGGTGACGCAGTGGTTGGGGTCGTTAGTGGCGGCGACCCAGAGTCTCCCACCGCCGGGGTAGCTGAGGCCGATGAGGTAGTTGGTCTGCTTGCCGCCGACGAGCGTGCAGGCGTCGACCGTGCCGCGGGGCTGCCAGGTGAGCTGGGCGGCGAGCGCGGCGAGCCCGCCGGTCAGCCGTCGTCGCCCGGACAGCGCCCATCCGGCCTGCTGCCTGGCCAGGTTGCTGCCGGCGTAGGCGCACACCAGCACAGAGCTGGGCGTGGCTGGTGGCACCAGCCGTGCGCGGCCGTCGACACCGATCGGCCGGTCAGGCACCCAGGGTGCCCGACCGGCGTACCTGGCCGGGCAGGACGGCGACGCAGCCGCCGTCCTGCGGGGTGCCTGCCCCGCGCCACCCAGCAGCCCGCCGGCCCAGACGCTGCCCATCGCCACGCCAGCCACCGCCGCCGCGGCAGCCAGCGGCAGGTACCAGCCAGCCCGGGGCCGCCATGTCCCGCGCCTGCGGGGTGGCCCGGGCGTGGCCCGGAGGGCGCGCAGCAGGTCCGCCGCGGCCGGCGCCTCCTCGTCATGGCTGACCATCACCTGGAGCACGATGTCCTCGATGCTGCTCACGGCCGGTCCTCCTCTCCGATGGCGGCGGACACGATTTCCTGCCGCAGTATGGCGAGCCCGCGGCTGGCCAGGCTGCGCACGCTGGCTTCGCGGCAGCCGAGCAGCGCCGCGATCTGGTGGTCGGGCAGGTCCTCGTAATACCGCAGCACGAGCGCCGCGCGCTGCCGCGGGCTCAGCGTCCCCAGCGCCTCCCACAGCTGCTCCCGGTCGGCCAACTGGTCCTCTGGACTGCTGGCCGCCGGCTGTCCGGGCATCTCAGCGGTCACCACCTCGGCGCTGCTGCGCAGCCGCCGGGTGCGCACGTATTCGTTGATCACGGCCCGGCGCAGGTAGGCATACCAGTCCTGAGGCGGGAGGCCACGGCGTCGCATCGAGCGGTAAACCCGCAACAGCGCGTCCTGCACCAGGTCCTGGGCTGCCGCCCGGTCGTGGGTCAGCTGATAGGCAACCCGCAGCAGCCGGTCACCGGAATGTGCGACCAGGTCTGCCAGCGCGTCATCAAGATCCATGCCATCACCTCGGGCCTACCCAGATGATGCGCCAGCCCTGCCCGTCTGTTGCATGCGCCGGAACATCTAGTAAGCCGCGCCCGGCTGTCCGGCCACCTCGGGCGGGACCCAGGTCGGGGTCACCTCGCGGCCGGACTCCCGCACCAGCGCGGCGAAGGCCGCCGCGTCCAGGAGGGCCGCGCCGCCCGGGTCGTTGTTGAAGTAGACGAAGACATCCGCCCCGGCGGTGCAGGTGGCGGCGATCCGCTGCACCCAGGCGCACAGCTCCTGCTCGCCGTAACGGGGCCAGGGCCGGGCCGTGCCTTCGTGGAATCGCAGGTAGCCCCAGCGGGCCGTGCTCCACAGCGGGGTGACCGGCTGGCCGAGCCGGTCCGCCCAGGACAGGGCGGCGTCGTGCCGGGTGAGCAGCTTCCTGATGTCCTCGGTCCACCAGGACGGATGCCGGAACTCCACCGCCACGCGAACGCGGCCACCGGCGGGCAGGCCGGCCGCCGGCTCGCCCCGAGACGGCTCTTCGGGCGGCAGCTCTCCGGCCGGCGGCCAGCCGGACCGCGAGAACTCGGTCAGGCACGCGTCCAGCGCGTCGCCGTCGGCGGGCAGGTTCGGCGGGAGTTGCAGCAGCACCGGCCCGAGCCGGTCCCCGAGCCCCGCGGCCGCCCGCATCAGGCGCTGCACCGGCTGGGCCGGGTCCCGCAGCCGCTTGACGTGGGTCAGGTAGCGGCTCGCCTTGACCGCCATCACGAAGCCGGATGACGTCCTGGCCCGCCATCCGGCGAAGGTCTCCCTGGACGGCAGCCGGTAGAAGGAGCTGTTGTTCTCGACCGTGCGGAACTGTCCGGCGTAGTGGTCCAGCCAGCGGCCCTGGGCGAGGCCGGGCGGATACAGGACCCCGCGCCAGTCGCGGTACTGCCAGCCGGAGGTGCCCACGTAAACAGGCATTACCGGTAAGTCTGCCCGCCAGTCCCTCGCTGACGCCGGCTTGCCGGGCCGAAGTAGCCTTCGCGCCGATTAGACTCCGCCTCGTGCGCGCTCATCCAGCCCGGCGGCTGTGGCTCAGCCTGGAAGCCTTGCATGACGTGGTCTATTTCGCGCCAGGCGTCAGGCCAGCCGGAGTTGCGCTGGGCCTTCGCGGCTACTGGATGACCTACTTCGCGTTCAGGGCCGCGCCGCTCGGGCCGGTTCCCGCACCGGTGGCCATAGCGACCTTCGCCGGCTTCCGGCCGGCCATGGTGGCCAGGGCCCTGCCCGCCGCCTGGTCGCGCACCACGCCAGAGGACTGCCTGCGGGCGCGCGCCGAGGTGAGCACCGCCGCGCTGAAAGAGGCAGGAGTGGATTCCGAAGCCTGCGAGCAGGCGACGGCGAGGCTCGGCCCGGTGGTCACGGCCGCGGATCCGACCGGCAGGCCATTGTCCACGGCCAACGCCGCCCTGCCGTTGCCCGACGATCCGGTCGGCGCGCTATGGCAGCTGGCCACCACGCTGCGTGAGCACCGCGGCGACGGGCACGTCGCCGCCATGGTCACCGAAGGTGTCTCCGGCCTGGAAGCGCACCTGCTCCAGACGGCGGCCGGCCGCTTCCCCGAGGTCACGATCAGGGAGGCCCGCGGCTGGACCGAGGAGGAGTGGGCGGCCGCGGCCAGCACGCTCCGGCGCCGCGGCCTCCTCACGACGGGCAGCACTCTCCGGCTCACCCGGGCCGGCCGCGCCCTGCTCAACGTGATCGAGGCCCGCACCGACGAGCGTGCCTGGAGCGGTGGGCTGTCCCCCCTCGGCGAGCAGGGTGCCGGCGACCTGATCGCCCTGCTGGCCCCGTCCGTGGACGCGGTGGTCGCCTCGGGGATGCTCCCGAAGGTCAGCCCCACCGGCCTGTCCTATCAGGCCTGACCGGGAGGCAGGAGGGCTATGACAGGCCGGGAACATCTGCTGGTCGAGCTGGTGGACGAGACCGGCGCGGCCATCGGCGCCTGCTCGGTGGCCGAAGCCCACACCGCGCCCGGCCGGCGCCACCGGGCGTTCTCCGTGCTGCTCTACGACCCCGCCGGTCGCGTCCTGCTGCAGCGCCGGGCCGCAGTTAAGACCCGCTTCGCGGGCCGCTGGTCCAACACCTGCTGCGGGCACCCCGAGCCCGGCCAGGACACGCTGGCTGCCGCCGCCGGGCGCCTGGTCGCGGAGCTGGGGCTGACCCCCGACCAGACCGGCCCGCTGGCCGAAGCCGGCGTCTACCGCTACCACGCGGCAGACGCCGGCTCCGGCCGGGTCGAGCGCGAGTGGGACCACGTTCTGGTGGCCACCCTGATCAGCGGCACGCCGGCCCCCGACGAGGCCGAGGTATCCGACTACGCCTGGGTCGCACCCGACTCGCTGCGGGCCGGGCTGGCCAGCGACCCCGGCGCCTACACGCCCTGGCTGTCCGGCGTGCTGAACATCGCCGCCGGCGCGTAGGCCGGATCCTTACTGTCCCTGCAGTATCGCGACCCGGCCCAGGTCACCGGAGGCCCAGCAGGAGCCGTCGGCGGCGCAGCTCACCGTGTCGAACTGGCCGGTATCGAAGGTCTGCCAGTGCAGCCCCCCGTCGTAGGAGACGTCGGAGCCGGTCAGCCCGACCGCGACGAGCGTGGCCTGGGCGCCCGGCAGGTAGGTGAGGCCGGACCGGTACCCAGCCGGCCCAGAGGGCGGGGTAAACCAGGGCGACCCGATGCGGGAGAGCGCTGCCACCCGGGTGGAGGCGGTGGGCGCGGCGAAGTCGCCACCCACCGCGACCCCGGTCCGAGGCGTGCGGAAGGCCAGCGCGAACACGCCGGCGGTCGGGCCGGCGACCATAGGAGAGTCGCTGACCTGCCAGGTCAGGCCGCCGTCGCGAGAGTGGAAGATCCGTGCGACCGAGGCTCCGCCGCTGCCGAACCAGGCGTTGTGCGCCCGCGTGATCAGGCACTCGCCGCTGGCGGCGAATCCGCCCTCGCCGGACAGCGCGGGCGGCATCCCGGCGTTGGGCAGCACCGTCCAGTGCCGCCCGCCGTCGCGGGTGGACAGGATGCGGAACTTGCCGTTGACCGGATCGCTCAGCACCAGGCCGTTCCGGGGGTTGAAGAAGGCCATGCAGTCGAAGAACGCGGACGGGTTGGTGTTCTGGTAGGCCAGCCGCCAGGAGCGGCCGCCGTTCGCGGTGAAGTACAGCGCGGAGCTGGTGCCCGTCCCGGCGGCCATGGCCACGGCCCGGGTGGCGCTGAACGCCTCGATGTCGCGGAACTGGAGCGCCGTCGCCCCAGCGGGTGAGGCGTTGATCCACGTCCGGCCGCCGTTGACCGTGCGCAGGACGACGCCGTTGTAGCCGCCGAGCCAGACCACGTTCCGGCTGACCACGGACAGTCCGCGGAAGTGTGTCTGGCCGCCTGTGCTGACCAGCTGCCACGACAGCCCCCCGCCGGAGGGCGCCGGGCCACCGGCCGCGCTGGCGGCGGGGACCATGGCGGCCAGGAAGGCGATGGCGGCGGCGCACGTTGCCAGGGCCCGGGCGAAATAAGCGCGATTGCGGAGGTGTGTCATGGTCTGGAACGCTAGCCCAGCCGCCGCCGAGGGGCCAGCGGCGGGGCGCGATCAGCGGCGGGTCAGAACGATCCAGACCGGGCCCCGGGCGAACGGCATCGGCTGGCAGACACTGGTGGTGAAAGTCGTGCCGCCGTTGAGTCTGGGCCGCGCGAACGTCATCGGCCGGCAGGCACTGAACGTCGTGCCGCCGTTGCTGTCCGGCCGGGACCACCGC
>DASZAD010000167.1:0-8636 GCA_035945415.1 Streptosporangiaceae bacterium
ATCGAAGTTGCCGGAGCGCTCGTCGTCGTATTCGAGCAGCAGCCGGTCGGCGTGCACCCTCCCGAACACCGCCGCCGCGATCGGCTCGTAGCTGCCGGCCACCAGCCAGCGGCCGAGCTGGTTGCCCCGGCACAGGTGGAATCCGAAGGTCGCGGGCCTGCCCGCTTCCATCACCGCGTTGTCGAGGTCGATCCCGTACGACAGCCAGCGCTCCAGCGGCCAGCCCCGTTCCTCGTAGAACGCCCGCCAGTCCGGGTCCACCAGCAGCGGGTAGTGCGGCGCGTCGAGCTGGATGTAGCCGCAGCCCAGCCGCACGAGCTCGCGGACCTCATCGCGCAGCACCTCGACCACGCCGGACATGAAGGCGTCCAGGCTCGGGTAGGCCCCGGCCGACAGGCGCGGCGACCACAGGTTGGCGAACAGCGAGGGGCTGGGCAGCGTCACCTTCCCGGTCCGGCTGGTGCGGCCGCGCAGGAACGTGAACTCCTCGGCCGCCAGGTTGCGGCGCTTGCGCAGCGGCGCCACCACGGCCAGTCCCTTGGGCCGCGCGGTGGTCTGATCCCCGAGCTCGGCCGAGTGCCAGCTGCCCCAGAGCCAGGCGTCCAGGCTGACCCCGGTGAAGCCGTCGCAGGCCGCGGTCAGCTCGGCCTGAAACGACTCGCGGCGCAGCTCGCCGTCGTTGACCACCGGAAGGCCGATCTCCTCCTGCTCGGCGACGACCTCCCGGACCGCGCGGTCCTCGACGGCCTTGAACTCGGCCGGGCTGAGCTCGCCCCGGCCGCTGGCCTCCCGGGCCCGGAGCAGGTAGGCCGGCCGTAGCAGGCTGCCGACGTGCTCCACCCTGGCGTTGACGGTGCTGATCACGGGGCTGATCAAGGGGCTGGCCGGGGGGCTGGTCATGGGGCTCAGGCTTCCAGCACCACGGCCAGGCCCTGGCCGACGCCGATGCAGATGGCCGCCAGGCCCCAGCCGCCGCCCCGGCGGTGCAGCTCGTGGGCCAGCGTGCCCAGGATCCGCGCGCCAGAGCAGCCGAGCGGATGGCCGAGGGCGATCGCCCCGCCGTTGACGTTGACGATCTCGGGATCGAGGTCGCGCCACTCGGCCAGGCAGGCCAGCGACTGCGCGGCGAAGGCCTCGTTCAGCTCCGCAACGGTCAGGTCGGACCACGTGACGCCGGCCCGCTTCAGCGCCGTCCTGGCCGCTTCCACCGGCCCGATGCCGTAAAGCTGCGGTTCGACGGCGCTGACCGCGCGGGAGGCGATGCGGGCGAGCGGGTCGCGGCCGGCCGCGACGGCGGCGCTCTCGCTGGCCAGCAGCAGGGCAGCCGCTCCGTCGCTGAGCTGCGACGCGTTTCCCGCCGTGACCGTGCCGTCGGGCCGGAAGGCGGGGGCCAGCGCGGCCAGTTTCTCCAGCGTGGTGTCCGGCCTGATGCCTTCGTCGCGGTCCAGGCCGCCGGCCGGGCTCACCTCCGCGGTGAACCTGCCCTCCTGCCAGGCCAGGGCCGCCCGCTGGTGGCTGCGCAGGCTGAACTCGTCCTGCCGGGTGCGGGAGATGGCGTAGCGGCCGGCCAGGATCTCGGCGCCCTCGCCCAGGCTGACCGTCCACCCCTGGGGCATCCTGGGGTTGACCATCCGCCAGCCCAGCGTGGTGTCATGCATCGTCTGGGTCCCGCGCGGGAAGCCGCGCTCCGGCTTGGGCAGCACCCACGGAGCCCGGCTCATCGACTCCACGCCGCCGGCGATGATCAGCTCGGCGTCGCCGGCCAGGATGGCCCGGTCGGCGGCGATGGCGGCCTCAAGGCCCGACCCGCACAGCCGGTTGATGGTCGCGCCGGGCACGGCGGGCGGCAGCCCGGCCAGCAGGGCGGCCATCCTGGCCACGTTCCTGTTGTCCTCGCCCGCGCCGTTGGCGTCGCCCAGGTACACGTCATCGACCTGCGCCGGATCCAGTTCCGGGGTACGGGCCAGCAGGCCGGAGATGGCGGTGGCGGCCAGGTCGTCGGGCCGCACCTTGGCCAGGCCGCCGCCGTGCCTGCCGATGGGGGTGCGTACGGCATCCACGATGAAGCTCATGTCCGCCTCCGGAGGTTGGTCTGGCTCGCCTCTGCGGCTACCAGCGGAAGTGTACGAACAACCGGCCGAAGTTCTTCGAGTCCTTCTCCACCCGGTGATACAGCGCCTTGATCTCTTTCTGGTCGAGGAACCTGAGCACCCGCTTCTTGAGCTGGCCGGAGCCCTTGCCCGGGATGATCTCGACGAGCGGCGCCTTCTTCCTGACCGCCTCGTCGATGATCGCCCGCAGCGCCTGGTCGATGTCATCGCCGCGGTTGTAGATGTCGTGCAGATCCAGCTTGAGCTTCATGGCACCGCCTCGGGGCCGCCGGTCGCCCGTGTACCAGCCACGCTACCTCCGGCCCCGGCCCGTGCGGCGATGCTGGCGACCAGGTCGTCCGGCGGCCGGCCGGCGTCGAGGATCACCGTGGCGGGCTCGGCCGGATCCGGCGTTTCCAGGTCGCGGAACTGGCTGTCGAGCAACCGCGCCGGAAAGAAGTGGCCGTGCCGTGCGGTCAGCCTGGCCACGGCGCTCTCGTGGCTGATGGCCAGGAACACCAGGAGCAGCCCGGGCCGCCCGGCTCGCAGGGTGTCCCGGTAGGCCCGCTTGAGCGCCGAGCAGGCCACGACGCCGGACCGCCCGGCGGCTACCCGCTCATCCATCCAGTGCCCGATCGCCGCCAGCCAGGGCTGGCGATCGGTGTCGGTGAGCGGCACGCCGGCTCGCATCTTGGCCACGTTGGCCATGGGGTGCAGTGCGTCGCCATCCAGGAACTCCCAGCCCAGCCGCCCGGCCAGCAGCGCGCCCACGGTGCTCTTGCCACTGCCGGACACTCCAGCCAGAACGACGATCATGGACCAGCCCCGGACACAGCCGGCCTACAGCCCGAACGCCTCACGGGCGGCGATCGCCGCCCCCCGCGCGCCGGCCATGTCCAGGTCCGGCACCAGGGCGAAGGCAGCGACCTGGTCCTGCTCCTCGCGTAGATCGGTGTGCTCGCGCACCTGGCTGAGGAACCAGTCACGGAAGTGGGGTGCGGCCTCGACCACGCCGCCGCCGAGGAAGTACAGGTGCGGGTCGGTGAAGTTGGCCGCCGTCGTGAACAGCCGCCCGATGGCCATCGCCTGCTGGCTGAAGATCCGCAGCGCCAGCGGGTCCCCGGCCTCGCCGAGGCCGCGGACCATGGCCGCTGCCTCGTGCACCGGGACCCGGCCCAGGTCATGATCGGGGTACTTCGTCAGCCAGTAGGGCAGCAGGTTCTTCTTGATCCCGGTCAGCGAGGCGATGCTCTCCCCGTCACCGCGCAGCCCGCAGTTGCACAACGGCACCGGCTGGTCCTCGGCGAGCAGCCCGTCCAGCGGGATCCGGACGTGGCCCAGCTCGCCGGCCATGCCGGCGGCGCCGCGCACCACCTGGCCGGACTCGACCACGCCGCCGCCCAGCCCGGTGCCCACGATCAGCGACACCGAGGAGCGGTCCGGCGCGTTCGCGCCCAGGCACATGTGGTGGGCGTACAGCGCGGCGGCGTTCGCGTCGTTGTTGTAGACGACCGGCAGGCCCAGCCGGCCCTCCAGAGCGCGGCGGATGTCGAATCCGCGCCAGGCCGGGTCGACGAAGTTCACCGCCCCGCGGCTGGAGATGACGCCGTCCGCGCTGGCCGGCCCGGGAGTGTCGAGCCCGACGCCGCGTACGGAGCCGGCCGGCGTGCCGGTCAGCGCCAGGACGTGCTCAAACGACCCGGCCAGCGCCTCGATGGCCTTGTCCGGCCCCTCCCGGACCCGGCTGGGCATCTCCAGCAGGCGGTCGACCAGGAAGCGACCGCCGGTGTCGAGCACGGTAGCGTTGTTCGTGGTGCCGCCGTTGTCGAGGCCGACAACGACCTCGCGGCCCGGGTCTGGCATCGCGGCGCCCTCCTCGCTCGGCTGAGCGTACAGCCCGGCGCCCCGAGCGAACCAGGTTGGTCTCCAGCCCGGCGAAGCCCAGTCGCCGGAGCCGTCCCGCACCGTCAGAACCGGCGGCCGGCTGGTCAGTCGTCCCCGCCCTGCCTGTCGCCCCCTCTATCTCCCCGGCCCGAGACGCCATCGTGTCCGTGTCCCTGCTGCCACCCCGGTGGCGGCCAGCCGTGGCCGGGCCACCAGCGCCCCTGCCCTTGGCCCTGCCCGGGATGCCCTGGTCCCGCCGACGGGGCAGCCCAGGTGAGGCGGCCGGAAGCGTTCGTTCCTGCCGCTGGAACCAGGGCGGCCTGACGGACAGCATGTCCGGGCGGGGCCAGTGTCGCCCGCGCGACCCTGTGGGCCGGCCGCAGCGGATACGCCACGTTCGCCGGGGGAGCGGCCAGCGCCCGGTGGCTGGCCACGGCGCCCGGCACCCGGCCCGGCGGGCCGGCGCGTCCGGTCAGCACCGCGGCCGCTATCGCACCGCCGATGATGGCCAGCAGCCCGGTCAGCACCGTCATGCCGGTCCGGAAGCTGATTTCCTCCAGCCAGGAGCGGTACCACGCCCGGACCGTGACGCCCAGGGCCACCGCGGGCACCACGGTTCGCCGCCGGAGATCCAGGGTCCGCGGCGCAGCCAGCCGATCATGAGAAACAGGCATTAACCGGGACGATACAGAACCCAGCGCCGTCAGGTCACTCTTCCGGCCATACGATCCTCGGCGGGCCGGCCTTACGTGTAGCCCAGCATCTCCGCTGTGAGCAGCCGGTCCGGGGCGATCTTGTAGATGACCCGGCCGGTCGGGCCGATCGGGCGGATGTAGTCCCGGCCTACGTACTTGTGGGCCAACTCGTGAATGTGCCGCAGCGCCTCGTCTCCGGTGACCGTCTCCACCACCCGGCCGCGCAGCTCGGCCCAGTCCCAGGGGCTTTCGTTGTGCATGATGAGCACGGTGATGCGGGGGTCGCGCCGGAGGTTCTTGGAGCGCTGCCGCTCTGGCTCGGTGTTGATGAGCACGTACTCTCCGTCGGTGTCCACCCAGGTGGGCTGGGCGTGCGGCTGCCCGTCGGGCAGCAGGGTCACCACGATCGCCAGGTTCTTGCCCTTGGCCAGATTGATGGTGTACTCGTCGAGCGGCACCGGCATGACAGCTCCCTTTTCCGTGAACGGCACGGCCTGTACTCACGTCCTGGGAGTGCAGTTTAGGTGCGGGCCTGGCGCGGCGGCAGGTCCGGTGGAGCAAGTGATACCTGCTACCGGCCGCGCCTGGCGGGCGTGTTCACCTTGTCCGGGGCGATCTTGAGAATGACCCGCCCGTAGGGACCGATGGGGTTGGAGTAGTCGCTGCCCACGTACTTGCGGGAGAGCTCGTCGATGTGTCGCCGGGCCTCGTCCCCGGTGACCGTGTCCACGACGTGCCCGCGCACCTCCGCCCAGTCGTACGGGTTATCACAGGAATGAATGAGCACGGTGATGCGCGGGTCCCTGGACAGGTTCTTCACGCGCTGGCGCTGCGGCTCGGTGTTGACGAGTATGTGCTCGCCGTCGGTGTCCACCCAGGTCAGCAGCGCCTGCGGCTGGCCGTTAGGCATCAGGGTCGCCACGGTGGCCAGGTTCTTTCCCTTGGCCAGACGGATCGTGTCCTCGTCGAGCGGCATGACGGCATGCTACCCAGCGGGCTGGCTGGCCGGCGGCAGCGGCTGAGGGGTGGGCGCATCAGGGTGACCTGGGGACAAGGCGGCGGCGGCGATGAGGTCGAGCACCTGCTGACCGTACTTGGCCAGCTTGGCCTCGCCGACGCCGTTGACCGTGGCCAGCCCGGCCAGCGTGGCCGGGGTCTCGGCGGCGATCTGGCGCAGCGTCGCGTCGTGGAAGATCACATAGGCGGGCAAGCCCTGCTCTCTGGCGATCCCGCCGCGCCAGTCGCGCAGCCGCTCGAACAGGTCCTTGGCCTCGGGCGTGAGAGCCTCGGCGGAGGGCGGTCCAGTTGACCCAGCGGCCGGGCCCGCTGAGCCGGTGCGGCTGCTGTCCGTCCTGGGCTTCGCGCGCGCCCGGGCCTGCCGCTCTGGGTCCCGGCGAAGCGGGACCTCGCGGCGCTTGCGCAGCACCTCGTCGCTCGCGGGGGTGAGCGCCAGCGTCCCGTAGTCGCCTTCGACGGCGAGCAGTCCCTGGGCCAGCAACTGGCGGACCACGCCCCGCCACTCGCGTTCGCTCAGCTCGGTGCCGACGGCGAACACGCTGAGCTTGTCGTGCCGGTACTGGCTGACTTTGGCGGTCTGCCTGCCGAGCAGGATGTCGATCACCTGGCCGGCGCCGAACCGCTGGCCCCGCTCCCGGTCCAGCCGGTAGACGGCCGACAGCAGCTTCTGCGCCGCGATCGTGCCGTCCCAGGTCTGCGGAGTGACCAGGCAGGTGTCGCAGTTGCCGCAGCTGGCGGCCTCCGGCCCCGGTTCCTCGCCGAAATAGCGGAGCAGCTGCGCCCGGCGGCACTGCACGGTCTCGCACAAGGCCAGCATGGCGTCAAGGTGAATGGTCAGCCTGCGGCGGTGCGCGGCGT
This sequence comes from Streptosporangiaceae bacterium, assembly GCA_035945415.1. Taxonomy (GTDB): domain Bacteria; phylum Actinomycetota; class Actinomycetes; order Streptosporangiales; family Streptosporangiaceae; genus PALSA-505. Next base: position 6,545 of record DASZAD010000167.1, read on the forward strand.
CGCCGTCAGAGGCGTCGATCAGCTTGCGCTGCATCACCACGTCCGCCAGGCCGTAGGCCAGCCACGCGGTGGAGGGCAGGCCGTCCCGCCCGGCCCGGCCGGATTCCTGGTAGTAGCCCTCGACCGAGCGGGGCAGGTCGAGGTGGGCGACGAAGCGCACGTCTGGCTTGTCGATGCCCATGCCGAACGCGATCGTGGCCACCATCACCAGCCCGTCCTCGCGCAGGAAGCGATCCTGGTGACGGCTCCTGGTGCGCGCGTCGAGCCCGGCGTGGTAGGGCAGCGCTTCGATCCCGCTGCCGGTGAGGAACTCGGCGATCTTCTCCGCCGACGCCCGGGTCAGGCAGTAGACGATCCCGGCGTCGCCCGCGTGCTCGGTCCGCAGCAGGTCGAGGAGCTGGCGCTTCGGTTCGTTCTTCGGCACTATCCGGTAGGAGATGTTGGGCCGGTCGAAGCTGGCCACGAAGTGCCGGGCCTGGCCCAGGTTCAGCCGGCCGGTGATCTCAGCCCGGGTCGCCTGGGTGGCGGTCGCCGTCAACGCGATCCTCGGCACCGCGGGCCAGCGCTCGTGCAGCGCGGACAGTTCCAGGTAGTCGGGCCGGAAGTCGTGCCCCCACTGGGCCACGCAGTGCGCCTCGTCGATCGCGAACACCGCCACCTGGCCGCGGTCGAGCAGCCGGACCGTAGACTCGGCCCGCAGCCGCTCAGGCGCCAGGTACAGCAGGTCGAGCTGGCCGGCGACGAAGGCCCGTTCCACCTGATAGCGCTCGGACCCGTCCTGGGTGGAGTTGAGGAACCCGGCCCGCACGCCCAGCCCGTTCAGCGCGGTCACCTGGTCCTGCATGAGCGCGATGAGCGGCGAGATGACCACGCCGGTGCCGTCCCGCAGCAACGCGGGAATCTGGTAGCAGAGCGACTTGCCGCCGCCGGTCGGCATCAGCACGAGCGCGTCCCCGCCCGCCGTGACGTGCTCGATGATCTCCTGCTGGCCGCCGCGGAACGAGCTGTAACCGAAGACGCGGCGCAGTAGCCCGGCAGCCCCGCTCGCTCGCGTGCTGACGCCGGGGGTAGCCACCCCGCGATTTTATGAGGCATCGGGGACAGCGGGCTGCTCGTTCAGCCCCGCGTCGTTCATTCGATCCGGTAATGTCACGAGACGTAACTGGATCCGGCTACGAAACCGCCGCTCATGACAACCAAGCACGTGACGTAATCGTCAATGATGGTAAGCATGAGAGGTCACAGGCGGCGAGGTTACTAAGGTGCGGCCTGCCCGCTACATCCAGCAGTTCTAAGGTGGGCGCATGCAAGACAGCGACATGGTCACGGCGATCGCGGCCGAGGACCCGGAGGGGCTGGCGGCCGCCTACGACCGCTACGCGGCGGGCCTGTACGCCTACTGCCGCGCGATGCTCACCGAGCCGGCCGGCGCGGATCAGGCCGTGGCGGATACGTTCGTCATCGCGGCCACCCGGCTGACCGGGCTGAGCGATCCGGAGCGGCTGCGGGTCTGGCTGTACGCCGTGGCCCGCAACGAATGCCATCGCAGGCTGCGAGCCCGGGCCGCGACGGCGGACTCCGCCGGGCCGGACGAGGCGACCAGCGTCGAGGTCGATCCGGAGCAGGCGGGGCCGCCCGAGCTGGTCAGCGCCGCCTTGGCCGGGCTCAGCCCGCTCGACCGCGAGATCGTGGAGCTCAACCTGCGCCAGGAACTGCACGGCGACGACCTGGCGGCTGTGCTCGGCGTCCCCCGGCACCTGGCGAACCTGCTCGCCGCCCGGGCTCGCGGCCGGTTCGAGACTTTGCTGGGCGTGTTGCTGGTAGCCCGCTCGGGCCGCGCGTCCTGCGCCACGCTCGACGAGTTGCTCGGCTACTGGGACGGCCGGCTCGACCCGCTGCTGCGCAGGCGTGCGGCACGGCACATCCAGCGCTGTGACGCCTGCGGCCAGCGCAGGCGCCGCGAGCTGCACCTGGAGGCGCTGCTCGCGCTGCTTCCGGAGGCCGTCCTGCCGGACACGCTGCGCGATGAGGTGCTGGGGCTGGTCTCATCCACCACCCCGGCCGGCATCGCCCGCCGGGAGCTCACCATCAC
>DASZAD010000168.1:0-5694 GCA_035945415.1 Streptosporangiaceae bacterium
TGATGACGTTGAACAGCGTGGTCTTGCCGGACCCGTTCGGCCCGATCAGCCCCGCGATGCTGCCCTCGGCCACCTCGAGCGAGCAGCCGGCCAGCGCGTGCACGCCGCCGAAGGACTTGCTGACGCCCTCCGTCCGCAGCAGCGTGCTCACCGCGCGCCCCCCTGGCTCCCCGTGCCGGTCCCCGTGCCGGTCGCCGTGCCGGTTGCCGTGCCCGCCGCCGTCCCGGCCCCTTGCGCCCCTTGCGCCCCGCTCGCGCTCCCGGCCCCGGCCGGCGGTGACGGGCCGGCACCTCGCTTCGTCGCGGGCCGCCTCCTGGCCTGCCAGGCGCGCCCGGCGGTGAGCCACTCCGTCGCGCTCGGGATCAGCCCGCGCGGCAGGAACACGATCACCACCAGGAACAGCCCGCCGAGCAGGATCTCCGACAGGTAGCCGTTGGTGAACTGGATCGTGAGCTGCTGCTGCACGGGCTCCAGGATGAGTGCCCCCAGCACCGGGCCGGCCAGCGTGCCGAACCCGCCGAGAAAGCCCATCAGGGCCACGGTCAGGTCGAACGCCGGGTCGAAGACCGTTTCCGGCAGGGCCTGCCCGACCAGGTAGAACCACAGCCCGCCCACGATGCCGATGATGAAGGCCGAGATGACGAACGCGGTGAGCTTGGTCCGCATCGCCCGCACCCCGAGGCCGCGGGCCCGGTCCTCGTCGTCCTTGATGGCCCGCAGCCGCAGGCCGAACGCCGACCCGCGGATCTGCCAGGACAGCGCGACCGCGGCCACCGCGATGATCAGGGCCGCGTAGTAGAACGGGTCGTTGTAGGTGGCCGGGTCCCAGTTCAGGAACGGCGCGGACACCCCCATGTTGCCTTTGGTGAACGCGAAGTTGAACGCCATGAGCTGGAAGATGAAGAAGACCGCGATCGTGACCACGACGAACGTGTGCCGCCTGACGCGCAGCGCGATGAGCCCGAACGGCACGGCCACCGCCGCCGCGGTCAGCCCGCCCAACGGCAGCGTCGCGAACATCACGTCGCCCGTCAGGTGCTGGTGCAAGGCCAGCAGTCCGGCCGTGTAGGCGCCGGTGCCGAAGAAGACCGCGTGCCCGAGCGAGATGTATCCGCTGTATCCGGAGAAGATGTTCCAGCCGCTCACCGCCGCCACGTAGATGAGCGTGTTGACCGCGAACAGGGTGTTCAGCGCGCTGCCCGAGACCAGCGGGTAGACGACGGCGACGGCCAGCAACGCGGCCAGGCCGACGGGGCGCCAGCGGCGGGCCAGCACCCGCGCGGCCTCCTCTCTCATGCGGCCCCCCTCATTGGGCCCTCGCCTCTTTGCGGCCGAGCAGGCCGGTGGGGCGGATGGTGAGCACGAGCACGAGGGCCCCGTAGAACACCACGATCGCCCAGCTCGGCGACCAGACCACATCGATCACCGACTCCAGGGTGATCATGAAAATGGAGGCGGCCAGCGCGCCCGCGATGCTGCCCAGACCGCCCAGGATGATGATGGCCAGCAGCCGGGAGATCAGGTCATAGCCGGAGTTGGGATTGAACGCGTTCAGCGCGCCGAACACCATCCCGCCCGCGGCCGTGGCCGCCACCCCGATGCCGAACGTCAGCGCGGCCACCCGGTTCACGTCGATGCCGACCAGGCGCGCCGCGGTCTGGTCCTGCATGGTGGCCCGGACGCTGCGGCCGAACTTGGTCCGGTACAGGGTGAGGTAGACCGCGGCCACGAGGACCACGGCCAGGCCGAAGCCGAGCAGGTAGATGTAGGGCAGGTAGAAGCCGGCCACCTTGACCGCGGACGTGACGTACCAGGCGTGCAACTGCACGTCGCCCGCCCCGAAGATGCTGTACAGAATTCCCTCGGTGATGATCGCCACCGCGTAGCTGGCCAGCAGCGACATGGACGTCCGCTCCGGCCCGCGCAGCGGCCGCATGAACGCGAGCTGGATCGCGACCCCGAGCGCGAACATGGCCGGCACGGTGACCAGCAGCCCGACGAACAGGTCGATGTGCAGGTGCACCGACAGCACGTAGCTGAGGTAGGCACCGAGCACGACCAGGATGCCCTGGGCGACGTTGATGATGTCGAGCACGCCGAAGATCAGCGTGAGCCCCACTGCCATCAGCGCGTAGACGCCGCCGCCCAGGATCCCGTCGACGATGGCCTCATAGAGCTGGCGTCCCATCTATGTGCCCGTCTGTGTGCCCGTCGGTGTAATCGGCTGTGCCCGTCTGTGTGCCCGTCGGTGTCATCGGCGCCGGGGCCGGCTCAGCTGCTGCCCCAGTGCGGCTTCGGGTGGAGGATGCTGACCGAGCCGGGAGCACTGGCCGGCAGCACCTGGACGAACTTGCCGCCCGGCTGCCACTGGAAGATGAACATCGTGGCCTCGGTGTTCTCCCCCACGCTGTTGAACTTGGCCGGGCCCTGGACCGTCTGGATCGTGACCCCGCTGTGCAGGTAGCTGATGATCTTCTTGTTGTCGGTGCCTCCGGTGGCGGTGATCGCGGCGGCCGCGATCTCGCCCACCGAGTACGCCTCGGCCACGTCCGCGTTTATGTCGGACGCGTTGCCGCCGTGCTTGGCGATGTAGGCCTTGACCATGGCCTGGCTCAGCGGGTTCGCGTAACCGCCGTACCAGCCGTTGGGGACGAAGATCCCGTTGGCGTTGTTCGTCCCCACCGCCTTCAGGAAGGCCGCGCCCTGGTCCGGCCCGGACGAGGCGGCCATGATCATCGGATTGTAGTGCTGCTGCTCGAACGCGGTCATGAACGCGGACACGGTGGGCACGTCCACCGAGCCGAGCACGACCATCTGCGCGCCGGTCGCCGCGACGTTGTCCGCACCGGCGTGGTAGTCCGGATTCTCGGCCGGATAGATCTGCGAGTACACCGTCTTGATCCCGGCCTTGACCAGGATGGATTGCGCGGTCTGCACCATGGGGTCGGCGAACGGGTCGTTGACCATCGGGTAGGCGGCCGTCTTCGGCCGCTGGCCGGGCGGCAGCGACGCGACCCAGTTGGCGAACAGCACGAGCTGTTTGTCGATCGGCGGGCTGGGGTCGAACACATCCGACGCGTTGAGCTGGAAGGTCGCGGGGCCGCCGCCGGCTCCTTCGATCATGGCGTAGCCGTAGCGGGCCGCGACTTTGACTGAGGGCACGGTGAGCAGCGTCGAGAACGGCCCGAACACCAGAGCGTCCTTGTTCGAACCGATCAGCTTGGTGTAGTTGGCCGTGACGGTGGTGGGGTTGCTGGCGTCGTTCAGTATGTCCAGCTTGACATGGCGGCCCAGCAGGCCGCCGTGGCTGTTGACCTGGTCCGCCCAGAGCTGGTACCCGCGCTGGAACGCCTGGCCGTCGGTGGAGAAGTCGCCGGTCAGCGACAACGAGGCCCCGATGACGATCGGGCCGCTCCCGCTGGAGCTGCCGCCGCTGCTGCAGGCGGCCAAAGCGGAAGCCGCCAGAGCCGTCGCGCTCGCTAGTGCCAAGAACCGGGTGCCATGGGGTCTCATCCGGTTCCTCCTTCCCTGTCCTGGCTGGTCTGTGGCTCGTCGAGGCCGTCGTCCACAGGCACGTCCTCGGCGGTGATCTGGTAGCCGGACGCGGCTGCCTGCAATTCGATCAGCACGGCGAAATCCTCGTCGATGTGGCCCTGCGCCACCGCGGCCTGCACCGTCTCCCTGGCGGCCGCCGCCACCGGCATCGGCACGCCAAGCTCCCTCGCCGCGTCCATGCCCAGGTCGAAATCCTTGCGCAGCAGCAGGGGCGTGAACGTGGGCGTGAAGTCCAGGTGGACCAGCGCCGGGCTCTTGTACCGGGTGAACATCGAGCCGAGCACGCTGTGGTTGATGAAGTCGAGCAGGGCCGCGCGCGGCACGCCGGCCTTCTCGGCCAGCACGGTGATCTCGGCCAGGCACTCCGCGGTGACGCCCAGCAGGAGGTTGTGGCAGATCTTCGCCAGCCTGGAGAGCTCGCCCTCGCCCACGTAGCTCACGTGCCGGCCGAGCAGCTCGAGCAGCGGCTTGAGCTCGTCGAAGACCTCTCGCGGCCCGGACACCACCAGGGACAGCAGGCCCGCCCGGACCACCCGGCCGTTGCCGCTGACCGGGGCGGCGAGGAACGCCGCGCCCCGTCCGGCCGCGATCTCGCGCACATCGGCGGACGCCTCCGCCGACACGGTCGAGCAGTCCACCAGGAACCGCGGCGCCCGTGACGGGTCGGCCAGCAGCCGGTGCACCACCGCGACCAGATCCTCAGAGCCGGCGACCATCGTGAAGACGACGTCCATGCTGGCCACGTCGGCGGGCTCGGCGGCCACCCGCACGCCCGGGCCCGCCAGTGCCTCGGCCTTGCTCCGGGTGCGGTTCCAGCACGTGACCTCGACCCCGGCCTTGGCCAACCGCTCGACCAGCGGCGCGCCCATCCGCCCGGTGCCGAGCCAGCCCACCGAGAAGCCCGGCCGCCCGGTGCCGGTGCCTGTGCTTGTGTCCGGGGGGCGATCATCGGCCATGCGCAGCTCGCCTTCAGAGCACTGCAATCGATTGTGCATCCTACGCAGGGTGCCGGTGTACCGTCAAGGCCGCCCGACCTGCGGCGTGCGCCACGCGACCGGATGACGTGCCACGATGAGGGAGTGCGGATCACCAGGGTTGAGCCGACGGACCTCTTCGGCGGCACCGCCAGCAGGCCACTGCAGATCATCCGGGTCACGGTGGCCGGCGACGGCCGGGAGCCGGCTGGTCCGGCCACGGTAGCCATCACCACGGTGGCCATCAGGGTCGAGGGCGCCGGGGTCAGCACGCCAGCGCCGGCCGGGATCGGCGGCCTGAGCCCCGGCGAGGAGCGGACGGCCGAGGTCGGGGTGGAGGTCGCGGCCCCGTACCAGCCGGGAAGCCCGCGCGGTGTCACGGTGATCGCGGAGGCGCCCGGTACCAGGAGCGAGGCCCGGGCGGAGATCACCGTAGCCGAGCCGGGCTGGACGATGTGGATGGTCTCGCACTTCCACTACGACCCGGTGTGGTGGAACACCCAGGGCCAGTTCACCGAGTCCCGGCTGCTGCTGCCGGACGGCAGCGGCCGGCTGCCCGAGGCCAGGACCGCGTTCGAGCTGGTCACCCTGCACCTGGACGCCGCGCGCCGGGATCCGGACTACAAGTTCGTGCTGGCCGAGATCGACTATCTGAAGCCGCACTTCGACACCCATCCGGAGGACCGCGAGGACCTGCGCCGGTTCATCGCCGACGGCAGGATCGAGATCGTCGGCGGCAACTACAACGAGCCGAACACCAACCTCACCTGCGCCGAGTCCACGATCAGGAACGCGGTCTACGGGATCGGCTACCAGCGGGACGTGCTCGGCGGCGATCCGGCCACCGCGTGGATGCTCGACGCCTTCGGCCACGATCCCGGCTATCCGGGGCTGATGGCCGCCGCCGGGCTCAGCTCGTCGGCCTGGGCGCGTGGCCCGTTCCACCAGTGGGGCCCGCTGCGCACCGTGGGCGACAACACGCGCATGCAGTTCGCCAGCGAGTTCGAGTGGATCTCCCCGGACGGGAACGGCCTGCTGACCAGCTACATGGCCAACCACTACGGCGCGGGCTGGGGCACCCACCAGGCGCCGGACCTCGAAGCCGCCGAACGGGCGGCCTATGAGCAGTTCCGCCAGCTTGCTCCCGTGGCCGCGACCAGGAACG
>DASZAD010000169.1:0-14809 GCA_035945415.1 Streptosporangiaceae bacterium
CGGTCAGCCCGGCCAGTTCGCCCAGCGTGCGTGCCGAGGTGGCTGCCGTCAGCCGTTCCTCGTGCTCTTCCGGGGTGAGCCGGCCATCGCTGACCGCCTCGGCGAGCATCGTCATCACGCGTTCCCGGTCCGCGTCCGATGCCCGCAGATCCCGCGGGGCTGGCCTGAATGACACGTCACGAAGATATCCGCCCGCAACGGCTGACGCGGAGCGGGCGCCGGCGTCCTCCAAGATCGGTGGGGACTTTTGATTAATCCAGGCCATAAAACTCCCCGTCGATCTTGGATCGACCCGGCGGACGGCGGCATTTATTGCGCCCGGCCGCGGCGGAAGCTGCCGTAAGTTGGCGTCATGTGCCGAATCGAGCATCGTCATGCGAAGCTGACCGGGGCGAGGGGGAGTGAGCAGCCCGGGTGAGGAAGCGCCGTGCGGGCCGGGTGAGGAAGCACCCAGCAGCCCGGGTGAGGAAGCGCCGAGCGGGCCGGGTGAGGAAGCGCCGAGCGGGCCAGGTGGGGAAGCGCCCAGCAGCCCGGGTCAGGAAGCGCCGGGCGGGCCAGGCGAGAAGGCGGTGAGCCGGGCGGGCCAGGCGAGAAGCGGTCCCGAGGCCGGCGGGCGGGTGCGGGGGGTGGCCTCGCTGCGGCCGTTCCGCTACCGGGCGTTTGCGCTGCTGTGGACAGCCGGGCTGGTCTCCATCATCGGCTCCTGGATGCAGACGGTCGCGGTCGGCGCCCTGGTCGTGTCCGACACCGGGAAGGCGACCTGGGCGGTGCTGGTCGCCGCCGGGGCGTTCCTGCCCATCGGCCTGCTCTCGCCGGTCGGCGGCGCGCTGGCCGACCGGCTGCCTCGCCGCCCCGTGCTGGTCGGAGGCAATCTGGCCGCGGCCGTGGCCGCGGTCGCCATCGCCGTGCTGGTGGCCGCGGGCCGGACCAACCCGGCCGCGCTGGTGGCGCTGGTCACGCTGCAGGGTGCGGCCGCCGCCCTGATCGGGCCGTTCCAGCAGGCCATCCTGCCCGATCTCGTGCCGGACACCGAGTTCCTCGCGGCTGTCTCGCTCAACTCGGCGCAGTTCAACCTGGGCCGGATCGCCGGACCCGCACTGGCCGGAGCGACCGTGGCCGCGTTCGGGTACCCGGCGGCGTTTGTGGCCAACGCCGTGTCGTTCCTGGCCATCGTGGTCGCGCTGGCCTTCGTCCGGCTGGCTCCGCCGGCCGGCCACTCCGATGGCCTGTTCACCTCGTTGCGCGAGGGCTTCGGCGCGGCCCGGCGGGAGCCGTCGTGCCGGGCCGCCATAACCGCTATCGCCGTGGTGGCGTTGCTGGCCTCCCCGTTCATCGCTCTGGTGCCGGTGATGGCGCGCCATCTGACCCGCGGCGGGGGATCGGCGGTCGCGCAGACCACAGCTCTGCTGACCACCGCCCAGGGGATAGGCGCGGTGGCCGGAGCGCTCTGCCTGGCCCCGCTGGCGTCCCGCCTGGGCCGTGATCGCCTGCTCGGCTGGAGCCTGGCCCTGCTGCCGGTGACGCTGGTGATCTACAGCCTCTCCCGCACGACCTGGCAGGGGGCGGCGGCGATCTTCGTGGTGGGGCTGGACTACATCGGCGTGCTGTCCGGGCTGTCGACCGTCGTGCAACTCCGGGCGCCGCAGGCCTACCGGGGCCGGGTGCTCAGCTTCTTCCTGGTGGCGCTGGGGGTGGCCTACCCGGTCGGCTCGCTGGCGCAAGGACCGGTCATCGACCGGATCGGCATCGGCGCCACCACCGCCGGTACGGCCCTGCTGCTCCTGCTGATCATGGCGGTCGTCGCGATCAGGAGACCGGGCGTCGTCCGGTCGATCACCGGAGGGCTGGAACCCGGCCCCGCCAGGTCCGCGGAAGCAGACCGGCCTGCGGAAACAGCCGGACCCGCCGAAGCAGCCGGACCCGCGGAAGCAGGCGGACCCGCGGAAGCAGGCGGAGCGGGCGAGGCGGTGGAAGCGGACCGGTGGGGCGCACCCCCGGCCTAGGATGTGAGAGCATTCCCGACCGCTGCGTGAGGACCTGCGACGATGCCGGAGTTCACGTTCACAGAGCTGCTGCCTGCCGGACAGGACACCACCGAGTACCGGCGGATCGACGTCGGGGGAGTGACCAGCCGCGAGGCGTTCGGAAGAACATTTCTCCACCTTGAACCGGGCGTGCTCACCGCGCTGACCGCCGAGGCCATGCGGGACATCGCGCACCTGCTGCGGCCCGGCCACCTCCGCCAGCTACGGTCGATCCTGGACGATCCCGAGGCATCACCGAACGACCGCTACGTGGCCCTGGACCTGCTCAAGAACGCGTGCATCGCGGCCGGCGGCGTGCTGCCGATGTGCCAGGACACCGGGACCGCGATCGTGATGGGCAAGCGCGGGCAGCACGTGCTCACCGACGGGCGGGACGAGGAGCACGTCGCCCGCGGCGTCTACGACGCCTACACCCAACTCAACCTGCGGTATTCACAGCTCGCGCCGCTGACCATGTACGAAGAGCGCAACACGGGCAGCAACCTGCCCGCCCAGATCGAGATCTACGCGACCGGCGGCGGCGAGTACAGCTTCCTGTTCATGGCCAAGGGTGGCGGTTCGGCGAACAAGTCGTTTCTGTACCAGCAGACCAAGGCGGTACTCAACGAGGCGGGCATGCTGGCCTTCCTGGAGGAGAAGATCCGCTCCCTCGGCACCGCCGCCTGCCCGCCGTACCACCTGGCCATCGTGGTGGGCGGCACCAGCGCCGAGTACGCGCTGAAGACCGCCAAGTACGCCTCGGCCCGCTACCTGGACACGCTGCCGGCGGCGGGGTCGCCGGCCGGGCACGGGTTCAGGGACTCGCGCCTGGAGGAGCAGGTGCTGGACATCACCCGGCGGATCGGGATCGGCGCGCAGTTCGGCGGCAGGTACTTCTGCCACGACGTCCGGGTGATCCGGCTGCCCCGGCACGGTGCCTCGTGTCCCGTCGCCATCGCCGTGTCCTGCTCGGCCGACCGTCAGGCCCGGGGGAAGATCACGGCGGACGGCGTCTTCCTGGAGCGTCTTGAGACCGATCCGGCGCGGTACCTGCCGGAGACGTCCGGGGCGGATCTGCCGGCCGGCGAGGTGGTACGGATCGACCTGAACCAGCCGATGGACGAGATACGGGCCGTGTTGAGCAAGTACCCGGTGGCCACCCGGCTGGCACTGACCGGCCCGATGGTGGTGGCCAGAGACATCGCCCACGCCAAGATCGCCGAAAAGCTGGCCCGCGGCGAGCCGATGCCCGCCTACCTGCGCGACCACGCGGTGTACTACGCCGGGCCGGCCAAGACCCCGGCGGGCTACGCGTCCGGGTCGTTCGGCCCGACCACGGCCGGGCGGATGGACTCCTACGTGGACAGCTTCCAGGCGGCCGGGGGCTCGCTGGTCATGCTGGCCAAGGGGAACCGGTCGCCCGCCGTGACGGCGGCCTGCCAGCGGCACGGCGGGTTCTACCTGGGCTCGATCGGCGGAGCGGCCGCCCGGCTGGCGCAGGACTGCATCACCGGCATGAAGGTGCTGGAGTATCCGGAGCTGGGCATGGAGGCGGTCTGGCGGATCGAAGTCCGCGACTTCCCGGCCTTCATCATCGTGGATGACAAGGGGAACGACTTCTTCGCCGATCTGAGCGGGCCGCTGCTGACCGTCGGGCGGCGCTGATGAGCGAAGGTGGCTTCCGCGTCGAGCACGACTCGATGGGCGAGGTCCTGGTGCCCACCGGCGCGCTGTGGCGGGCGCAGACCCAGCGTGCCGTGCAGAACTTCCCGATTTCAGGCGAGCCGATCGGCCGGGATCTGATCGCCGGGCTGGCCCTGGTCAAGGGCGCCGCCGCCGTGGTGAACGGCGGGCTGGGCGTGCTGGATGCGGAGATGGCCGCGGCCATCAGCGACGCGGCGGCCGAGGTCGCCCGCGGCGACTACGACGACCAGTTCCCGATCGACGTCTTCCAGACCGGCTCCGGCACCTCCAGCAACATGAACGCGAACGAGGTGATCGCCACGCTGGCCGCCCGCCGCCTGGGCCGGCCCGTCCATCCGAACGACCACGTCAACGCCTCGCAGTCCTCCAACGACGTGTTCCCGACCGCCATGCACATCAGCGCCGCCCGGCTGCTCGGCCACAGCCTGGTGCCCGCGCTCGCGCACCTGGCGGAGACGCTGGAGGCGAAAGCGGGCGAGTTCGCCGCGGCGGTGAAGAGCGGGCGCACGCACCTGATGGACGCGACGCCGGTGACGCTCGGGCAGGAGTTCGGCGGCTACGCGGCGGCGGTGTCACTGGGGGTCGAACGGGTGCGGGGGAGCCTGGACCGGGTGACCGAGCTACCGCTCGGCGGCACCGCGGTGGGCACCGGCCTGAACGCCCCGCCCGGCTTCGCACCCGCCGTGATCACCCGGCTGGCGGCCGAGCTGGATCTGCCGCTGACCGAGGCGCGCAACCACTTCGAGGCGGCCGGCGGCCGGGACTCGCTGGTCGAGGCCAGCGGAGTGCTACGGACGGTCGCGGTGAGCCTGTACAAGATCTGCAACGACCTGCGGCTGATGAACTCCGGCCCGCGCACCGGACTGGCCGAGATCGTCGTGCCGGATCTGCAGCCCGGCTCGTCGATCATGCCGGGCAAGGTGAACCCGGTCATCTGCGAGGCGGTCTGCCAGGTGTGCGCCCAGGTGATCGGGAACGACGCGGCGGTGGCCTTCGGCGGAGCGGCGGGCAACTTCGAACTGAACGTCATGATGCCGGTGATCGCCCGCAACCTGCTGACCTCGGTGCGGCTGCTCACCTCGGCCGCCGCCCTGCTCGCCGACCGGTGCGTGGCCGGGATCACCGCGGACACCGGCCGGCTACGGCGCAACGCCGAGTCCTCCCCCGCGATCGTCACCGCGCTCAACCGCTACCTCGGATACGAGGCCGCGGCAGCCGTCGCTCACGAGGCGCTGCGGACCGGCCAGACCATCAGGGAGGTCGTGATCGCGCTCGGCCACGTGGACCGCGGCGACATCACCGAGGAACAGCTTGATCAGGCGCTCGACGTGCTGCGCATGACCCGCCCGGGATAGCGCCTGTCGAGGAGCATGGCGCGCCGTAGCTTCGGCCGGCGTCCGGCACCGTCACCCGGCCCTCGGCCGGCCACGGGATCTGCCGGGGTTCGCAAGCTACGGCATGAGTCAGGTGCGGCAGCCCGCCCAGGAGGCGGGCCGCCGCACCTACCTACTCGGTCTTTCCAGTTAGTTCATCCGTTACGGCATTGCGGCGAGGGCGCTGACGAACGCGGGCGCGTTCGGGGTGCCCCACCCGGTGGTCGCGTCGTAGCCCGTGGTGGTCGAGTATCCGTCGATCGGCACCTGCCACAGCTGGTTGTCCTGCAGATCGCCCACCGACTTGAGCACCGGCCCGCTGACCCCCACATCAGCGCCGGAGAACGTCTTCGGCGCCGTGCCGTAGTGCTGGGGAACGATGTCGGTGTAAGCGGTGGAACCGACGCCCTGATACAGCAGCGGGTCAAGGAACCCGAGCGGCTGCTTACCCTCCGCCGCGCGCGCGGCGTTGACCAGGGCGACCAGCCCGGCGGTCTGCGGGGTGGCGCATGAGGTGCCACCGAAGAACGTCCAGCACCCGGTGGTGTTGCCGCAGTTGAACTGCGGGTAGGCGGTGATGTAGACGTCCACGCCGCCGTTCACCGCGGCGTTCCACGAGGTGTCGGGGACCAGCCGGTGGTTCCCGTAACCCGCGTCCACCCCCTGCTGCCAGGACGGCCGGGAGTAGATGGCGCTGGCGCCGCCGCCGGTGCCGATATCTGCCCACGACTCGTTCCACACCGCCTGGCTGTCGCCGCCCTTCGTGGCCGCCCAGTAGGCCGGGTTGAACGCGCCCGTGGAGGTGAACGGCGCGTTGCTCGACGGGTTCCAGGTCCAGCCGAACTGGAGCTGGGTGCCGCCGACCGACACCACGTACGGCGAGGTGGACGGCCAGCCCACCACCGGGAACGGGAAGAAGCCGCCCTCCTTGTGCTGCTTGCTGAAGCTCGCGCTGCCGAAGTCGCCGCTGCCGGAGAAGAAGTTGTCGTGCTTGGCCAGGCCCGCCTTGAACACCTGGTCGAACTTGGCCGTCTGCGCCGCCGCCGCGCCGCCGAACGCCTGCTCGGTGGCCGAGAACGACATCGAGAACATCGTTCCCGGCGGCGTCGCCTGGATCTCGCCGGCGATGGCCTTCATCAGGTTCGGGAAGCCCTGCACCCCTTCGGTCTCCGCGGGCGGCACCGCCAGCAGGACGATGTGTGCCAGTGGCGCGATCGAGTAGGCCCACTCGATATCCAGCGTGGCCTCCCCGGACCAGTTCGCCGCGGCGCAATTCCCGGACAGGCCACTGCCGTGACAGGTGTTGTGGAACTGCGGGTTACCCAACGGGAAGATCTGCTCGAAGCTCGGCGCGGGCAGTTTCGGGAAGAATGTGGCCTGGAAGTGTGCCAGGTCGGCCGCCGCGGTCGGGCTGCCATAGGAGTCGACCAGCACGATCGTCTGGCCCTGTCCCATGTTCGGCACCGTGTGGCCGCCCACCCTGAGCGGGGCGATCCCGTTTACCCCGTACGCCGCCCTGATCTGCTGCGGCGAATAGCAATGGTAGAACGACACGTGCGTGCCGTCCGGCAGCGTGCAGTCAGTGTTGGCTGTCGCGTGCGCGGTGATCAGGCCGGGAACGCGCGGCGCGGCGATGGGCACCTGCGCCAGCCCGGTGGCTGCCCCGGCCGTTGTCACCGGCGCGGCGCCTGCCGCCGTCGCGCCGGTCGCCGCCAGCACTGCGGCCGCCCCCACGACGGCACCCAATGCCAGCCTTCGCTTGCTCATATGATCCACCCTTCGTTGTGGTGCATCGCAATGTAACCCCCGCCCCGCCCTCATGGCCAAAAATGGCTAAAAAGTAATAAATCACCCAAGACCGGGACTGCATTTTGTCACGGAATGTGATCAGCAGGCTGCGACCTGAGCGCGTTATCACTGCTAACTCATAACTCATCCGCAACGGAGTATTCTCACTCGCTTCACAGGAATCTTGCAGCTAGCCCCGTGTAGGGTCGCGCTATGCACGCTTTGGCGGGGGCGGGGCGCGTTGTTGGCGGGCGCTACCGTCTCCGGGACCAGATCGGCCGCGGTGCCATGGGGACCGTCTGGCGGGCCCGAGATGAGCTGCTCGACCGTGACGTGGCAGTCAAAGAGGTGCAGGTCCCCCCGGCGCTCGGCGAACCGGACCGGCGGGCGCTCTACCAGCGAACGTTCCGCGAGGCCAAGACCGCCGCCAGGCTCAGCCATCCCGCGGTGGTCACCGTCTTCGACGTGGTGGAGGAAGACAGCCGGCCCTGGATCGTGATGGAGCTCGTCCGGGCGCGCTCGCTGGACCGGGTGCTGGCCGAGGACGGGCCGCTCCCGACGCAGCAGGCCGCCGACGTCGGGCAGCAGCTGGTCGGCGCGCTCGCCACCGCGCACGCCGCGGGCGTGCTGCACCGGGACGTGAAGCCGAGCAACGTGCTGCTGTCGCCGGACGGCCGGGCCGTGCTCACCGACTTCGGCATCGCGACCTTCGAGGGAGACGCGGGGCTGACCCAGACCGGCATGGTGATGGGCACGCCGGCGTTCACCGCGCCGGAGCGGATCCGGGGCGAGCCGGCCACTCCGTCCTCGGATCTGTGGTCGCTCGGCGCCACGCTGTACGCGGCGGTGCAAGGCCGAGGCCCATACCAGGAGCGAGGCGGCGCGCTCACCACGATGAACGCGGTGATCAACGAGGACGCCCCCGCCGCGGCCTCGGCTGGCCGGCTCGGGCCGGTCATCGCCGCGCTGATGCACAAGGACCCGGCGGCCAGGCCGGACGCCGCCACCGCGGCCAAGCTGCTCTCCGGCGTGTTCGCGAGCCGGCCTGCCCTCGGACCGTCAGAACCCGCCGCTCCCAGAGCGCTCGCGACGGCCAGCCCGGCGACCACCCAGCCGGCTCCCCCAGCCGGGGCGCTTCCGTACTTCCAGTCCGGGACCCTCCCGGCTCCGGCCTGGCCGGCTCCGGGTTCGCCGCTCAGGACCTTCCCGTCCCCAGTAGCCCAGTCCCCGGCTGCCCAGTCCCCGGCAGCCCCGTCCCCGGCAACCCAGTCCCCGGCAACCCAGTCCCCGGCAGCCCCGTATCCGCCTTTGTCCTCTCCATTCTCATCTTCCCCGCCGTATCAGCCGTCAGCCGCTCCATATCAGGCGCCAACCACGCCGTATCAGTCTCAGGCCGCCGCGTACCGGCCGTCGGTTCCCGCCTACCAGCCGCCCGCCGTGCTGCACCCGCCTCGGCAGTATGGCCAGGCCGGCTCTCCTCAGGAGGGTCCCCCGGGGGGCGGCCGGCCGGGCCGGCGCACCTTCCTGGTGGGCTGCATCATCGCCGCGGTCGTGCTGGGCGGCCTCCTGGTGACCGCTGCCCTCGCGCGTCACCGGTCCCCCGGGCGGTCCAATGCCGCCCAGGACAAGCCGGCAACAGGTCCTTCCTCATCGGGTGGCCGGCCATCGCACTCAGCGGGCGGCGGGGCGCCCGCCCTGCCCGCCGGCTACACCTGGTATAGCCAGCCGGCCGCCAGCACGGGGACGACGGCTGGTTTCCGGTTGGCGGTGCCGCTCGGCTGGAACGTGACCAGGAACGGGCTGACGACCTACATCCGCTCCCCGTCCGGCGGCCGGTTCATGGAGGTCGACCTGACTCCGCAAACGTACCGGCCGGCCATGACCGAGGCGCGCTGGCTGCAGATGAGGACCCGCCAGGAGGGCAAGTTCCCCGGTTACCGGCGTATCTCGATACGCCCGGTCAGCGTGCACGGCACCAGCGGCGCCGAGTGGACCTTCACCTGGCTGGAGCCCGGCGTGGGCCGGGTCGTCGCCCGCGACTACCTCTTCAACCTCAACACGGACGCCGGCACCCAGTCCTACGCCCTCTACGCCTCCGCCCCCCTGCCCACCTGGCCCTCAGCCGCCCCCCTCCAAACCGAAGCTCTAACCACCTTCCACCCCCTCCCCTAACCCCGAGCCCCCTCACCCGCGTCGCCTCTACTGCAGCCACTAGCTCCCCTCGCGTCACCTCTGCCGGACTCCCGGTTCCGTAACCGCGAGGGCCACACCCCGGCAAGCCCGGATCGCCCCCATACGAGCAGGCTGGGGCCCCCCAGCGCCACTGCGGGCCGGCCCCGCACCAAGCCAGGACCAGCACCTGCCCCAGCCCCCCAGCGCCACTGCGGGCCGGCCCCGCATAAAGCCAGGACCGGCCCGCAGGTGGTTACGCCGTTACCTCAGTACCACCCGGTCGACTGCTCGTGCGCCCAGGCGGCGCACGGCGAGCCGTAGCTGCCCCGGATGTATTGCAGGCCCCAGCGGATCTGCGTCGCCGCGTCGGTCTGCCAGTTCGGACCGGCGCTGGCCATCTTCGACCCTGGCAGTGCCTGGGGGATCCCGTAGGCACCATCCGGGTTGGCCGCGGTCACGCTCCAGCCGCTCTCCTGGCTCCACAGCGGGTCCAGGCAGGAGAACTGCGAGGACGACCAGCCGAAGCTGGCCAGCATGGACATCGCGATCTGCTGGGCGGAGCCCGACGAGACCACGACGGGGGGCGGCGCTGGTGCCGGAGCGGGAGCCGGCGCTTGCTGGCTGGCGGCCTGTCGCTGAGCGGCCAGCGCGGCTGCCCGCTTGGCGGCTGCCTTCTTGGCCGCCGCCGCGGCGGCGGCTCGCTCGGCCTGGGCCCACTCTCTCAAGCGGGCCTGCCAGGCCACCTGTGCCTTGGAGGCAGACAACTGCCGGTCGAAGGCGAGGCCACCTGTTGTCTTCAGAACGTGGCCGGTGCCCGGAAGGTAATCCGCGGCTGAGGCCAGGCCGACCGGTGCGCCGGAGGGCCATACCGTGGCCATGGCGGTCGAACCAGCCGCCAGGACGGCCAGGCCGCCGGCGGCGATCGTCATGGTGAGTTTGGAGGGTTTCTTGAAGGGAATGCGATGGCTGGACAAATTTGCCTTGAGGTAGGGCGCTCGGCTGTGCGCGTGCGGCCTTCACCCGGGACACCGCCTGGTGGGCTCCGCCGGGGAGCCAGGAGGTGGCGTGCCGATCTGCCGCGGGTCAGGGCGGCCGGGTCACTACCCAGTGACCATCGCGCACGCGGGGTGCTGTCGGGCACCCACCCTGCCTAATCCGCGGCACCCGCGTATGCGAAACCCAATGTGTCTTAGGTCACAAAACCGTGCTGAGCGCGCACGATATTGCTAGAATTAGGCCGTTGACCTGGGGACTTGCCATATTGGCACATTTCCGGCTGAACACTATGAGCCACGTCACAATGTGACTCAGCTAATGCGTCAGCTTACTCGGCGTATATTAAACTTGACCAAAAGGGCAGACTTTGCTATCGCGGCAAAGGGTAGAGTTTATCAATTCGTTATGACATTCGGGCCCGTCTCGATGCCGTTTTCGTAGCAGGCCGGACACCCGGCGTGTCATCAACAGCCGGCCGCTCAGTAGTAACCATGCGCCTGCCAGAAGGCCCAGGCGCTGCACGGATCACCGTACGTGGACTTGATGTAACCGAGACCCCACCGGATCTGGGTGGCCGGGTTGGTCTGCCAGTCCGAACCGGCGCTGGCCATCTTGGATCCGGGCAGCGCCTGCGGGATGCCGTAGGCCCCGCTCGGGTTCATGGCGTTGTAGACCCAGCCGCTCTCCCGGGACCAGATGTTGTTCAGGCAGCCAAAGTAGACACGCGGGTTGAAGCCGAACGACGCCATCATGTTGTAGGCGATCGACTGCGCGCTACCGGGGCTGGGCGGCGGGCCGGCGGGCACACCGCCCGTACCGCCGCCCGTGGAGAGGGGCGTCAGCGACTGGCGCGAGGCCAGCTTCGGCGTGCCGACCAGGCTGAGGGTCCCGTATGCGGAACTCATGGCGATCAACTCTTCGCGCCGCTGCTCCAGCAGCAGGACCGTGCGGCTGGTCGGTATCGCGGCCACAGCGGCCGCCCCGGCGTCCGCGCCGGACCCCGGGCGTATCCCGACCAGGTAGACCGCCGCGGCGGTGACCACGAGGACGGCGGCGACCGCCGCCACGAAGGGTGCGGCAACCCCGCTACGACGGGATGCGCGTCTCTTCTCCGGGACCCGCCTCCGGTGTTGCGCCAAAGGTAGTCCTTCCGACAGCCCATTCGCGCGGTGGCGAGCCTGCCTCGCGGCCGGCGGCCGACCGGTCACGGTGCAAGGCAGCCCGTCTGCTAGCTCTGCGCCCCATAGGTCACAGATACGGGAGCACGAAGCACCCACCCGTGACCGGACTGAGTTCCGTTGCCGCATTACCCTGCCAGAAGGGCGGGAGGGGTCCGCAACCGATTCCGCGAAAAAGCCCGCCCATCCGCCGCGTGGTCCCGTGACGAGAATCCGATCACCAGGCAGCGTAATGTGACAATTCGCAGGTCAGCACCAATATCGTTCGAGGACTCAGGAAGCTTCCGTATCGTAAGTCCCCCTCGGGACCGGCCGGCCGCTACCTTTCCATCATGACGTCGCGACCATGGCAGGCCGGCCCGGAGGACGCCGAGGCGGTGCTGGCCGAGGCGCGCCGGGCGCTGTTCGTCATGGTCGTCTTCCTGGCCATCCTGTGGATCGTGCAGATCGCCAACTGGGCCGATCACTACCGGCTCAGCTTCGAGTACGGCATCAGACCGCATGACGCCGGCAGCTTGCCCGACATCTTCTCCGCCCCCTTCCTGCACTTCGGCTGGGCCCACATCGAGGGCAACTCCGGGCCGCTGTTCATCTTCGGCTTCCTGGCCGCCTACCGGGGGGTGCGCAAGTTCCTGGCCCTGACGCTGCTGGTCGCCGTGACCAGCGGGCTGGGCGCCTGGCTCACCGAGAGCTCGCACAGCGTCGGCGCGGGCGCCAGCGGCGTCGTCTTCGGCTACTTCGGTTACATCATCGTCCGCGGCATCTTCGACCGGCACCTGATCGACCTGGTGATCGGCCTGGTCATGGCGCTGTGCTTCGCCTACCAGTTCACCGTGCTGCTACCGCAGAACGGCATCGGCTGGCAGGCGCACGTGTTCGGCCTGCTGGGCGGCGTCGCGGGCGGCTGGTTCCTGCGCGACCGCCGCGGCAGGCCGGCACCCGCGGGCCGCGCGGATGCTGCCGCCAGCCTGGGCGCGCCCGTGCCGTCCAGACCCGTGCCGTCCAGACCCGTGCCGTCCAGACCTGCGCCGTCCAGAGCAGAAGACCCGGGCGGATGAATCGCCGTTACTCTGGGCTTGTGAAGGCGGGAGGAGCGCTGGTGCTCACCGCGGACCCCGGCGAAGCGGGCCGCCAGGCGGCACGACAGGCGCGGGCCGCCCTCGGGGATTCTCCCCCCACGCTCGCGGTCCTGTTCGCGTCCCCCCACTTCCTAGGCTCGGCGCAGGCCCTGGTCACAGCAGTCGGCCAGGAGGCCGGGCCGGTCCCGCTCATCGGCTGCGTGGCCGAAGGGGTGGTCGGCGGCGCCCGCGAAGTCGAGTCCGGGCCCGCCGTCTCGCTGTGGCTGGCCGCGGGCCTCGGCGCGGTGGAGACGTTCGCCATGGAGTTCGTCCGGACGCCCACCGGAGGTGTGTACGGCGGCTACCGGTTCGAGCCGGGCCAGGCCAAAGTCCACCTGATGGTCTGCGACCCGTTCACGTTCCCGGCTGACGGCCTGCTGTCCCACCTGAACCAGCACGTCCCTGGCGCGGTGGTCATGGGCGGGCTGGCGGGCGGCGGGCTGGCGGTGCGGCAGACCCGTCTGTTCCACGACGGCCGGGTGCTGACCGAAGGCGCCGTCGGCGCCCACCTGCCCGAGGCCGAGGCCCACCTGCTGGTGTCGCAGGGATGCCGGCCGGTGGGTGAGCCCTACACAGTCACCCGGGCTGAGAGCAACGTGATCTACGAGCTGGGCGGGCAGACGCCGCTGGCGCGCCTGCGGGAGCTGGCCGCCGCGCTGCGCGGCCGGGACCGCGAACTCCTCGCCCGGGGCACGCAGATGGGAATCGTCATCAACGAGTACCGGGACGAGCCGCGGCAGGGTGACTTCCTGATCCGCGGCATCGTCGGCGCCGACCCTGAGTCCGGTGCGATCGCGGTGGGCGACGAGGTCGAGACGGGCCAGACAGCACAGTTCCACGTCAGGGACGCGGCCTCGGCGGACGAGGACCTGCGGCGCACGCTGGAGCGGGAGGCCGCCGCGCTGGGCGATCGCCGGGCGGCCGGTGCGTTGCTGTTCACTTGTAACGGCCGCGGATCGCGGCTGTTCTCCGAGCCCGATCACGACGCGGGGCTGCTCGCGAAGACGCTGGGCGAGATCCCGGCGGCCGGCTTCTTCTGCGCCGGTGAGCTCGGGCCGGTGGGCGGGCAGAACTTCGTGCACGGCTTCACCGCGTCGATCGCCCTGTTCCCCCGAGCTCAGTCCTGACCAGCCAGGGCGAACCTTCCGGCCGGCGCCGGGACCGCTTCCTCCTGACCGCCTTCCGCGTCGCGGAGCCGACGGTGACCGGTGGCCAGGATGGCCAGGCCGAGCACCGCGACGCTAGACGAGCGCGACGCCGGTGAGCGCGGCCAGCCGGTCCATCAGCTGGTCCTGGAAAGCCTGGTCACGTGCTTCTGCTGCGGGCGTCTGTCGCTGCCGGTGGTACCAGTAGCCACCACTTATGGTGGCGGCTGCGTCGTTGCTGACGGCGAGCCAGGTCTGCGTGAGATAGCCCATCTTCAGATCGCCGGTCGCTGCGGGGCCGCCCATCTTGGTCGGGACCCAGCCCGGGTCGACGGCGTTGCTGAGTACTTCCGGCCAGACCCGCGCGAGGGTGAGTGCGAGCGCGACTACGTGGAGCTTGCTCTCGGAGTACGCCTTCGCGGCGCTCCAGTACCGTTCGGTCCAGTCGATGTCCCGCAGGGACCCGGCACCCGCATGATGCATTCCGCTGCTGAGGTAGATGAGCCGGTCCGGGCGGTCGATCAGTGCCGTGAGCAGGTAAGGGGCGAGGGTGTTCACCGCGAGAGTCCGCGCGTGGCCTTCGGCGGTCGTAGCGCGGGAAGGCTCCAGGAAGACGCCGGCATTGTGGATGACCGCGTCCATCCGGCCGATCTCGTTCACCTGATCCGCGAGTTTCCGGGTCTCGACCGCGCTGGCCAGGTCGCCGATGACGACACCCGCGGCGTCCGGGGCGAGGTCGCTGAGCGCCGATGCCCGGTCGCGGGTGCGGGCGTGGAGGACAACCTGATGGCCTTCACCGACGAGGACCCCGGCGGCGGCGCGGCCGAGTCCGTCAGTGGAGCCGGTGATGAAGATACGGGACACGAGATAATTCTTCCGCTCGTGCGGTGCTGGTACCGATCGGCCGCGCGGGCTCCGGCTGCGGGATCGCGCTGCGGAGGAGGCCGAGCATGAAATTGTACGCAGTGGCCGGGCTTGAGTCGGGTACATCGTTGGCCTGCTGGCGGGTGCCATGACAGCTCCGGGACCGTCATCTTCGGCCAGCGGGATCCCGGCCGCGCCCGCGCATGCGAACCGGGACACCGCCCGCCGGGTGGTACCGCTGTTTCGCCCCTACCGGGCCCAGGTAACCGCCGTCGTCGGGCTGATCGTGCTGACCTCGACGATCGGCATCATCAACCCGCTGCTGATCCAGACGGTGTTCAACAAGGCCCTGTTCGTTCCCGGCGGCCCCAACATCCGGTTGCTCGTCACCCTGGTCGCCATCATGGCCGTCGTACCGATCGTCAACGGTGCCATCGGCATCTTGCA
>DASZAD010000170.1:0-16725 GCA_035945415.1 Streptosporangiaceae bacterium
CGGTTGTCGAACAGCACCTCGCCCACGGTCCGCCGGCCGCGCAGGCCGTCGCCGATGCTGACCACGGGCAGACTCTCGCCGAGCTTGGCCCACCCTTCCCAGGAAGGGTCCAGCGGCTGGACGATCAGGCCGTCCACCCGCTGGTCACAAAGCTGCCTGGCCAGCACCTGCTCTCGCCCGGGGTCGCCGCCCGCGTCCACCAGCAGGGCGTAGCGATCGCGCGCCAGCAGCCCGCGGCCGATGCGCACGCCCAGAAGCTGCTGCCACAGGTCCTCCAGCGATCCGCACAGCAGTCCGACCATGCCGGTCCTGCCGCTGACCAGCGCGCGGGCGATGGGGTGGGCCTCATAACCGAGCTCGGCGGCGGCCTGCCGCACGCGCTCCTGTGTCTCGTCCGACGTCTGGATGCCCCGCAGCGCGTACGACACGGCGGCGGCGGACAGCCCCGTAGCGTCAGCGACATCACGGATCGTGGCGCGCTTGCGCTGGTCCGGCACGACGTCATCGTATAGCCAGGGACTGCCGGGCCCTCGGTAGCGAACGCGCCTGCGCCTGCACGAACACCTTGACACTCTCAGCGCTTAAGCGTTTCACTGAATCGATTCAGTAGGAGAGGAGCAGGCAGTGTGAGAGGAGGAACATGAGGCTTGCGGCACTGCCCGACAGGGATCTCGACCAGCGCGAGCTGACCAGCCTGGCCGACCAGATCGCCGGCCAGCCGGGGCTGTGGAGTCACCAGGTGGCCTTCCCCGAGGAAGGGCGCCACTACGTTTCCCTGTACCGCGACGAGCACGTCGACGTGTGGCTGTTGTGCTGGACCTCGGGCAGCGACACCGGCTGGCACGATCACGACGGGTCCGCGGGCGCGGTCCGGGTGGTGAGCGGCGCCGTGACCGAGAGCATCCCGCGCATCGGCGGCGAGCCCGCGGCGGTGACCAGGCCCGGCGGAACGTCGTTCACCTACGACCCGGACCACATTCACCGGCTGACCGGGGCGGCCGGGCAGAGCGTCTCGATCCACGTGTACTCGCCGCCGCTGGTCCGGATGGGCCAGTACAGCATCGACGACCAGGGCGTCATCCGCCGCCTGCCGCTGGGCTTCGCGGAGGAGTTGCGTCCTCTCACCACAGGTCCCATGAGCCTGGCCAGCTAAGCCCGGCCAGCTAAGCCCGGCCAGCTAGGTTCTCACGGCCCGGGTAGGCTGCTTCGGGTGCGAGACGCATCCGCCGCGCGGGAAGCCCGGGCCGAGGAGCACGGACAGGGGCACCACCACCGGGACGTGTCCGGCGGCTGGCTTCGTCCCGCCGTGTTCGGCGCGATGGACGGCCTGGTCACCAACGTCTCGCTGATCGCTGGCGTGGGCGGCAGCGGCGTTCACACGCACTTCGTGATCCTCACCGGCCTGGCCGGGCTGGTGGCCGGCGCCGGTTCCATGGCGGCCGGCGAGTACGTGTCGGTCTCGTCGCAGAACGAGCTGGTCGGCGCGGAGGTCAAGAAGGAGGCGCGGGAGCTCGAGCGGAACCCCGACGCCGAGCAGCGCGAGCTGGCCGCGACGTTCAGGGAGCGCGGCGTGGAGCCGGCCCTGGCCAGCGAGGTCGCCGCGCAGATCTCGGCGCACCCGCAGCACGCGCTGAACGTCCACGTGCGCGAGGAGCTCGGCGTGGACCCGCAGGACCTGCCCTCCCCGCTCGTCGCGGGCGGGGCCTCCCTGGCCTCGTTCGCGGCCGGCGCCCTGATTCCGCTGATCCCCTACCTGGCGGGTGCCTCGTCTCTATGGTTGTCGCTGGTCCTGGCGGCGCTGGCCGCGATCATCGGCGGCGGCATGGTGGCCCGGATGACCGACCGGCCGTTCATCCGCGGCGCCGCCCGGCAGCTCATCCTGGGCGTGTTCGCCGCCGCGATCACCTTCGGGATCGGCCACCTGGTCGGCGGCTCGGTCGGCTGAGGTCTGGGGTCTGCGGGCTCACCAGCCGTCGGGGGACAGCGAGTCGTCGGCGTGCCCGCCGGGCGCGGACAGCAGGCGCAGGTCGGACTCGACCATCATGTCGACCAGCTCGGCAAACGTGGTCTTGGGCTCCCAGCCCAGCTGTTGCCGCGCCTTGGAGGCGTCGGCGCACAGCTGGTCCACCTCGGCCGGGCGGATGAACGCGGCGTCGCAGACCACGTGATCCCGCCAGTTCAGGTCCACCGCCGCGAAGGCCCGCTCGACCAGGTCGGCCACCGTGTGGGTGATCCCGGTGCCCACCACGTAGTCCGCCGGCTCGTCCTGGGCCAGCATCTGCTCCATGGCGCGCACGTAGTCGCCGGCGAACCCCCAGTCACGCCGGGCGGACAGGTTGCCCAAGCGGAGCTGCCGTTCGAGGCCCAGCTTGATCTTGGCCGCGCCGAGCGAGATCTTCCGGCTGACGAACTCGGTCCCGCGCCGCGGCGACTCGTGGTTGAACAAGATGCCCGACACCGCGTACATGCCGTAGGACTCGCGGTAGTTCTGGGTGAGGAAGTGCCCGTAGGTCTTGGCCACACCGTAGGGGCTGCGCGGGTGAAACGATGTGCTCTCGGTCTGCGGCGACTCTCGTACCTGCCCGAACATCTCCGACGAGGACGCCTGGTAGAACCGGATCTGCCCCCGCCCGGGCGTCCGTGACGCGCTGATCCCGCTGCACACCCGGATCGCCTCCAGCACCCGCAGCACCCCCAGCCCGGTGACCTCGGCCGTCAGCTCGGCCTGCTGCCAGGACATGGGCACGTACGAGATCGCCGCCAGGTTGTACACCTCGTCCGGCTGCACCCGCTCCACCGCCGCGATCAAACTCCCCTGGTCCAGCAAGTCCCCCCGCACCAGCCGGACCTCCGCCAGCAACTGCCGGACCTTCGGCACCCGCGGGTTCGCCTGCCCGCGGACCAGGCCCCACACCTCGTGCCCGGCCGCCAGCAGGTGCTCGGCCAGGTAGGAGCCGTCCTGACCGGTGATGCCGGTGATCAGCGCGCGCATGGGCAGCGGATCCCTCCCTGCTCTTAGACATCCGGGCTGGCCGGAGCCGGCCACGTCGCGGGTAGCCTACCCAGCCGCCGGAGCCGGAGCCGTACCCGGTGGTAATCTTCGCTGCCTGGGAGGTCACGCAGGCAGGCCTCGATCAGCAGTTCGCGGCAGAAGGAGCGACCCTGCGTGACCACCGTGCGAGCCCACCGGGCCGGGGCAGCCCAGGCCGGCGAAGCACCTCAGCCGGGCGCGGCACCCGGCGGAGAGCCGCTGCGCATCGCGTTGCTCTCCTACCGGAGCAAGCCGCACTGCGGCGGCCAGGGCGTATACGTCAGGCACCTGAGCCGCGAGCTGACCGCGCTGGGCCACCGCGTCGAGGTGTTCTCCGGCCAGCCCTACCCTGAGCTCGAGCCGGGCCCGGTCCTGACCGAAGTCCCCAGCCTGGACCTCTACCGCGACGAGGATCCGTTCCGCACCCCCGCACTGCACGAGTACCGCGACTGGATCGACGTGCTCGAAGTCGCCGCCATGAAGACCGGCGCGTTCCCCGAGCCGCTCACGTTCAGCCTGCGGGCGCTTCGCGCGTTGCGGCCGCGCCGGCACGACTTCGACGTCGTACACGACAACCAGGTGCTCGGCTACGGCATGCTCGGCATCCGGCGGCTGGGGCTGCCGCTGGTGACCAGCATTCATCACCCGGTCAGCGTGGACCGGCGGATCGAGCTGGAAGCGGCTCACGGGCTGGCCCGGCTGTCGAAGCGCCGGTGGTACGCGTTCGTGCGGATGCAGGGCCGGGTCGCGCACCGGGTGTCGCGGCACGGCCCCATCCTGACCGTGTCCCAGTCCTCCCGGCGGGACATCTGCCAGGACTTCGGGACGTCGCCGGACAGCGTGCGGGTCATACCGCTCGGCGTGGACACCAGGCTGTTCCACCCCCGGCCGGGCCCGCGGGCGCCAGGCCTGATCGTGGCGGTGGCCAGCGCCGACTCGCCGATGAAGGGCGTGACCACGCTGCTGCGTGCGTTCGCGCTGGTCAGGGACGCCGACGCCAGCGCGCGGCTGGTGGTGGTCAGCAAGCTGACGCCCGGCGGGCCGACCGAACGGCTGGCGGGCGAGCTCGGCCTGGGCGACCGGGTGCGCTTCCGGCACGGGATGAGCCACGTCGAGCTGGCCGAGCTGCTGGCCAGCGCCGAGATCGCGGTGGTGCCCTCGCTCTACGAGGGGTTCTCGCTGCCCGCCGTGGAGCACATGGCCTCGGGCACACCTCTGGTGGCCTCGCGCATCGGGGCACTGCCCGAAGTGACGGGAGACGCGGCCCTGCTGGTCTCCCCCGGCGACGCGGAGGAACTGGCTGCGGCGCTGTGCCGGCTGCTCGACCATCCGGAGGAGCGGGCCAGGTTCGGCGACGCGGCGCTGCGCCGGGTGCAGGAGCGGTTCGCCTGGCCCGCGGTGGCCCGGGCCACGGTGGCCCAGTACCGGGACGCGATCAGCCCACTGAAGTCAGCCCAGTGAAGTCAGCCCAGTGAAGTCAGCCCAGTGAAGGGAGCCCGGCCCTGCTGACCGTCGACTTCGGCCGCCTGGCGCTGGGGCACGGCACGCGCGTCCTCGATCTGGGCTGCGGGGCCGGCCGGCACGCGTTCGAGGCGCTGCGGCGTGGCGCGCACGTGGTCGCGCTCGATGCCGACGCGGCGGAGCTGGAAAAAGTGGCCGGCATGTTCGTGGCCATGCACCAGGCGGGAGAGGTGCCGCCGGGCGCATCGGCACAGGTGGCGCGCGGTGACGCCACCGCGATGCCGTTCCCGGACGCTACCTTCGACCGGGTGATCGCGGCCGAGGTGCTCGAGCACATCCCCGACGACCAGCGGGCGATGAATGAGATCGCCCGGGTGCTGCGCCCGGGTGGCATCGCCGCGGTCACGGTGCCGAGCTGGCTGCCCGAGCGGATCTGCTGGGCGTTGTCCGAGGACTACCACAACGGCCCCGGCGGGCACGTCCGCATCTACACCCGGGCGGAACTGCAGATCAAGCTCTCCGTGGCGGGCCTGACTGGCGCCGCGCACCACCACGCGCACGCGCTGCACTCGCCGTACTGGTGGCTGAAGTGCGCGGTCGGCGTGCACGACGACGCTCACCCGCTCGCCCGCGCCTACCACCAGCTACTCGTCTGGGACATCGTGAAGCGCCCCACCGCTACCAGGGTGGCCGACCGCTTGCTCAACCCGCTGATCGGCAAGAGCCTGGTCGTCTATTCGGAGAAAAGTTCCATAAATAACGGCGACGTGTCAGCCCGCCACCCGATGGCTCATGTCACCGCGTGACTGCGGCCAGAAGCGCGCCGCTGCCCTGCCCGCGGTGCCCGGAGTGCTGACCGCCAGGCAGATCCTGGCCACCGGCCGCAGCGTGGCCGCCCTCCAGCAGCCGACCGGGGCGATCGGCTGGCCCGACGGCCACGCCGACGCCTGGAACCACGTCGAGTGCGCCATGGCGCTCACCGTCTGCGGGCTGACCGGACCCGCCCGGCGGGCCTACGACTGGCTGGCCAGGACGCAGCGACCGGATGGATCATGGCCCAGGAAGACCGAGGGACACCTGGTCACCGACGCCTCGGCGGAGAGCAACCAGGTCGCGTACGTGGCGGTGGGTGTCTGGCACGAGCTGCAGGTCACCGGGGACGAGCGGTTCGCGGCCGTGATGTGGCCGGTGGTGCGCAAGGCGATCGGCTTCGTGCTCGACCTGCGCACCCCGCGAGGCGAGTTGGCGTGGCGGCGGGGGGCCGGTGACCGCCCGGCGTCCTATGCCCTGCTGGCCGGCTGCTCCAGCATCCACCAGAGCCTGCGCTGCGCGATGGCGCTAGCCAAGCACGCCGGCGAGCCACAGCCAGAATGGGAGCTGGCCGCCGACCAGCTCGCGCACCTGATCGCCTGTCACCCCGAGGCGTTCGCCGACAAGAGCCGGTTCTCGATGGACTGGTACTACCCGGTCCTCGGCGGGGCGGTCCGTGGGGCCGCGGCGCGGGAGCGGCTGGCCGCGGGCTGGGAGGAGTTTGTCGAGCCGGGGGTGGGCGTGCGCTGCGTCAGCGACCAGCCGTGGGCCACCGGGGCGGAGACCTGTGAGCTGGTGATCGCGCTGGACGCCGTCGGGGACCACGCGCGGGCGGTCGAGCTGTTCGCGGCCATCCAGCATCTGCGGCACCGCGACGGCGGGTACTGGACCGGCTGGCAGTTCGTCAACCAGGCGCACTTCCCCGCCGAGCGGAGCAGTTGGACGGCGGCGGCGATGATCCTGGCCGCGGACGCGCTGTCCGGGGCGACCGGCGGCTCCGGCCTGTTCCGCGACGCGGGCTCGGGCCAGAACGTGCGGACCGCTCCGGAGCCGCACCGCTGCGGCTGCGGTCAGGGCCTGTCCTGAAGTCCCGGCACCTAGGCCGTGTCTCGTGGATCTTCAGCGGCGCGGATCGGCGCCCGGGCGGCGACCGGCGCCAGTTGAAGCTAGCGCGTTGTCGTCGTCGCCAACAGCTCCACTGTTGGCTCTTCCTCCGCCTTGCCGGACGCCGCCCGTCGCACCGGAGGCGCGCTGGCAATCACTGGCGCCAAGATCCACCAGACACAGCTAGCCGATGCCGTCGCCGGAGCGTTCGAGCACGCGGAGCGAGCCCTCCACGCGGACCTCGGTGAACGCGCCGGACGCCAGGGCCCGCTGGTAGACGCGATAGGGTGCCTGGCCGCCGGCCGCCGGGTCGGGGAACACGTCGTGGATGGCCAGCGCGCCGCCGCGGGCCAGGTGCGGCGCCCAGCCCTGGTAGTCGGCCGTCGCGGCGGCGTCGGTGTGCCCGCCGTCGATGAACAGCATCCCGATCTCGGCGCGCCACAGCCTGGCCACGTCGGCCGACCGGCCCACGATGGCGATCACCTGGTCCTCCAGCCCGCAGGCGGCCAGGGTTGACCTGAAGTGCGGCAGCGTGTCCAGCCGCCCGCTGCGCGGATCCACCAGCGAGGTGTCGTGGTACTCCCAGCCGGGCTGGTTCTCCTCGGACCCGCGGTGGTGATCCACCGTGATGACGAGCTGCCCGGCCGCGCGAGCCGCCGCGGCCAGGTAGATCGTGGACTTGCCGCAGTAGGTGCCGATCTCCACGATCGGCCCGAGGCGCGCGTAGGCCGCCGCGGTCTCGTGCAGCGCCAGGCCCTCGGGGGCGGGCATGAAGCCCCTGGCCGCCTCGGCCGCCCGGGCAAACTCGGCCTGCATGACGACGTAACGGAGCCGGGACACGGTCTAGGGCTGGCCGAGGGGGGATGAGCCGCGCAAACTGTTCAGGCGGCTGATCGCCTCTTCGAGCACCTCGACGCGCTTGCAGAACGCGAACCGTACCTGGCTGGCTCCCGCCTCCTTGTCGTCGTAGAACACGCCGCTCGGAACGGCGACCACCCCGGCGCGGCGCGGCAGCTCACGGCAGAACGCCAGCCCGTCCTGCTCGCCGAGCGACCGGATGTCGGTGGTGACGAAGTAGGTTCCCGCCGGGGGGTAGACCTCGAAGCCGGTGGCGGCCAGGCCCGCGCAGAGCAGGTCGCGCTTGCGCCGCAGGTCGTCGTTCAGGTCGATGAAGTAGGAGTCGGGCAGCCGCAGCGCCTCGGCCACGGCGTACTGGAACGGCCCGCTGGCCACGAACGTGAGGAACTGCTTGGCCGTACGGACCGCGGACACCAGGCCGGCCGAGGCCATCACCCAGCCGACCTTCCAGCCGGTGAAGGAGAACGTCTTGCCGGCCGAGCTGATCGCCACGGTCCGCTCGCGCATCCCCGGCAGCGATGCGATCGGCACGTGCTCACCCTCGAACACCAGGTGCTCGTAGACCTCGTCGGTCACCACCAGCAGGTCGTGCGCGCGGGCGATGTCAGCCACCGTGGCCAGTTCGGCACCGGTGAACACGCAGCCGGTCGGGTTGTGCGGGGTGTTCAGCAGGATGAGCCTGGTGCGCGGGGTCACCGCCGCGCGCAGCGCGTCCAGGTCCGGCCGGAAGCCCGGCGGCCGCAGGGTGACCGGGACCCGGACGCCGCCGGCCATCGCGATGCAGGCCGCGTAGGAGTCGTAGTACGGCTCCAGTGCGATCACCTCGTCGCCCGGCTCGACCAGGGCGAGCAGCGACGCGGCGATGGCCTCGGTCGCGCCGACGGTGACCAGGATCTCGGCGCCGGGGTCGTAGTCGAGGCCGTACCAGTGCTTCTGGTGCCAGGAGATCGCCTGGCGCAGTTCGAGCACACCGGGGCCCGGCGGGTACTGGTTGCCGCGCCCGGCCAGCACCGCATCGGCCGCGACCTGGGCGATCTTGCGCGGCCCGTCGGTGTCGGGAAAGCCCTGGCCGAGGTTGACCGCGCCCGTCTCGACGGCGAGCGCCGACATCTCGGCGAAGATCGTGGTGCCCATTCCGGCAAGCCTGCGGTTGAGCAGTGGTCGGTTCACGGAGTCATGACATCATGCCGCCGCCATCGGCGGGCGGCCGGGCGCGAGTTACGCTTCTGCCGTGCGCGTCGCTCTGTGCCAGATACCGGTCAGCTCCGACCCCGCCGTCAACGCCGAGCGGGTGCGGGCAGCACTGGCCGAGGCCGCCGGGCAACAGGCCGATCTGGCCGTGTTCCCGGAGGGTACACAGGCCAGGTTCGGCAGCGATCTACGGGCCCTGGCGCAGCCTCTGGACGGCGCGTTCGCCGCGAACGCCGGGGAGAGCGCGGCCAAGCTCGGCGTGGCGGCGGTGGTGGGCATGTTCGAACCCGCCCCGGACGGACGGGTCTACAACACCGCGGTCGCCTTCGACGCCGCCGGGCAGCAGGTGGCGGCCTACCGCAAGATCCACGTGTTCGACGCCTTCGGGCAGCGCGAGTCCGATCTCGTCGCGCCGGGTAGCGAGCCGGTCGTCGCGGATCTGGCCGGGCTCAGGGTCGGCTTCCTGACCTGTTATGACGTCCGGTTTCCCGAGCACGCCCGCGAGCTGGCCACCCGCGGCGCCGAGCTGATCGTCATCCCCTCGGCCTGGGCGGCGGGGCTGTTCAAAGAGGAGCACTGGGTCACCCTGGTCCGCGCCCGGGCCATCGAGAACACCGTCTGGGTGGCGGCGGCTGGACAGGTGCCGGACCCAGCCGAGCCGCCCACCCGCGCCCCGACCGGCATCGGCCGCAGTCTGCTCGTGGATCCGATGGGCGTGGTCCGGCTCGACCTCGGGCCCTTCCCCCAGGTCGGAGTGGGCGACGTGGACCCCGCCCTGACCGCCAGGGTCCGCTCCGAGGTGCCGTCGCTGCGGAACCGGCGGCCTGACATCTTCGGGGGGTTCCGGGGGGTCGCCCCCCCGGGCTAACACCGCGGCGGGTTCCGGGGGCCGCCCCCGGATTAGGCCGTGTCTCGTAGATCTTAAAAGAACGACCTACGGCGACAGTTCTTCTTTGGGCGGTCATGTCTGTGCGCACGACGTGCACCACCGCAGCAACGGGCTCAGCACCCCGGTCGCCCCGGCAACCGCTGATAGCGATGTGTGGCGGTGACTTATGGCGGTCCGGCGCAAGCCACCTCTGGGAAACCCGGCGTGCTGGCCACAAAGCGTCATGACTGGTTGTCTACATCCCGGACGGGTACTGGAACTCCCCGGCGCAGGTGCCATTCCAGGTCTCGGATATTCCATGACGCGAATATTCAGTTATGCCGTTGACCCAGCCGCAGGCAGCGCCGAGCGTCGTGGCTGGCATCAATTCACACTTAGGAAAGGTGATCCGATGGAGCCAGGCACGATCATCGCTGGCGGTACCTGCGGGGAGAACGACTGCCCGACGATCATGAGCGCTGAGCAGGACATGGTTGACGTGCAGGGATATCACCAGGCCGGGATCCCCACGCCCGGTGGTGAGTTAGTGGTCCGCGTTCCTGCCTCGCTGATACTTGAGGCTGCTCGTGCGCTTGGACGGTGAGGACTGGCAGCGGTTCTTCGACAGTTTCACCCGCTCGGCCTGGCGCCTTGAACTGCATCCCGTCTACGCCATGCCGCAGGAGGTTGAGAGCATTAGCCGGTGGCGCGCAGGTGAGCGCCTGTCGGAGGACCATTGGTCGTCATGGATGGAACGAGTGGCTGGGTACCGGGCGTCGGGGCGCAGCATCGGCCGCGTCCACGTCGTACGCAGACCGTTCAGTGAGTACCTGCGGTTTGAGTTTGACTGGTACTACCGGCCTCACGTCCGGGCGGGCGAGGACATCCGAATCCTCGACTTGACGCATGAGACCGATCCCGGTCTGCCCGATCATGACTTCTGGCTGTTCGACGAGCGGCAGATCGTCCAGATGCTGTACCGGCTGGACGGCACCCAGATCGGCCGGGAACTGGTCGAGCACCCTGACATCGAGGCGTATATCAGGTGGCGGGACATGGCGAGTGCGACTGCCGTGCCCGTGCTGGAGTACTTGGCGGGGCTCGGAGGGAATGCTTGAGCCTGAGGCGCTTGGCCGGCACAAAGATGATCTAGCCGCTATGCTGCGGGATCTCCGCGTGCGTGCTGGCCTGACTGGCGAGCGCCTCGCCGCTCGCTGCGCCATGAGCCAGAGCAAGGTCTCGAAAATCGAGACCGGCAAGGTAATCCCCTCAGTGGTGGACGTGGAGCGCATCCTTCAGGCGCTCAATGCGCCACCGCGTGTGCTTTCTGACGCAACCGCGCTGGCCAAGCTGGCCAATACCGAGTTCCAGGATGTACGGTCGCTTCTTCGCAAAGGGCTGGAAAAGAGACAGCATGAGCTGAGCGGCGTGGAGATGGTGACCACCGAGTTCCGGTTCTTCCTGCCCGCGATGATCACCGCTCTTATTAGCACGCCCGAGTATATCCGGGCAAGCCTGGCACATGTGCCGAGTGACACCGCTAAGGCCATTGCGAAGAAGCTGGAGCGGCAGGCTGTGCTCTACGACACTGCCAAGAATTTCTCCTTCGTGCTCACCGAGTCGGCGGTCCGCCTGCCACTTGGATCTCCAGCCGTCATGGCTCTTCAGCTTGATCGCCTGGTCTCGCTTTCACACCTGTCTAATGTGCTGCTCGGAGTTATTCCCGTTACAGAAAGGCCGCCGCGTGGCCCTCTGAACACGTTCACTCTTTATGACGAGCGGCTGGTCACTGCCGAGACCTTTACTGGTGTGGTCGTCATGCGTGACCCCCGTGACGTGGCCTTCCACATCGACTTGTTCAGGCGTTTCGCTGAGATCGCGCTATTCGGCGACGATGCCAGGGAGCGGCTGGCCGAATGGGCGGCAAGCTTTCGTCGCTGAACTTATGCGGAAACAGGAATAGTCCTGGCTTGCCAGCCGGCCGCCGAATAACGTCACGCTCATGAAACCGGCCGACGCCGGGCGAGCGTTCTCGCCGCGAGCATGGATGTCCCGCCTTCACTATTCCGAATCAGACTCTCGGCTGGATACGTCGGTGCCGCATCCGGCCCGGGTCTATGGCTACTGGCTGGGCGGCAAGGATCACTATGCGGCCGACCGGAAGGCGGCCGGGGACGTGATCCGGTTGCGCCCGCAGGTGGTGGCCAGCGCGCGGGCCAACCGGGCGTTCGGGGCCCGGGTGGTGCATCACCTGGCCGCCAGGTGCGGCATCGGGCAGTTCCTCGACATCGGGACCGGCCTGCCCGCCCCGGACCACACCCACCAGGTGGCCCAGCGGGCCAACCCCCGCGCCCGGGTCGTCTACGTGGACAACGACCCGCTGGTGATGGCGCACGCCCGCGCGCTGCTGACCAGCACCCCGCCCGGCGCCTGCGGGTACCTGGACGCGGACCTGCGCGACCCCGGGGCCATCGTGGCCCAGGCCGCCCGGACCCTGGACCTCACCCAGCCCGCCGCCGTGCTGCTGCTCGCGGTCCTGCACTTCCTCAGCGACGCTGAGGACCCGGCCGCGGTCGTGGCCGCGCTGGCGGGCGGGCTCGCGCCGGGCAGCTACCTGGCGATCTCGCACCTGACCGCTGATCTGGCCCCGGAGCAGGCCGGCGCCGCGGCTGACGCCTACAACACGCTGGTCCCGGTGCCGGTCATCCCGCGCACCCACCCGCAGGTCACCCGGTTGTTGGGCGGGCTGAGCCTGCTGGCGCCCGGCGTGGTGCCGGTCAGTGAGTGGCGGCCGGAAGCCGGGGACGTGCGCCAGCCGTGCGACCTGTACGGCGCGGTGGCGCGCATCCGCCGGGGCCGCCGGTGACCGCCGTGGCCCCGGCGGCGCTGGAACGGCTGGCCACCGCGCTCGGCGCCCACTTCAGCACCACGCTGATCCAAGGCGAGGAGCGGCGGCCGCGGCTGGTCGTGGTGGACCGGCGCACCCGGGCCGCGACCGAGGTGTACGCCGATGACCGGGGCTGGCTGTGGTGGCCGTGGGCCGAGCCCGCCGCCGTCACCGACGACCCGCAGGCCGCCGCGCGCCGGGTCACCGCCCATCCTGCGCGGCACTCCCCTAGCCAGGTACCAGCGGTAACCGGGCCAACGACAGAACCGGTCTGGGGGCATCGCCCGCATCCACCAAGATCTACGAGACACCGCCCGGCACCGCGGGTGGTGATGATGCCCTGGGTGCTACGGGTGGTGCAGGGGGCACCAGGTCGCTCCCAGGTCAGCGCGGTGCTGCAGGTATCCGGACCTGCCAGAGCGTCGCGTGCTCGCCCGCCGGAGTGGCGACGTAGCCGGCGCCGGTGATGCTGGAACCGGACGCGGCCAGCGCGGTGATCGCCTGGCTTCCCCGGCCGGACAGGCCGAAGCCGGCCGGCCGGGTGGCCTGCCAGGCGGCACCGTCCCGCGACGTCCAGACCACGACGCGCTGATTGCCGGGCGGGCCGGCGGTCCCTACCGCGGTGAACCCGCGGCCGGCCGCGACCAGCCCGGTCACGCTGGCGCCCCCGCCGGGCGCGGTCAGCCGTGCCTGGTGCCAGGTGGTCCCGCCGTCCGGGGAGTACTCGGCGAACGGCGCCGGTCCGCCGGAGCCGGATTCCAGGCCGGTCGCCACGATCAGGCGGCCGGTGGCGGCCACCCGGCTCAGCACCGCGCTGCTGGCGTCCGCTGGCACCGGCAGGCCGGTCAGTGCCCACCGCTTGCCGTCGGCCGAGGTCCAGACGGCGGGCGCGTTGTTCACCGAGCCGGCCGCGACGAAACCGGGACCGCCCGCGGCGACGGCAAGCAGCTGCCGCACACCGGGCCCGTCCAGGTCGCCCGCGGTGGCGTCGCCCGCCCGGCTCCAGCCGGACAGACCGGGCGACCACCAGGCGGCGGCGATGTTGTGCGCGGGGATGAGCTGGCTGGTGGACTTCTGGCGACCGTTCACGACGGTGGTCTTGCTGACGGTGCGAGCCGGGATGACCTGCCTGCCCACGATCACGTAACCCGAGCGCCCCGCGGCGGCCGCGGACACGCTGATGCCGGAACCGGAGAAGGCGCTCTCAGCGTCGGCGGCCTGCCAGCGGGCCGCGTCGGGCGAGGTCACCACGATGGGGTGCGGCGAGGCACCGGCGAGGACCTCGCCGACGGCGAGCCAGCCGGCCGGGCCGTGCGTGACATCGGCCAGCGTGGCCAGCCCGGGCCTGGTCAAGGCGGCCGAGCTGACCCGGGTCCAGCGGCCGCGAGTAGCGGCCCAGATGGCGGGGAACCCGTTCGCGCTGCCGACGGCGACCAGCCGGCGAGCCGCTGTCGCCATCCCGCCGATCGTGAGGGCCGGGCCGGTCGCGCCGGAGATCCGGGCGAAGCTCACGGCGCTGGCGTGGGCTCCCGCCAGCACCAGGTAGGGCTGCTGCCCCTCGGGCCGACTGGCCGTCGCGCCGGCCGCGACGACGGTTCCGCCCGTGGTCACGGTGAGGCCGGCCAGCGACCCGCCCGGGCTGGCCAGGTTCGCGACGCTGTGCCAGGAGCGGCCGTCCGGGCTCGTGTAGGCCACCGTGGCGCCGCCGCTGACCTGGCCGGACACGACGACGCCCTGGTCGCTTCCGCCGACCGCGACCACGCGCAGGTTCGCGCTCCTGGCGGCGGTGATCGTCCCGGCCCGGCTCCAGGTGAGCCCGGCAGTCGAGGTGTAGGCGACCGCGCCTGGCCGGCTCGGCCGGATCGGCCCGATCGGCCTGATCAGCACGAATTCCGAGTTCGTCGCGGCCACGCCGTCGATGGCACCGGCCGGCAGGCGGGCGGGTGTCCAGCTGGCGCCGTCGTCGCCGCTCTGCCAGATGCGCGGGCCCGTCCCGCGGTGCCGGTATCGGCCGGTCCTGGCGATCACGCCCTGGACGATCACGTCGCTGCCGTGCGCCGCCACCGCGGTAAGGCCGAGCACGCGGCCGGCCGGTGCGGTAGCCAGACGCAGGCCGGGGCCTGCCAGGCGCTGCCAGCTCAGCCCGTCCGGGGAGATCCAGATCACCGGGCCGGTGGCCGCTGATCCCACGGCGATGAAGCCGCTGCCGGTGCGGGCCAGCGCGTTCACCCGGTCCCCGGACTGCAGCGGGCCGATCCCGCTGCCCGCGGCCAGCAGCCAGGATCTGCCGTCCCGGCTGGTCCAGGTGGCACCGGAGCCGAGCGCCAGCCAGCCACCCCGACCGCCGGGAAGGGGCGGCCCGCCCGCGATCAGCCTGGGAGCGTGACCGGGCGGTGGCTCCGCACCGCCCGCCGCCAGCACCGGCGCCAGCCGCCAGTGCCCCCCGCCGTCCACCGACACGAAGAACTGGGCGCGGGGGATCCACTCCCCCGTCTCGCTGCCTGCGGCCACGATCGTTCCCGCCCAGGCGGCCACGCCGCTGACCGGCTGGAAGATGCCACGACCCGCCACGGTGGGATCGGTCGCGAAGGCCGCACCCGCCAGCTGGGCGGCCGGGTACCGCGGACCGGACCCGGCGGCCTTCCCGCCGCTCCCGCGGGACACCAGCACCGCGGCGACGGCCAGTGCCAGCAGCAGGAGCCCGGCCACGACGGCCTGCCAGACGCGACGGCGCACCCGGAAGCGGCCCGCGGAAGATCCGGCCCGGAGGCGGTCGGCCTGCGGAAGCCCGCTGGCCTCGCGAAGCCGGGCCGGCCTGCGGAACCGGACCGAGGCGCGAAGCCTGCCCGGCCGTGACGGCCCCACCCGGTCCCAGCCGGGTTCGGCTGTCTCCCAGCCGGGGACCGTCCGCTGCCAGTCCACCCCCGCGGCGCGCCATACGCGCTGAGCGTCCTGCCAGGACGACGGCGTGCTCAGGTGGTGTGATTCGCCGGCCGCCTGGCCGCTGCCGGGGATCTCCAGTCCGGGACCGCCGGGGTAACCCCGCAGCGCCGGAGTGTCGGCCACCACGGGCGGCAGCGGCTGACCTGCGAGGTCCTCTGGCTCCTCCGGGGCGTCGGGCGCCGGCTGGTATCCCTCGCCGGCTGGCTGGCCGGCGGGGGTCTCTGTTGTGTTCGCCACTGTTCAGCCCTGGGATTGAGTCCATGGTGCACGGCGCGAGCATGCCCGCAGCCCACGATCGTACCGGTCGCTGGCGCAGGCCAGCGGATTATCGGCGGACGTGACCAGTGCTTCAGTAAGCGGCGGCGCGGTGCGGGGTCAGGTCCCTGACGGCACGGCGCAGGCTCTCCACGTCGTCGTCGCTGACCCGCTCCACGAAGCGCCGCATCGTGGCCACCGCGTTGCCGCCCGAGTGCAGCACCTCCGCCATCAGCCGGGCGGCGTGCTCCTCCCGTGCCTCCGCCGGCCAGTACCGCCAGGCCCGGCCCTGCTTGTCGCGGCGGAGCACGCCCTTACGGTGCAGGATGTCCATCACGGTCATGACGGTGGTGTAGGCGACAGTGCGCGGATAGCTCATGCGCTCGCGCACCTCACGAACGGTGTGGGGGCGCTCGGCCGCCCACATCACATTCATGATCGCGCTCTCCAGATCGCCAAACTCCCGCACCGTTCGCCACCTCCCTGCACACATGTAATCACGCTGCGCGAAACTTACCCAGCGGCCATTTGCCATCAAGGGCACCAAAGCTGCA
The DNA here is from genome assembly GCA_035945415.1 of Streptosporangiaceae bacterium. Taxonomy (GTDB): domain Bacteria; phylum Actinomycetota; class Actinomycetes; order Streptosporangiales; family Streptosporangiaceae; genus PALSA-505. Next base: position 15,963 of record DASZAD010000170.1, read on the forward strand.
CCGCAGCGATGAATTCTCCCCCGGAACAAAGTAGATCTCGTCCCGGAACGCGGCCGCTGGCCTGGCTGGACGCCGCACCGGACGGCTGGCGCGCCGGGTAGCCTTGACCGAGGCCAAGGTCCCGCGGGGCGCGGCTCAGGTCGTGTCCCGTGGATCTTGGTGGATGCCTGGGCACCGATCCGCGCCACCGGAGATCCACGGGGCACGGCCTAGCCGGACTGGTTATTGAGCATGGAAGAGGGCGATGTCCGCAGTGTCACCCGAGTCGCCGCGGGCGTCCGCGAGCCCGTCCACGTCAGCGGGCGACCAGGCGGGGCTGGAAGCGCGCGCCGCCGAATTCGGCCCCAACGAACTGCTGGTCGAAGAGCTGTACCAGCGCTACCTCGCCGACCCCGGTTCGGTGGACCGGGCCTGGTGGAACTTCTTCGCCGATTACCAGCCATCGGCTCCGGCTGACGCTCCGGCGCAGGCTGAGGGCGCCGCACCGGCAGTCAGCGTCCAGGACGCCGTGACGGCACCGGCGGCTCCCCCGGCTCCTGCGACTCCTTCAGCTCCCCGGGGCACCGCCGGCGCCGCGCCTCACGACCCGGCGACCGCCGCCGCACCAGCCACGGCCACACCAGCCACGGCCACACCAGCCACGGCCACGCCCGCCGCCCGCGAGCCGGCCGCCCGCGAGCCGGCCGACGGCGCGGAGCAGGTGCGGCTGCGCGGGGCCAGTGCGCGGACGGCGACCAACATGGCGGCCAGCCTGTCCGTGCCG
>DASZAD010000171.1:0-20640 GCA_035945415.1 Streptosporangiaceae bacterium
AGCCGTTCATAATCACGCAGAGCGAGCAACAATTGATCCGTTTCACTCAGGGAGACCATCAAAAGTTGTAGCTTGCGCGCCCTCTCTTGCTGAATGGCAGAATGGAGAGCATCGGGTTCGCCGTGAACGACCAAGCGCTCAAGTTCGTCAATGGTCATTACAATGAAAGTGGTACGACGAGACCACTCATATATCTCGCGCCGAACAAATCCCCGCAGCCAAGTTTCGAAAGAGGCACGAGTAGCATCATATGAATCAATGCGCTCAACCGCGTGCTCTACGGCGCGTTCGCAGACTTCATCCTTATCAGCATCAGAGAGCTGGGGCGCGACCAGACGGGCGTACTGAGTCAATCGCGCTCCACACAAGCTTACAAGAGATGGGCCAGCATCAGGAGCTCCGGTCTTGGCTCGTTCTATTAGTTCGGCAATGTCCTCATTGCGTCCGATAGATATGGCGGGATCGGGTCCATTCACCGTAGCCTCGCTGGCCGCTGCCATGAAGTCGCGGCGACACTCTGAAGCAATACCTCTGGCTGACTCTGCAATACTAGATCACCAACGTGGTCTGAGTCAGGATCCCAATGCCGTAGCAGTCCAGGAACTCGCCAAGCAAGTGTGCGCATATCAGAGGAGTGATCTGTGCAGTCGATCAATGCTTCTGCCAGAACGCTCGGCCTGCCTTCTAGGAAAGCCTCGCGTTCGACAGCCTCGATAACCCATACCCACTTAGGCATCCCAATACGCCCATAACCACTAACCACATCGTTGGGCGCTTTCCGGTTGGACAGATAACGTTTGAAGTCGTTGCTAGGCACAGCGCTCGTTATGAATTCGCAATTCTGAAATCGTCCGAGCATGCCGCTAATGATAGATTCTTGACCACGGTCGTATATTTCCTTGCGCAGACGGGCTACGCCCAGGGGCTCCGCACGCTCGCCTGGAACGTAGAATTCTCGCGGCAGCGGCACTATCAAGCAACGCCACTCACCAGCTTGGTTTGACCTTGGAACAGAACGTATCTGGTAAGGTCCTGCCACGTCATCATTGCAAATAAAATCGGCCTTGTGGCTATGTCCAGTGCGTGGCTTATATCCCACGAGGGTGAAGGCGTGGTCTTGCGTTCCTACAAGGAGAGGCAATTCTGAATCCAGATAGCGACGCGCTATCTTATCCAGAGTCTCTTCGCGCGGAAGGTCTCCTGGGCGATAGACAAGAGGGGACATGCCCAGCCTTCTTAGGGCCTCCGTCAATTGGCCAACAGTCAATCCTACGCTAGGAACAGGTCGGCCAACTCCGAGTTCGCTGGGTGCTGCTTGGGCGATGTCACCAGGTAGCCACCGAGCCGAGCCGTAGCGTAGTCGATGATAGTAGGCCGCCATCCATCCAGCCGCATGAGCGCACACCCCTAGCTGTGCATCCCCAGATATGAACGGTGCTGCCGAGACCAGATGTGCCACCCCAAACAGATTGACCTCGTCCAGAGCCGAGCAGGTCACCCAACGTTGAAGGCTTTCGGGAGGTCGCAGCATCGTCCTCCCAACGGGTGCACCGGTCACCGGACGGATCACCACATATCCCTGATAGGTGAACCCGGCGAAGGAGACGACCACATCACTGCTAGCAGCACCTTCCGGCGGAGGATCAGCGAAGAAGTGGAGGCGATGGGCGACCGGCGAGTAACTACGAAAGGTGGTGCTGTAGTAGCGAGCGTACTCGTCGCGATAGTCGACATCCGTATAGCGGGCTTCTACAACCACAGTCTGAGCCCCAGAGATAAACGCAGTGTCTAAGACTGAGCGAAGGGCTCGCCTCCTATCCCAGGCCTGCCGACCAATCTCAAGTTGATCTCGCTGACAGAACCGGTCGAGCAGCGTCTCCTTCGCCCCGTCGCGCCGGAGATCAACTAGGTAGCCAGGCACAGACCGGCTAACGTCCATGTGATCGCCCCGCAATGACCCCGTCATGGGGACAAGTGTGACACATGTTCTTGCTAGGCAAGGGGGAGATCGCTGATCAGCGCCTCGGCGGTCCTGTGGTACCGGTCGGTCTCCTGGAGGGTGTCGTCCAAGCGCTCTGCCGTCCTGGCATCGAACTCGAACTGATCTAGCTCTTGTCGGCGCACATACAGGAAACCTGTAGGCAACTCCAGCCAAGGGGGTGCCAGCTCCCCCCGCTCTCGACGACGGAACCGCAGACGCATGATGCCCCTCCCCTGCTTGGTGGCACCTCAGTACTTTAGCACCCCTTTCGCAACTATTGCCGTATTGACCTGGGTGATCGCAGACCAAGCCAATACTGCCGACGTACCTCACGATCCGCAGTAGCCCAAGCATGTCTTCTGCCCTCGCCGGAGTTTCTAATCGCCCCTTCATCTCCTATAGGCAGGGATGTGACACCCTGTGATCATGCTGGCTCTCTCCTTAGGGGATCCGCTAGTAACGACACCGCTGTAATTACGAGGCGCTCAACACTGGGCACCGTTCTGGTCGGCTGTGAATCAGCCGACCAGGGTTCCGGTTCACGATCAGGTTAGGCGACGGTACTGACAGTTTGCGGGCCGTTTGGCGGCTAGGCCGTGGTGACCGGGCGTGGCCGCAACTTACAAATGGTTCGAGCAGGGAACGGCGCGGGTCTCGGAGGAGGCGCAGGTCGACCGGGGTCATGGTCAGGCCGCGTCAGCCGAGGGAGGCGCGGTCCAGGACGGTCCAGACGAGGGTGAGGCAGCGGTCTCGCCGGGCAGACGGCTGGTGACCTCGACCCGACGCCGGGTTTCGCTCAAGGTGCACTGGCTAAAGGTCCCGTATTCCTCAGCAGTCACGCCGGCCTGCCGCCGATGACGAGTTTGCGCTCCCGTAACGCGGCGGAACGCTTCATGCAGGCTGTTGCTGAATGACGCATAGATCGTCTCAAGGCCCTCGGCTCGGCAAGGATCGCGCAATGCATGGGCTATCGGCTGCCACCGTCTCAGCCAATAGGTGAGCGCGCACATGCACGTAGTGCTATGCCAACTCGAACAGGCCGAGGTATCCGACTTCGTTAACGAGACGATGTTGTTACACCCCGGAACAGTCGACTTACGACACCATAGATCTCCCGTTGCTTGGGGCTACCTCCCGTGCGAAAGGGGCCACGGGAGCCAGCTACGGGAGCCAACACCTTCAGACTCCCTCAGACCCGCCGTGACCTCCTTAGGACGTTTGTGCAGGTGAGAGGCTCCCCGTTTCGACTCAGTCAGACCATGACCGACACGCTGGAATTGCTTCGGGACGAAGAGGCCGCCGGTTCAAATCCGGCCACCCCGACCAGAAGTTCTCCCAGGTCAGAAGGAGTTTCGAGAGTCATCTCGGGACTCCTTTCCTGATCTTCGGACGGTCTGGGGAGCCAACTGGGGGCCACCGAACCCCGATAGCGCGGCAGGCGCGTCCGGTGAGTGACCGGCGCCGTGTACCTGCGTACGATCGAAAGGAAGGCGACCAGAGGAGTCTGTGATGGCGGAAGCCACGCGGGACATGCTTGCGATCCCGGACAAGCGGGCGTGCAAGCTGGCGCGCGTCTCGATGCGCAGGCTCCGTTACTGGGAGCAGACCGGCCTGGTCCGGCCATCGGTCAAGCGCCAGCTCAGCCCCCGCAACACCGTCCGGCTGTACAACTTTGAGGATTTGCTTGAGCTTGTGGTAGTAGCGGAACTGCGCCGCCGCCCTGGGATCAGCCTGCAGGACATCCGGGCGATCCTCGATCACTTGCGGCAGCGCCAGGGATATGAGGTCCCGCTGCGCGAGCTGCGCTTTGCCACCCACGGCAACGACATCTACGTCCAGCACCCGGACGGTAGCTGGTCGGGCGACCCTCGCCCGCATCAGCTAGTCCTCCAGCAGGTGCTCAAGCTCGACCTGGTCAGCGACCGCATCAGCTCGCTGGCTGAGCGCGACCCTTCAACCGCGGGCAAGATCGTCAGGCGCCGTGGCGTACACGGCAGCGACCCGGTGTTCGCCGGGACCCGCATCACTGTCGCATCGGTCCAGCATTACCTGCAAGCGGGCTACGACGCCCAGGCCATCATCGAGGAGTACCCCTCTCTGACCCCCGCCGACGTGGAGGCTGCCCGGCGGGCGGCAGCGGCCTGAGCCGCCCCGGCGCGTGCGCTTCTTCCTTGACAACGACGTCCCGGTCAGCGTGCGCCGGATGCTTGAGCACCAGCATCATGAGTGCTGGACGGCCGAGCAAGCTGGCCTCGCGGCCGAAAGCCAGGATGACAACCTCACCGTGTACGCAGTCGATCGCCATGCCGTCCTGGTCACGCTGGACAAGGGTTTCACTCGGATTCGCCGCCGCAGCCCCGTCGGCCGCCACATCCGGCTCCGCTGTCCCGAACCCGAGGCGGCGCTATTGCTGTAAGAACGCCTGACCGAAATTCTCCGGTACCTCCGGCGAGAGCACGTCACCCTCATCGTCTCCCGCCAAGGGATCAAAACCTACAGTGCCTGGGATTAACGCTGCGTGCGTGGCGGCCGACCATGCCACCCATAGTTCTCGACGGCCATAGGTCCCCTCCTCTTCGAGGCGAGACGGGAGCCAATGTATTCGGACTATCTCAGACTCGCCGCGACCTCCTCAGGGCGTTCACCGGCCGCTAGCATCGCGACGAGGTCCTAGCTCGGCTAGTCGGAGCGGGTTGGCGGCAACCCCCTCTGGACGGTGATCCGGGGGACGGCCGGGCCTTCAGCGGGGCAAGCCAGTCGGCCCCACGACTGGGCCCCGCTGGGCACCTGGAAACCGATCTTCCAACCCCGGTGATCCCGTGAGCACTACGAACTCAGCCTGGTTAGCCACCCGGTCGTTGAGATCGTGATCTGCGCCGGCGTCGCCGGCTTGCCGCACGCAACCCTCCGTCCGCACAGCGTCTGCCTCGCCGTGACGCAGCAGCTAGCGGCCCAACGGCGAGATGCCGCACATCTCATGGCAGACCGGCGGTCGCAACGGCTCGATGCCTGCCACTCAAATCGAGACGCCCGAGGTCAGACGCACTGCCGGGCCGATATATCTGTCACCGGACACCGGGTGAGCGTGGCTTGATCTGATTCCCGAGACGATGATTGTGCGCGACCGGCGCGTGCGGTCCATTCCTGACGAGGGGTGGGCCTGCTCGCGAGCACCGGTCAGATCGGGCTACCACTGCCGGTAACCGGCCCGGAAGGTACTGCCGTGCGCGCTGCTAGCCTGGGATTCCCGCGCTTGTCTTCTGGGAACTGGAGGAGCCATGCGTCCTGGCCGCTGGTCCGTGCCGGCCGCGGTGCTGGCGATGACCGTCCTCCTGCCGGCCGGGTCGCTGGCCAGCGTGGCCGCGATACCGTCCTCGACGTGCGTTCCTGGCACCGTGCCCGGCTACCTGGCAGGGGTGGCGGCGACCTCTTCCTCCAGCGCCTGGGCGGCCGGGGACTACAGCACCAGCACAGCTGTTCAGACGCTGATCGAGCACTGGAACGGCACCGCCTGGTGCACGGTGGCGAGCCCCGATCCCGGCGGCTCCAGCGAAACCAACCGGTTGCAGGGCGTGGCTGCCGTGTCGTCATCCAGTGCGTGGGCGGTCGGCTCCTACGGCACCTCCACCCGGTCTCACACCCTGATCGAGCACTGGAACGGCACGGCCTGGAACAAGCAGGCCAGCCCGAACCCTACCGGATTCAGCAGGGGCAGCCTGCTGTCCGGGGTGGCGGCCGCGTCATCTTCCAACGCCTGGGCGGTCGGGGCCTCCAGCCACGGTTTCACCAGCAGCCGGACCCTGATCGCCCACTGGGATGGCACCGCCTGGACCCAGGTGCCCAGTCCCAACCCCGGCGGCACTGGTTCGAGCAGCCAGAACGTTCTCCTCTCGGTGGCGGCGACCTCGTCCTCCAACGCCTGGGCGGCCGGGTTCTATAGCACCGGGACCGGCGCTCGCTCCCTGGTCCTGCACTGGAACGGCACCGCCTGGACGCAGCAGACCAGCCTGAACCAGGGAGAACTCGAATCGGTAGCCGCGATTTCCCCGGCCAGCGCATGGGCAGCTGGATCCCTCGGCGGAAACCCGGCATCCAAGACCCTCGTCGAACACTGGAATGGCACCGCCTGGAGCCAGCAGGCCAGCCCGAACCCGGCCGGGTTCAGCTTTGGCAGCCAGTTGGCCGGAGTGGCGGCGACGTCCTCTTCCAACGCCTGGGCGGTCGGGCAGTCCCTCAAAGACATCGGCCCTACCGTCGCCCAGACACTGATCGCGCGCTGGAACGGCACCGCCTGGGCTCAGGTATCCAGCCCGAACCCAGGGGGGTCTGCCGGCGACAACCTCCTAGGATCCGTGTACGCCCTATCATCGTCCAGCGCGTGGGCGGTCGGGGGTTACGCGACGTCGCCCACCGCGAGCGGCCACACCCTGGTGGTTCACTGGAACGGCACCGCCTGGACGCAACAGCCCAGCCCGTGAATCCGATGCTAAGGAAGCTGCACGACAGGGCCGCCGTGCACCCTGAAACGGACTCTGGCTTAAATAACGGGGCCAGATCCCAGTTCAGGAGTTACACGGCCAGCCAACGCCAGCCGCCTGCGGCGAATGGCTCAAATCCGCTGGCAGACGGGCGCCCGCGATAGCACACGGCCTTGCCACTCAAACCGAGCCACCCCAGGTCAGCTTGATAGTGGCCCAGATTCGCTGGCACAGGACAGCCCGCGCGGTCCCCCGGGACCTGCCAGCGAACCCCTGGGCCCAGGACTCCCCGAGGAGGTCACCCACATGACCGAGATCCCGCTGAGCGGGGGGAATGTCAGCGGCGGTGTGGTGCGGATCGGTGATACCGTGCGCCGCCCGGCGGGTCCGTGGACCCCGGTGGGCGTTCATCGACTGGGATCTCGCCGCTCCCGGATCCCGGCTGTGGGACGTCGCCTACGCCCTGCACGGCTTCGTGCCGCTGTCCGCCACCCCCCGCTACCAGCACGGCAACCCCGCCCGCCGGATGCGCCTGTTCGCCGGCGCCTACGGCCTGGACCAGGCCCAGCGCCGGGAACTGCTCCCCCTGCTGGCCCGACGGACCCAGGCCATGCACGACTTCCTCGCCGGACAAGCGGCCACCGGCGCCTGGCCCTGGGCCCGGCTCTGGCAGCACGGCCACGGCCGCGCCTGGCAGGCCGACACCAGCTACATCACCGGACGGGAAGACACCTGGCACCACGCACTCCTGGACTGACCAGCCCCACTCGCCCACTGCGCTCCCGCCGCCCAGGCCAGGCCGCCGTCACACCTACCTGTCTCAGGCCCCGTGGCAGACCAGGTCACCGGGCAGGCCACACCTCAGACCTATCGGCAACAGGACACCCGCGTCCTGCACAGGGCCCGCTGGCTGCCCGGACGGTGAATGGCGGAGGGCGGTCACGGGGGCCGCGCCGATCGCCCGGTTATGCCGGGATCGGCCGCTGACATCTGGTACCTGGCCGGTCATGCGCTGGCCCGGGCGGGCACTTTTCCTGGGGTTTGGTGATCCCTAAGACCTAGGCTGGCAGCGGCCGGTCGTGCGCTATCCGCTTCATGACCAGAGTTGACGTCATGCGCTGTACGCCCGGCAGCACGCCAAGCCTGTCGTCCTGGAGCCGCTGGTACGCGGCCAGGTCACTGGTCACGATGCGCAACAGGTAGTCGGGCTCGCCGAACAGCCGCTCCGCCTGCAGGACCTGCGGAATGGCCGCCACCCCCGCCTCGAAGGCCATCAGGGTTTCCCGGTCCTCCTGCCGCATGGTGATGAAGACTATCGCCTCGAACCCCAGGCCGACGGCCTCCGGATCCACCACGGCCCGGTAGCCGCGGATCGCCCCGCTGCGCTCCAGTTCCCGGACCCGGCGGTGGCAGGGGGAGATGCTCAGGCCCACCTTGTCCGCCAGTTCAGTCACGGTCAGCCGCCCGTCTTCCTGGAGGAGAGCAAGGATCTTCCTGTTGACCGCGTCCATATGGTTGATTCTTTCATGCTGCCGCTGCTGGCGAAGGAAACTTAGAAACAATTTTCAACACTTCAGGGATAGTTTCCTTCTAGGAGCTCATCCTGAGGGAGGAACTTCCATGGCCATCACGTCGATAGTCGCCTTCTGGGCAGGGCCGCCGCGGCGCGCGTCATCTCGCGGCTCTCCGGCATCGCGATGATCGTTCTAGGCCTGCTCCTGCTAGCCGGGCACCTGTTAGCCTGACTCCCACACGGGCACCCGGCCCGCGATCTCCCTGACCCGGTCTGTGATGGTTCCGCGTTCTGGAGCGATGGGACGGCGTTACTGGGGCAGGGCGCGGGGGAGCCCGAAGTGGGGGAAGACGCTGCTGTCGGAGAACCAGGTGATTGCGCTGATCTGGTCGCCGCGGAGGGTCAGGACCAACATCCCGTAGGGCCGGGCGATGGGCGTCTGGGCGCAAGGCAGGTAGCAGCCGAAGGCGGGCTGGGTGTTGGCCCGGGTGGGTACCAGCCGCAGCGGGGCGCCGCGCAGGGCGGCCCGGTGGCGCAAGAAGGTCGCGATGGCCGCCGGGCCCTGGTACTCGTATGGTTCGGGTGGCATGGTGAGCCAGGCGTCGGAAGTGAGCAGGGTCAGCACGGCGTCGATGTCGCCGTCTTCGACGGCGGCGGCAAAGCGTCCTGCCAGCTGGCGCTCGCGGGGGGAACCGGGCGCCGGGGCGCGGTCGCGGCCGGCGGGGAGCCGGGCCTGCAACGCGGCCCGGCCGCGCTGGAGGGCGCCTTTGACCGAGGCTTCGGTGCTGTCCAGCATGGCGGCTACTTCGGCGGCGCGGTAGCCGAGCACGTCGCGGAGCACCAGGACGGCACGCTGGCGAGGCGGCAGGTGCTGCAGGGCGGTGACAAAGGACCGCCGTTCCGTTCTGGCCGCCGGTGGTGTCTCAGCGAGTGAGGACCGGACAACTGAGCATGGGAGACGGAAAATGACCTCACTCGACCGCCGGGAGAACGTCAGCCGTGAGGAGGCTGCCAGACCCGGCGAAGTGCGCCGCTGGCGGGCCTTCTCGCTGCTCGCCGTCGCGTTCTTCATGACAATCGTGGACCTGACGATCGTCAACGTCGCGCTGCCGACCATCGGCAGCAAGCTGCACTTCCCGCAGTCGGACCTGCAGTGGGTGGTGACCGCCTACGCTCTCACCTTCGGCGGCTTCCTGCTGCTCGGCGGCCGGGCCGCCGACCTGGCCGGCCGCCGGCGCCTGTTCATGGCCGGGCTGGCCATCTTCACCGGGGCCTCGCTGGCCTGCGCGCTGGCCACGACCGACACGTTCCTGATCGTCATGCGCGGCATCCAGGGCCTGGGCGCCGCCGTGGTGCTGCCGGCCGCGCTGTCGATCGTGATGAACATGTTCGCCGAGGGCGCCGAGCGCAACAAGGCGCTCGGCGCATGGAGCGGCATCGGCGCCACGGCCGCGACCGTCGGCCTGCTGGCCGGCGGCGTGCTCACCCGGTACGCCGGCTGGCAGTACGTCTTCTACCTGAACGTCCCGATCGGCGCGGCCGCCCTCATGCTGACCCGCCGGGTCGTGCCGGAAAGCAGGCTGGTAGGCGCCCGCCGGTCCTACGACCCGCTCGGCGCCGTCACCGTGACCGGCGCCCTCGTGATGCTGGTCTACGCGATCTCGCAGGCTCCGACCGCAGGCTGGGCGTCGGCCCGGACGCTGGCCCTGCTGACGGCGTCGGCGGCCCTGCTGGCCGGCTTCGTGGTCATCGAGACCCGGGCCAAGGCGCCGCTGCTGCCACTGCGCCTGTTCCGGCTGAAGACCCTCGCCGGGTCGAACGCGGTCAGCTTCCTGCTGGGGGCCAGCTTCTTCAGCTTCTTCTTCACCGGCACCCTGTACATGCAGCAGGTGCTCGGGTACTCGGCCCTGAAGACCGGGGTCGCGTGGCTGGCGACGTCGGTCACCGCGCTCGCGCTGGCCGGGCCGGCGCAACTTCTCGTCACCCGCCTGTCGGCCAAGCTGGTCATGGCGGCCGGGATGGCCCTCGTCGGCGCCGGGATCTTGTGGGCGACCCGGGTGCCCGCGCACGGGCATTTCTGGGCGAACCTGGCCGGCCCGTTGTTCCTCGCCGGCGGCGCCGTCTTCGCGTTCGTCACGGTGTCGATCGGGGCTTTGGCCGGTGTCACCGATCATGACGCCGGGATCGCTTCGGGGCTGCTCAACACCTCCCAGCAGATCGGCGGGGCGATCGGCGTCGCCGTCGCCTCGACCGTGGCAGCCACCCACTCCCGCCTCTTGCTGGGCCAGGGACACGCCGCGGCCGCCGCGCTCACCGGCGGGTTCCAGTGGGCGTTCTGGGTCACCGGGCTCACCGCACTGGCCGCCATCCCCGTCACGCTCCTGCTCGTCCGGCGCACCGAACTCGCCCGTGCCGTCGCCGCCTCCCAGCAACGCGAGCCCTCGGTAGCCGCCGTCAACTGACCTCGCCGCTGACCCCGGCCACAGGCCGGGGTCAGCGCAGCCGGGGTTTGCCGCTCCAGCGGGACGTCGACGACGGGACGAGCTGAGTGACTCAGTGAGTGAGGACCCCACAACGCCGGCTGGATCGCGGTCACCGCGATAGTGGTCGCGAACACGGCATAGGCGCAGATGATCAGAAGGCCGCCGCGGCGGCTGACCCCCCGCCCGGTGACCGCCAGGGCCAGCGTCGCCAGCGTGAGCAGGGCGTACCAGAGAGCAAGCGGCAAGGCGCCGCTCAGGTCACCGGCACCGATCACCACGGCGGGGATGAGCAGCCCGGCGAACAGGTTGATGGTGTTGCTGTTCAGCGCCTCGCTCAGGGTGGCGGTGCCTCGTCCGCGGCGGGCCAGGAAGATGGCGGCGACGGCGTTGGGCAGGCTGGTGACCGCGGCTAGCACGAGCGCGCCGATGATTACTGCGGGAACCCGCAAGTGCGTGCCGAGCGCTGAGGCTGTGCGCTCCATGACCGCGCTCGCGACCAAGACGACGATCAGGGCCACGACTGCGGCGCCGGCATCGCCCATGCGGTCCTTGCTCGCGTCCAGGGCTGGGGAAATCTCCTGTTCTTCCTCGGCGACCGCCTCGGCGAGCCACGAGCGCAGCCCTCCGGGAACCAACGTACGGGCCCGTGCGGCAGGGGGCACGGCCGAGACGTACACATAGGGGACCAGAGCCGTCGAGGCGAGTGCCAGGGCAAGCCAGGGCCCGAGCAGGCCGGTCACGGCCGTGAGGGCAAGCACGGCCATCCACAACGCGACGGCGCCCTCCAGGATGACCACCCGCGGGTGCAAACGAATACCCCCGGCCACCACGGCGCTGAGCCCGATCAGCGCGGCCAGGTTGAACACGTTCGATCCGAGGACCACACCGGTCCCGACCTGATGCTGGCCGCTGGACAGCGCCGTTACCGCAGAAGTGAGTTCGGGTGTGTCGGCCGCCAGCGCAGCGAGCAGGCCCAGCAGCGCCGCCGGCAACCCCAGCCGGGCGCACAGACGTTCCAGCCGCGAAACCAGGACCGTGCTGGCGGCCAGGCTAGCCCCTGCCGAGGCGACGAACAGCAGGACCGGCAGCGGCCACCACGTCATCTGGCAGCCCGGCACGTGGCGAGGCCGTCAACCATGAGCAAAGAGCATCGCCGCGGACGCGCTATGGAGGCTCATCGGCGGCTCCGGTCCACTGGGCGGCGGTTATCACCATCGCCGACCAGGCTTCCCGGCACACCTGACATCGAGCCTAAACGAAGGGGCTGGTACTTATGGTGCCCGCCTCGACAAACGGCGGCCGGCCCAGCGCCACCAGAGTCCGCCCAGAGTGGCAAGACCGCGCCCTCGGCGGCTACCTGTGATCTGCGTCACTTCCGGCCCTCCCCCCTACGGTGCTGGGCAGTGTCACGGTAACCGCGGCACCACCCGCTGGCAGGTTGCGCGCCATTGCGCTGCCGCCGTGGGAGCGCGCGATCGCGCTGACGATCGCGAGTCCGAGGCCAGCTCCCCCCTCAGATCTGGTGCGTCCTGCGTCCGGGCGAGCGAAACGCTCGAAGGCGCGGGGCAGAAACTCCTCCGGAAAACCTGGACCGTTGTCACTGACCTCGATCACCAGATCACGCTCCGTGGACTGGGCCGTGAGCCGGATGACCGACCCTTCCGGTGCGAACCTGAGCGCGTTATCGAGCAGGTTGTCGATGGCCTCCCGGATCCGGTCCTGGTCCAGGTCCGCGGTCAGGCCGGCCGGCGCGGCCACCTCGCAGCGGACGCCGGCCTCACGCGCGCGGGCCCCCGCCTGCTCGGCGCTCCGGCCGAGCAGCAGCCGCACGTTGACCGGCTGCCGGTGCGGGGAAAGCCGGTCCTCGTCGCTTCGCGCCAGGAACAGCAGCTGCTCGGTGAGCCGGGTCAGCCGGGCGGTCTCCTCGCCGGCCCGGCTGACCGCGTCGCGGAGTTCGTCGCGGCTGCGGCCGGGCTGGGCGGCCAACTCCAGCTCACCGCCCAGCACGGCCAGCGGGCTGCGCAGCTCGTGGCTGGCGTCGGCGACCAGGGCTCGCTGACGGGAGAGCGCGCGGTGCAGCCGGGCCAGCAGGTCGTTCATCGTGGCGGCCAGCGCCGCGATCTCGTCTCTGGTGCGCGGGACCTGCACGCCGGGCGCCTGGTCGCGTTCGGACAGCGCGGCTACCTCCCGCCGCAGCCGCTCCACGGGCGCGAGCGCCGCCCGGGCGAGCCGGTACGCGCCGGCGCCGGCGCCGGCCCCGGTCACCAGCACCAGACCGCCGATGATCAGGCCCCGCGTGACATCGCCCAGTGTGTTGTCGTAGGACTCCAGGTCGACCCCTGCGACGGCCACCCAGCCGGTCCCGGCCAGCCGGGGGGTCAGCGGTCCGGCGATGACCCGCTGCCGCTCATCCTCGCGGGCGACGGTCAGCGTGATGGAGTGCCGCCGGGCCTGGCTCAGGTCCGCGGCCGGCAGCAGCAGGGTCCGGCCGTCGTCGGAGCTGGCACCGCGCACCCGGCCGGAAGGGTCGATGACCTGGATCACGTACTCGCCTGGCGACGTGGGGGCTGGGGCGGGCGCCGGCCGGCCAGGAGCGGGCAGGTACCGGCTGGCGGCACCGAGCTGCACGGCGAGCTGCGCGTCGATCGCCCGCAGCAGCGAGAAGGACAGCTCAGTGATGAACAGCCAGCTGCCGAGCGCGTACAGGGCCGCCGCGGCGATCGTGAAGACGGCGGCCAGCCGGAGCCTGATGGACATGCGCTATCCCGGTGCGGCGTGCCGTAGCCGGTAGCCCAGACCGCGGACCGTCTCGATGTCATGACGGCCGAACGGGGCGTCGACCTTGCGGCGCAGGTAGCTGACGTACTGGTCGACGACGTTCGAATCACTGTCGTACGCCAAGTCCCACAGCGCGGAGATGATCTGGGACCGGGTGAGGACGATGCCCGGATGGCGGAGGAAGAACTCCAGCAGCGAGAACTCCCTGGGTGAAAGCTGAAGCTCCGTCGTCCCCCGCCAGGCCTGCTTGCTCGCCGGGTCAAGCCGGAGGTCTCCATCGGACAGTACGACCGGCCGCGCCCGGTCGTCCCGGCGGGTCAGCGCCCGCAGCCGGGCCGCGAGTTCCACCAGGCTGAACGGCTTGACCAGGTAGTCGTCTGCCCCCGCGTCCAGGCCGCGCACCCGGTCGCCGACCTCGTCGCGGGCCGTGAGCATCAGCATGGGTGCCCAGATGCCCGCTTCCCGCAGCCGCCGGCACAGCTCGAACCCGTCGAACCCGGGCAGCATCACGTCCAGCACGATCGCGGCGTAGGGGTTCTCGGTCGCCATCCACAGGCCCTCGGGCCCATCCCTGGCCACGTCGGCCGCGTGACCCTCCTCTTCCAGCGCTCGCTTCAGCAGGCGTGCCATCCGCACGTCGTCCTCGATCACGAGCACCCGCATGCCGCGAGGCTATGCCGCGAACATCGGAGGCGATCAGGGCCGGAGGTCCCGGAGATGTGAACGCTCATACCGAACTCACACGGCCGGCACACCGCCGGTCGCGCACTATCAACCCGGCAGCCAGACGACGGAGGGAAGCAAGACATGGATTCCGATCACGGCGACCGCGCGGGACGGGTGCCGCTGCGTGCATTCGGCGGCCCTGGTTGGGACCATCCCGCCGATTCCGGGCATCCGGCCGATCCGGCTGGGCTGATTTCAGCCGAACGAAGCGGGGCTGGCCACGATGGCCTGCGCCACGCCCGCCGGGTCTCGAACTGGACGGCGGCCGCCCTCATCGCGGGCGCCGGGGCCGCAGCGGTGGCTTTGGCCCATCAGTCCGCCCCGGCCACCGGGACGGCAGCCCCGGCCCACGCGGCCGGCACCGCGACTGGGACCGCGGGAGGGGGCGCCGGCACCGCAGCCGCCCGCGGCGCTCCCAGCGCCTCCGGCCCGCGGGTCACGCACTCGGTCACGACGACCAGCCCGTCCGGCATAACTGTGACCACCACCACCACCCGCAGCGCGGGCGGCAAGACCGTCGTCACCCGCGTCCGGCACGTCCCGGCCTACACCGACAACTGACGGCGATGACTACCTCAGCGCCCGGACGCGCCGGACCCGTTCCGTGGCGGCGGATCATCACTGGCGACGACGGGGTCGTTGTGGCCGGCCGTGCCGCGCTCGGCACCACCGCCGTCGTGGCGGTGTGGCCACCCCCCGATGTCGCTGCGGTGTGTGCCGCCGTGGACGATGTGCTGAGAACGCTGGACCTGCAGGCCAGCCGGTTCCGGCCGGATTCCGAGCTGAGCTGGCTGCACCGGGCTGGCGGCGGCCTGTTCGCGGTGAGCGACGGGCTGGCCGAGCTCCTGGAGGTCGCGCTGGCCGCGGCCGGGTGGACCGGCGGGCGCGTGGATCCGACCGTCGGCGATGCCCTCATCGCCCTGGGTTACGACCGCGATTTCGCGGCCATTGACGACCGGCGCGGCCCCTGCTCCCCGCCTGCCGCGCCGGTCCCAGTACCGGGATGGCAGCAGGTCCGGCTGGACGGATGCCTGCTCCGGCTGCCCCGCGGCGTCCGGCTCGACCTGGGCGCCACGGCCAAGGCGGCCGGCTCGGACCGGGCCGCCCGGGCCGCCGTGTCCGCCTGTCGTCACGGCGGCGGCGTGCTGGTCAGCCTCGGCGGCGACATCGCCGTCGGCGGGACGCCGCCCCGGGACGGCTGGCCGGTGACCGTGACGGAAGCCCCGGATCCGCCTCCACCCCTCCGGGCGGTTCCAGCCGGTCCCGGTGGCACGCAGCTCATCCGGCTGGCCGCCGGAGGCGTCGCCACCTCGTCGATCACCTGCCGGCAGTGGCGGCGAGCGGGGGCGGTGCTGCATCACATCGTGGACCCGGCCACCGGCCGGCCAGCGAGCGGGCCGTGGCGCACTGTGACCGTAGCCGCCCCCACCTGCGCCGACGCGAACGCCGCAGCGACGGCGGCCATCGTCGCCGGGGTGCGGGCCGAGGAATGGCTGGCCGCCGCCGGCCTGCCGGCCCGGCTGGTGGACCGCCGCGGTGCGGTGCGCTACGCCGGCGGCTGGCCCGCTGAGCCGGAGCTGCCAGTACCGGTCCCGCCCGGCAGCCACGTGTATGCCGGGGTCCGGGCGGCACCACGGCCGCCGGGCCAGACGCCTCAGCCGGGCCGCGGCCTCTCCGCGCTGTCTTCCCGGCCCCCGAGGGCCCGAACCCCGGGTGCGCCTCCAGAACGACGCACCGCGGGGGAGGCAGGCCCGTGAGCCTGGCGGCAGCGGGCGGCTCGCAGGCCCTGTGGTTCGTCTCGCGCGGCAGCGGGCTGGCCCTCCTGGTCGCGTTCAGCGCGGTGATGGTGCTCGGCGTGGCCGCGCGCATGGGCTCGGCGCCACGGCGCTGGCCCCGGTTCACGGTGGGTGAGCTGCACCGGACGCTCGCGCTGTTCTCGGTGGCCTTCCTGGTGCTGCACGTGATCACCGCGATCCTCGACCCGTTCGTCACGATCGGCTGGACGGCGACCGTGCTGCCGTTCGTCTCTCCGTACCGGGGCGTGGCGATCGGCCTGGGCACCCTGGCCGTTGATCTCGGCGGCGCGGTGCTGATCACCAGCCTGGTGCGGCGGCGGCTGGGCTTCCGGGCCTGGCGGGCCGTGCACTGGCTGGCCTATCTGGCCTGGCCGGTCGCCTTCGTCCACTCCCTCACCGCAGCCGAAGGCGCCGAGCTGCGGATCTGGTGGGTCGCGCTGGTCGAGTGGGGCTGCGCGACCGCGGTCGCGACGGCGCTCGTCGCCCGCCTGCTGCACGCGATCAGAGGTCCGGAACCGGGCGGCCATCCGGCGGTCCGCCCCGGCCTGCGCCAGCCGAGCGAAAGGGTCCACCAGTGATGCGAGCCGCCAGCGCATCCTGGTGCGAGGCCGGGCCGGGCGGCCCGCCCCCGCCCGGCCCGATGCCTCCGGAGCGGCTGCCCCGGCTGCTGCCTGCCGGTCCCGCAGCCGGGCCGGTCAGCCTGTCCGCACACCTGGCCCGCTACGGGCCGCCGCCATCCGCCCGCCTGGACCAGCGGCGCCGGAAGGCGCTGACCGAGGAAGTGGGCCGGGCCGGGCTGACCGGCCGGGGCGGCGCCGCCTTTCCCACCGCGCGCAAGCTGGCCGCGGTCGCGGCCGGACGCGCCGCCGTCGTGGTGGCCAACGGCACCGAAGGTGAGCCCGCCAGCGCCAAGGACAAGGTGCTCATGGCCCGGTCACCACATCTGGTGCTGGACGGGGCGGTGCTCGCGGCCGGGCTGACCGGCGCCGGGAAGGCGGTGATCGTCGTGCACCGCTCGGTTCGCGAGATCATCGGCGACGCCGTGGCCGAGCGCCGCCGCGCACGTCTCGATCACGTGCGGATCCAGGTCGTGACGGCGGCGGACCGGTTCGTGGCCGGGGAAGCCCGCGCGGTCGTGCACTGGGTCGAGCGGGGCATCCCGGCACCCACCGCGACTCCCCGGCTGCACGAGCGTGGGCTGGGCGGCGCGCCGACGCTGGTGCAGAACGTCGAGACGCTAGCCCACCTCGCGCTGATCGCCCGCTACGGCGCGGCCTGGTTCCGCTCGGCCGGCACCCCGGCCGAGCCAGGCTCGATGCTGGTCACCGTGCTGGGCGCGGTCCGCCAGCCGTGCGTGCTCGAAATCGCCATCGGCACCCCGGTCCGGCGGATACTCGACCTGGCGGGCGGCCCGTCCGGCCCCGCGCAGGCCCTGCTGCTCGGCGGCTACTGCGGAAGCTGGACCGATGCCGGTCCAGCGGTGAGCCTGCCGTTCTCGGCGGACGGGCTCGCACCCCTCGGAGCCGGTCCCGGAGCCGGCCTGGTCGCGGTCCTGCCCGAGGACGCGTGCGGCATCAGGGAAACCGCCCGGGTGGTGCGCTACCTGGCCAGCCAGTCCGCCGGACAGTGCGGTCCCTGCCGGTTCGGCCTCCCCGCGGTGGCCGGCCAGGTCGAGCGTCTCGCCGATGGCCGCACCTGCGACCTACGCCTGCTGCGCCGCTGGCTCGGCCAGGTCGACGGCCGCGGCGCCTGCCATCACCCCGATGGCGCCGTCCGGCTGGTCCGCAGCGCCCTGACCGTCTTCGCAGCAGAGTTGCGCCAGCACGCGGAGGGCTGGTGCCGCGGCGGTCGCAGCGTCCTGCCTGTCCCGCCACGCAGGCCCCGGTGATGGCCAGGGCCGCCGGAGCACGGCTCCGCATCGGTCCCATCGCCTGCGACGGCCGTGGGCTGTGCGCCGAGCTGTTGCCCGAGCTGATCACGCTCGACGACTGGGGTTATCCGATCATTACCCGGGCGGCCGTGCCAGGACGTCTGCTAGCCGACGCCAGGGAAACCGTCCGCGCCTGCCCCCTGCTCGCGCTGCGGCTGGAGCACCGCATCTGACGCGTGATGATCGCCAGGACAACGCGTATGCTCACGGTGACGAGGGACCTCATCTGTGGGGCGGATAGTGGAAGATCTGGGTGCTGGCCCGTTGATGCCGCAGCTCCACCTGGACGAACTGCTGACTGAGCTCCAGGCCCGGCTGCAGAAGGTCGTGGAAACCCGGGACCGGACCCACGGCCTGCTGGAGGCGGTCGTCGCCATCGGCGGCCACCTCGACCTCGAAGTCGTGCTGCAACACATCGCAGAAGTGGCGGTCGTCCTGGTCGACTGTCGCTACGGCGCGCTCGGCGTCATCGGCGAGGGCGGCAAGCTGGCCGAGTTCATCCCGGTCGGGCTGAAGGAACAAGAGATCGCCGGCGTCGACCACTGGCCCGAAGGCAAGGGGCTGCTCGGAGAGCTCATCAGGAACCCTCGTCCGCTACGCATCCCGGACATTGCCGCTGATCCGCGGTCGGCCGGGTTCCCGCACGGCCATCCGCCGATGCGGTCGTTCCTGGGGACGCCGATACGCATCAGGGACGAGGTCTACGGCAACCTGTACCTGACCGAGAAGCGCGGCGGCGGGAAGTTCGACGAGGACGACGAGACCCTGGTCGTGGCGCTGGCGGCCGCCGCCGGGGTGGCGATCGAGAACGCCCGCCTGTACACGGAGGCGCGCAGGCAGCAGCAGTGGCAGCGGGCCAACGCCGAGGTCACCCAGCGGATCCTGTCCGATGACGAGCCGCGTGACGTGCTGAATCTGATCACAATGCAGTCGCTGGAGATGTCCGGGGCGGATCTGGTGGTCCTGGCGCTGCCGGTGGGCAGCGGGGAACAGCTCGTGATCGAGCACGCGGTCGGCAGCCGCGCCGGGCAGGCCCTGGGCCTGGTGCTGCCGGTCAAGGCGTCGGCCTCGGGGCTGGTGATGGCCAGCGGCAAGCCGCTGGCGGTGGAGAACTTCAGTGCCGACGAGCGGGTGGCCACCGTCGCCCGGGAGCAGCTTGGTCTCGGTCCGGCGGTGCTGGTCCCGCTGGGGCCGCCGGGGGAGGTGCGGGGCGTGCTGACCGCGGGCCGCCGCAGCGGGTCGATGCCGCTGTCGCCGTCGGCGGTGGAGATGCTGGTCACGTTCGCGGCGCAGGCGGGTATCGGCCTGGAGCTGGCCGAGCGCCGCAAGGACGTGCAGCGGCTGGCGCTGCTGGAGGACCGGGACCGGATCGCCAGGGACTTGCACGACCTGGTGATCCAGCGACTGTTCGCCACCGGCATGTCGTTGCAGGGCGCCGCGGGGCTGCTCCCCGACGGGGAAGCGGCGGACCGGGTCCGCCAGGCGGTGGATGCCCTGGACGACGCGATCGGGGAGATCCGGTCGGCCATCTTCACCCTGCAGTCGCACGCGCAGGCCGAGCCCGAAGGGATCCGGACGAGAGTCCTGGACGCAGTCGAGGAGATGACCGGGTCCCTCGGCTTCGCTCCCGCCATCCGGCTGGATGAGCGACTCGACGCGCTGGTCCCCGACCGCATCGCCGAGCACCTGCTGGCGGTGCTGCGCGAAGCGCTGTCCAATGCCGCCAGGCACTCAGGGGCGACCAAGGTCAGCGTCACCGTCACGGCGGGCTCAGAGCTGGCCCTGACCGTCACGGACAACGGTAGCGGGATCAAGGAAACCGCCCGCCGCAGCGGGCTGGCCAACCTGGCCAAGCGGGCCAGCCAGCTCGGCGGCACGTTCAGCGCCGGCCCGGCCGAGGGCGGCGGCACCGAGCTTGACTGGCGGGTTCCCTTGCCTGCCGGTGGCTAGGCCGCGATCAGCCTGCCCTGCGGAGTCGCCGGCCGGTGATACGCACCGGGGTGATGCGAATGGCATGCTTGCGGTCTCCGCCCGCCCACGGGTCAACGCCGGTCTCCCGGGCCAGGGCTTGCTCGCCGAGAGAGTCCATGTGGTGCGCGGGGCCGTGAATGAGCACGCTCCATCCCTCGTGCGCGGCCAGGTCAATGTCATCGATCTCGAAGGCCACCCGGTACTCGGCGTCAGCGATGCCGGTGCGCAGATCCTCGCCGGTCGGGCTGTACTCGGCGGTGCGGAATACGATGGATCCCTCGTGCACCCGGTAGTTGACGGGAAAGACGGTCAGCCCGTACCGGCCCGAGTACGCCAGCCGGCCAACGCCGCCCGGCGAGATCAGCCGCAGGCACTCGGCCTCGTCGAGCCGCTCCAGTACGGGTTCCATGCCCATGCCCTTCCGTTACGCTGCCTCTGGGCCACGCGCCCGAGCGCCAGCCCTCAGTCCCCCACTCCCTGCGGGCCATGCGTGCGAGCGCCAGCCGGTCAGTGATACCGCTCGTCCTGGGCTGGGCCGGAATCCTCGGTGAAAATCCGGGCGGCGTAGGCGGCGGCCTGGGTCCTGCGTTCCATGCCCAGCTTGGCGAACAACGCCGAGACGTAGTTCTTCACCGTCTTCTCGGCCAGGTACATCCGCTCACCGATCTGCCGGTTGGTCAGCCCGTCCCCGATCAGCTCAAGGATACGCCGCTCCTGGCTGCTCAGCCCGGACAGCGGGTCGGCACGCTGGGCCTGGTCGCGCATCCGTCGCATGACCCGGCTGGCCGCTTCCGGGTCCAGCATCGACTCACCCGCCGCCACGGTGCGGACCGCCCCCACCAGGTCGGTACCCCGGATCTGCTTGAGCACATAGCCGGCCGCCCCGGCCATGATCGCGTTGAAGAGGGCTTCGTCGTCGCCGAACGAGGTGAGCATCAGGCAGGCCACCTCGGGCATCGACGACCGGATGTCGCGGCAGACGCT
>DASZAD010000172.1:0-18566 GCA_035945415.1 Streptosporangiaceae bacterium
AGATGCCATGAACGCGGATGCGGGGATGGTGTCGCACGCGGTCACAGCGGACGGCTGGCCGGCCGCGGAGTTTGGCTACCACGGGCCGGACGCCGGCTGCCCCCGCTACCGGGTACCCGGCAGCGGCGCTCAGGTTTGGCTGCTGCGCACGCAGGCCTCAGTGCTGGCCGCGCTGCGCTCGCCGGTCATCCGGGATCTGCGCGCCATCACCCCCGCGCACGCGCTGGCCGGGGTCACCTTGCAGCGGCCGGGCGGGCTGCTCCGGTTGACCAGCCCCCAGGCCGAGGCGCTGCGGGCGGTGCTCAACCCGATCTGGCGGCGCGCGGCCTGCGAGCCCTACCGGCCGGTGCTGCGCGCCCTGGCCACCAGCCGGGCCGCCGTCCTCGGCACGAGCGAGCCGGTGGACCTGATCCGCGTGTTCATCACCCCCTACACCCGGGACCTGGTCCTGCTGGCCGCCGGGCTGCACACCCCCCGGCAGGCCGCCACGCTGATCCGGCTCTCCGACCGCACCACCGGCGCGCTGCTGCACACACCGGCCGATCACCCACGGGTCCAGGCGGCCTGGCAGGAGCTGTACGCCTTCACCGCCGAGGCGATCAACCGGGCGCGAACCCCCGCCCGGCGCCAGCCAGGGCCGCCGGCGACCGGCGCCCTGACGGCGGCCGGGCTGCCCGCCGGGCCGTCCCTGCCGGCCCAATCGACCGCCGCGCTGGAGGCCGCCGGACTGCCCCCGGCCGGCGTGCACGAGGCGGTCACCACCATCTACAACGGCATCCCCACCACCGCGCCCGCCCTGGCCCGGATCACCGCACACCTGCTCAGCCACCCCACGATCCTGGCCGCCTGCCAGGCCAGCCCCGCCCTGGCCGGACCGGTGACAGCCGAGGCAATCCGCTACGCCGCGCACTTCACCTTCGCCCTGCCCGGCTGCACCCGCGAGCCGGTGATGCTGGACGGCACCACCATCCCGGCCGGCGCGGCAGTGCTACCGGTCATCCACGCCGCCGAACACGACCCCGCCCGCACCGCCCAGCCCGGACGGTCCGCCCTGCCCCGGCCCCACCGCGCCACGCTGGCCTGGGGCGCCGGCACCCACGCCTGCCTGGGCCGGCACCTGGCCACCATCGCCCTCGAAGAAGCCATCGCTGCCCTCGCCAGCACTGGCCTGCGCCCCGCTCCTGGCCCCATGCCCTGGCAGCCCGGCACCATGCCCACCCCGGCCAGCCTGGACGTCCTCCCATGACCACCCGACCACCCGGCCCCGGCCCGACCGCAGACCCCGACCCGGACCAGGGCTGCCCGGCGCGCCACCATGAACGCGACGGCTACGCCGCCGCCGAACAACTCCAGGCCCAGCGCCCGCAGTGGGTCATCATGTACGGCTGCTACACCCGCCAGCTCATCGCCTGGCCGAAGTTCGCGGTCAGCCGCCGGGTCATCATCACCACCCGCTACCCCGACGCGCTCATCTCCCGCCTGGACCGGGCCGAACACAACTACCGCCTCCACACACCCGGCAATCAGCCCCGCACCGCAGACGGTTCGGCAGCCTCACAGCCCTGAGCGGACCGCACAGCCCCTAACGATACGCACTCACCCTGTTACACTAAGTGCCCCCGTCTTCCCGGCGCCACGAACATCCTGGCGCACCATCAACGATCATCAGCGGGACGACGCTGGCCCACGCGGCCAGCAGGCAACAACAGGCCCCGATAGCCGGCCCTCACCCACCCGCAGCGCTTTCGCGCGCCATGAGCCTCTTCGTCCCGAACTGTCGGCACGGCCGACACCCGCCAATCTCGCCCACGTCTCATCGGGTGTTTGACCATTGTCCGAGGTAGCGGCTGTACGTGCCGGTTGCTGTACTCCCTGCTGGTCCAGCCAGCGCCCGCTGCGTGTGGACCTCTTCCTTCTCAGGAAAGCTCGCGCGCTTCTGACCTGCTACGGCTGGTCGTTGAACTGCCCTTACCGTCCGTCGACGTCCATCGTCGTCCGCTGGCAGTTGCCGCGATCATCACTTAGTTAGTCACCTGATGGGTGGTCGAGCGAAGGCCCGCGCGCCTGGACCACCCCCCGAGACGATCGTGCCTATGTAAGCAGCCTGCTTCCCGATTTCTCAGCAGGGAGTCGAGCGCGGGCATAGTCTGATCCTGGTCTGTTCGGGGGAGGTTGACGTGGGCTTCTTCTCAAGGCTACTCATTCCGCGCAGTGTTCGTCGGGCCGTCCACCCGGGGGCGGGCAGTGAAGCGGGCGATCACGCCCAAGCCGATCAAGAAGGCTCGCCGCGCTTTGCATCCCATCGATAATGCGGTGTACTCGATGCAGCGTTCAGTGGCGACGAGCATTCGCTCGGGACAGAAGCGCAAGGCACAAGTGTGGCACCATGAAAACTGTCCTATCAATCATAGGACTCCAGAGGCCGCAGCTCGGTGCCGGAATCGTTAACGGCATATCGCAAACCGGCTGCTGCAATCGGCTCAAGGCAACGTCGAACAACACCCGGAACTGAAGAGGGGGAACTCCAGTGGCACAGAAGGCTCGGCAGCCATCCGGGCGCGGTTGCCTGTTAACGCTAGTCATCATCGTCCTGCTGTTCATCATCGGGACCATAGCCAACGCCTGCTCCGGGTCCAGCACCCCAGTGAATCAGCCGGTGTCACCGCCTCCGACAGCGGCACCGTCACCGTCCTTGCTCGGCTCAGCTCCGCCCGTAGTCCCTTCCCCTACACGCACTCAATCCCAAGCCCCTCCCCCTACACCCACCCGGTCCCAGCCGAGACCGCGCCACCACCGTTACGTGCCACCGCCGACGACCACCGCTCCGCCGCAGCCTGCTTGTTATCCGAAAACGGACTCTGGGAACTGTTACGAGCCGGGGGAGTTCTGCCGGGATTCCGATCATGGCGCTTACGGGGTCGCTGGCGATGGCGAAAAGATCAGGTGTGAGGACAACAACGGGTGGCGGTGGGAACCCGTCTAGGGCCGGGCGACCGGAAGCGCCTCACCCGCTTTTGGTGTCATAAACAGGCTCACGGCTCCGGGGGCGGTTAGTGGTAAGTCCTGTGACCTGACTCTATGGGGGCCGGGCGTCAGGCCGGCCCCCCTTTCCTGCTTAGCCCGGTAGCGCGATGCTCCGGGTGACATTCGAGCTCGGAAAGGAGGCCGGCAATGTCTGTCTACGTCGGAATCGACGTGCACCGCAAGAGCTCCCAGGTGCCGGTCATCGATCAGGACGGCGAGGTGCTCGCCACCCCCAACGTGCCCAACGGCGTGGAGCCGATCCTGCGTGTGATCGGCGGCCTGCCGCCATCGATATGAGCAAACGGTATAAGGCCTAGACCGCTGGTAGCCGGTTGATCGCTGGTTACCCGCGGCTCGCGGCCGGCTGGCTGCTCCCCTGGCCGGGAGCCGCGGCTATCGCGCCGGGTCCGGGTGAGGCGCTCCCCGCGGCGGCGCGGTAGACCAGCGCGCCATCTGCCCGGTAGGCGAACACGAAGCCGGTCTCCCGCAGGTAGCGGAGGATCACCGGAGTCCGCGACCAGACGATGACCCAGCCGATGTTCATCTGGCTGGCGTTCCTGCGGTCGGTGAGGATCTGGGGCGAGGGCGGTCGCTGCGCCAGAAGCGGGGACAGCGTCTTGGGGTACATCTGAGCTTCGAGCAGGCCGTGGTAGAACGGCTCCCTCTGGATGGTGTGCAACAGGTTCATCGGCAGCCTGGAAAGGAAGCCCACGGCGCGCGGGTGACCGTCTGCGGTGGCCAGGTTCTGCGCCTCGGGGTTGAACGCGGCGCCTTCTCCCCGGATCGGCACGCCCCCCCGCAGCCCGAACGGGACGTCCACCACGATGGAGGACGAATGGTCGGCGGCGATCGGCGCGTCCAGCCTGGGCAGCGCGGTGGGCATGGTGCCGACGTCCGGATTGCCGCTCCAGCCCGCCTCGAAAATCCCCAGCGCCGCCACCACCACCAGGGCGGGCGCCGCGTGGTACCGGAGCCAGTTCACGGCGGCGCCGGCCAGCAGCGCGGCCGGCACGAGGGCGAGCATCGAGATCCTGGCCGCCTCGCGGAAGCCTTGCAGGAATGGGATGTTGACGAACCAGGAATACGGCATGATCGCGGACAGCCGCACGCCGTGTGAGACGTAGGCGACCGGCACGTACACCCGGCCCCCGAACTTGAGGTTCGCGCCGAGCGTCAGCAGGATGAGGCCCAGCCAGAACAGCGCCAGCAGCCGGGCGCTGCGCCGCCGCCAGCAGGCCACCAGGCCCAGCACGGCGAGGACGCTGACCAGCAGGCCGAACGTCTGCACTCCGTCGTGCACCGGCCCCCGGTACATCAGCACGTCCAGCCAGTGGAGCCCGAAGTCATTGATCCGGGGCGAGGCGGCGAACATCTCCGGGAACCCGATGCCGGAGACCGCGTAGTCCACGGCCAGCGTGCCCGGCGGCGAGGTCGCGCCGCCGGTCCTGGTCTGGTGCACCATGGCGGCGATCTGCGGGCTAGCCACCACGACGAATATCAGGCCGGCCAGAGCCAGCGGCCACAGCCTGCGAACGACCAGTTCGATCGTGTCCCGGGCGGGGCGGCTCGCACCTCCGGTGGCGGCGCGGGCGGCGGCCGGGGCAGCCGTCCCGCCTGTCCGGGTTGCCAGAGACGTTGCGACCGCCGGTTCCCGTCTTTCCGCTGCCGCTGGTTCCGGCCTTTCCGCTGCCGCCGTCGTGGCCGCCGCCTCCGGTGTGACGGAGGACAACGCGGCCATCGACGCTGCCGTTCCCGGCTGGGCCGGTACGCCAGGTCCCGCGAGAGGACCGGGGACTGCCCTGGCATCGGCCGGCGAGCCGGGGAGAGCCTCCACGTCCCGCCGGTCGCCGGGTGCTGCCGTGGCCTCGGCCGGTGAGCCGCGGGGAGCCGGTGCGTCCCGCCGGTCCAGCGGCGAGCCGGAGATCAGGTAGGGCACCAGCGCCGCCACGGTCACGATCATGACCAGGATGAACATCTCCTGGTCGCTCAGCAGCGACGCGGCCAGGACCAAGCCGAGAATCACCGCCTGGCCCCAGGTCGGACGCCGCCGCAGCCGCACCGCTGCCTCCAGGGCGAGCGGGATGAACAGGACCCCGACCGCGATGTTCAGGTGGTACCAGCTCCGCCAGATCATCATGGAGGACAGACCGAAGAACGCCCCCGCGGCGATCGCACCGGCCTGGGAGGGCAGCCACAGCCGGCCGACCCGGTACATCGCGTAGCCCAGCAGGCCCGGCATGAGCAGGCTGAGCAGGTTGTACGAGGCCGACGGGCCAAAGGCCATGGTGATGGGCATCATCACCAGGTCCTCCAGCGGCATCAGGGCATGAAACCCGAGGTTCGCGCCGATGGGCGCGGCCAGATAGTGGGTGAACCAGGGATTGGACAGGTGCCTGACCTGGCGGGCCACCCACCAGAAACCCCAGACGTAGGACGCGGCGTCCCGGCTGGCCGGCAACTTGTGGTTGAAGATGTAGGTAGACCGGGGCCAGGAAACGAGCATCCCGGCGCCGGTATAGGCGATGAGAACCGCCAAGTGCCAGCGAACTGGTCTTGACGTGATCGCACGAAACCTAGCGGGCCTGTTCTCGGGAGAAGTCACCAGGTAAACGAGCCTCTGCTGAGATCACGACAGGTCCTCCCCATGGTGCCCGATCCCGGTAGGTGCCCCGGCCCGGTTGGAGATACGAACGAGCCATGTTTTGGTTACGAACTCGGAACGTCCCGGTAAATGTCACGATAAATGTCCCAGTCAGAGACGGTTCCCGCGGCGCCTCACCAATCACCTCGACTCCCCGCCCGCTGCCATGACAGGACAGGTTATCCCACAGGCGGAACCGGGCGGCCAGCTTCCGTTGACCTCGGGTCCGGGTGGGAGCCGGCCAGCCCGGCCAGTCCGGCCAGCCCGAGTTCGGCCAGGATGGCCGCCGTGTGCTGCCCGGCCGCGGGGATGGCGCCCATCGCGGGCTCGCGCCCGGCCATGCTGACCGGCGGCAGCAGCGCCCGCACCGGCCCGGCAGGGGACTCGACCTCGCGCCACCGGTCCCTGGCCGCGAGCTGCGGATGGGCGGCGAACTCGGCGGGCGTGCGCAGCCTGGCGCTGGCGATGCCGGCCTCGTCCAGCAGGCCGGTCAGCGCGCCCGCCGGGATCCCGGCCAGCGCGGCCTCGATGATCCGGGTCAGCTCTTCGTCGTGGGCCACGCGGTCCGGATTGGTGCGGAACCGGGGGTCATCGGCCAGCCCGGGCTGGGCCAGCACCTTCTCGCACAAGATGGCCCACTCCCGGTCGTTCTGCAGGCCGATGAAGATCTGGCTGCCGTCCGCCGCGGTGTAAGGGCCGTACGGGGAGATGGAGGAGTGCCGCGCGCCGGTCCGCCGGGCCGGGTGCCCGCCGTAGACCGTGTAGTAGAACGGCTGGCTCATCCATTCGCCCAGCGCATCCAGCATAGCGACGTCGAAGCTGGCGCCACGTCCGGTGCGCTCCCGTTCGTACAGGGCGGTGAGCACGCCGGTACAGGCGTACATCCCGGTGGCGATGTCCGCGACCGAGATTCCGGCCTTGGCCGGCTGGCCGGGCGTGCCGGTGACGGACAGCAGCCCGGCTTCACACTGGACCAGCAGATCGTAGGCCTTCTTCTGGCGGTAGGGGCCTTCACCGCCGTAGCCGGAGATCGCGCAGGTGATCAGCCTCGGATGCCGCTGGCGCAACTCGGACGCGGCCAGCCGCAGCCGCTCCGCCGCTCCCGGCGCCAGGTTGTGCACGAACACATCCGCCCGGGCCAGCAGTGCGGCCAGCACCGTCGCGCCGCCGGCGGTCTTGAGGTCGAGCTCGATGCTCTCCTTGCCCCGGTTCAGCCAGACGAAATAGCTGGACTGGCCGAGAACGCTGCGATCATAGCGCCGGGCGAAGTCACCGCCCGGCCGCTCGACCTTGATCACCCGGGCGCCCTGGTCGGCGAGCTGGCGGGTGGCGAACGGCGCGGCCACCGCGTGCTCCACGGTGACCACGGTGATCCCCACGAGCGGGAGTCCGGCTCCGGGAGGCCCGGCTTCGGGAGGCCCGGCTTCGGGAGGCCCGGTTCCTGGACGCGAGGTCACGGCGCGACCGAGTTGCGCTGGATGAGCTGGCGGGCGATGACGTTCCGCTGGATCTCGTTGGTGCCCTCGCCCACGATCATCAGGGGCGCGTCGCGGAAGTAGCGCTCCACGTCGAACTCGGTCGAGTAACCGTAGCCGCCGTGAATGCGGACGGCGTCCAGCGCGATCTGCATGGCCGCCTCGGAGGCGAACAGCTTGGCCATGCCCGCCTCCATGTCGGCTCGCTGCCCGGCGTCGAAGCGCCGCGCCGCGTGCAGCACGAGCTGGCGGGCGGCGGTCAGCCTGGTGACCATGTCGGCGAGGTAGTTGCCGACGGACTGGTGCCGCCATATCGGCTGGCCGAAGGCCTCGCGTTGCTGCGCGTAGCGCAGCGCGTCTTCGAGGGCGGCCCGGCCGACTCCGACGGCGCGGGCGGCGACCTGGATGCGCCCGATCTCCAGGCCGCGCATCATCTGGCTGAAGCCCTCGCCCTCCCGGCCGCCCAGCAGCGCGCCCGCGGGCACCTCGAAGTCGTCGAAGGAGATCTCGCAACTCTCCACGCCCTTGTAGCCCAGCTTGGGCAAGTCGCGGGAGACCGTGAACCCGGGCCCCGGCTCGGCCAGCAGGATGCTGATGCCGGCGTGCGGCGGCCGGGCGGCCGGGTCGGTCTTGCACAGCAGCGCGGTCAGGCCGGCGTGCCGGGCGTTGCTGATCCAGGTCTTCGAGCCGTTCACCACGTACCGCTCGCCGTCGCGGCGGGCGGTGGTCCGCATGGCTTGCAGGTCGGAGCCGCCGCCCGGCTCGGTCAGGGCCATCGTGGCCCGGATCTCGCCGGTGGCCATCCGCGGCAGGTAGCGCTGCTTCTGCTCGCCGGTCCCGAAGGCCGCGATCAGCGTGGCGACCACAGTGTGGCCGCCCATGGCCCCGGCCAGGCTCATCCAGCCCCGGGCGAGCTCTTCGGTGACCAGCGCGAAGCAGGATGTGCTGACCCGGGCAGCGCCCCACGGCTCGGGTATGGCCAGGCCGAACACCCCCAGCCGCTTCATCCGGTCGATGAGTTCGCCTGGGTACCGGTCCGCGTGCTCCAGCTCGCGCGCCACCGGCCTGACGTCGGCGTCGACGAACTCGCGCACCAGCGCCACGATCGCGCGCTCCTCCTGATCGAGGCCATCAAGGTCAGCCACCGGCCGCCTCCAGCAAGTTCCTCTAGCCTGGGTCGTCCTGCTGTGGCAGCGTAAGCCCGTGATGATTGGGGCTCCAGCCCAGGTGCGGCGACGCGCGGGCGGCCAGCGGCCCGCGGACGGATAGCGATGCGCACGTCGCCAGCGGCACATGGCCGGGGCCGCCGCGTGGCCTGGGTGCTGCCGCTGATCCTCGCGGTCGCGGTCACCTGCTATCTGGCCTGGGGGGCCTGGGTGTCCGCGCGAGATCCCACCTGGCTGTACCGGGATCAGGCCTGGTGGCGGACCTGGCTGCGGCCGAACCACGACGGGGCGCTGGTGGTCGTCGTGGTCTTGTGGCTGGCGGCGGCCGTGCTGTTCTGGTGGCCGAGGCGGCGGAGCCCGCAGGAGACCGGGCTGATCATCGTGGCAGCGATGGTCATCATCGGGGCCGTGCTCGGCACCGCGTCCCTGGCCCCGTGCCGTGGCGGGCAGAGCCGCACCGCCGTGGCCGGCTGGGTGATGAGCCTTTACGTGGGGGCGCTGGAGCCGCGCTACGGGCCAGGCACGACGTGCCCGGGGCAGTTGCCGCTGGCCCTGCAGCTCGGTCGCGCGGTGTGTCTGGGCGCCACCCTGGTCGGCGCCTTGTCGGTGGCTGCGGTGCTGTGGCGGCAGCCGATCGGCCGGCTGCGCGCCAGCCTGGTGAAAGACGCGACGATCCTGACCGGCCTGGACGCGATGACGCTGCCCCTGCTGCGCCGCCTGACGTCCGCCGGGCGTGAGAGCCGGGTCGTGGTGATCGAGCCTGACCGGCGCCACCCGCTGCTGGACGAGGCCCGCGCCACCGGCGCACAGATCGTCATCGGCGACCCGGCGTCGGCGCGCGTGCTGGCGCCGATGGTTCAGGGGCTCCGCGGACCGCAGCTGCGCTACCTCTACGCGCTGCGTCCCGACCTGGCGGACAACGAGGCGGTACTGGGCACGGCCAAGCTGATCCTCGGCCGTAGCCGGGTCAACCCGGACGAGCCGCCGCACCTGGTCGCGCGCGTCGATGACCCAAGGCACGCCGACGCCTGGCGGGGCCGGCACGCCGGCTCGTCGGACTTCTGGTTCGAGGACGCCTTAAGCCCGCCGGAATCGACCGCGTCCGGGCTGGTGAGCCAGATCCTCGCGCTCGCGCCCCGGCAGGTCCTGCTATGCGGCGACAGTACCCTCGCGCTGGCGATCTTGCTGGAGTTCGCCCGCCGGGTGTGGGAGCGGCAGGGCCTGGCCGAGGCTGCAGCCGCCGGGAGGCGCTCGGCCAGCGACGCGGGCGGGGGCGACCGGGTGGCCGGGGACGCGGCCAGCGCGCGCCCGGCCCACCGGGTGGTAATCCTCGACCGGCGGGCCGATGACCTGCTGCGCGAGTTCAGGGCCACGAGCCCCGAACCGGTCGTCGCGGCGCTGCCCGACGTCGAGGCCCGCGCGCAGGACTGGCACGACCAGCTACTGGGGTTCCTCGACGGCCTGGCCTCCGGCGGCACAGGCGTCGACGGGATCGGCCGCGAGGGGATGAGCCTCGACGACAGGGCCCTCGATGACAGGGCCCTCGACGACAGGGCTGGGGCCAGACAGATCGCTGTCGTGATCGCCGGGCCGGCCTCGCCTGTGGACCTGCACGAGGCTGGCCGGGTGGCCCGGCTGCACCCCGGCACACCGGTCTTCGTGCTGTCCTCGGACGGAGCTGGGATCACTGGCCCCGCGTTCGACCGGCTCCAGCCATTCCAGCGGGCACTCCTCGTGGCAGGAGACCCCCCGGAGGACGCCTGGACCAGGATCGCCCGGCACTGGCACGAAAGCTACCGCCTGCTGCACCCGGCCGCTCCCGGCGCGGCGAACGAGCCCGCCCGCCGGCCGTGGGATGAGCTGGACGAGTTCATCCGCCAGGACAACATCCTCCAGCTCCGATCGGTCATGGCGGCCGTCGCCGCGCAGGACAGGTGCTGGGTGCCGAGCCGGGCCGTCGTGGCCGGGAGCTTCGTCGAGCTGACCCAGGGCGAGATCGAGGAGGTGGCCCGCCGGGAGCACAGCCGGTGGTACGAGCGTCGCCGCCAGGCCGGCTGGCGGGTGCCGGCCCGTGGCGAACAGGACGACTACGCGACACTGGTCAACCGCAACGTGCGATCCTGGTCCGACCTGCCGGCGCAGACCCGGCAGGCCATCTGCGCTGACATCAAGTCCCAGCTCGCGCGGCTGGAGGCGGTCGGTTTCATGCCGGTCCTGGCCGGCGCCGGGCCTTCCGCCGCCAGGGACTTCCGCCGGATCGGTGAGGTTCGGGCCGAGCGGCTCCGGTCCGACCGGGCCTGGACTCACGTCTCCGGCGGGCGCCTGACCGGCGCTAGCGGCGACTGGCGGGTCGTCGACGAGGGCGGGGTTGAGCGGACAATACGCGACCAGGAGTTCCGGGCCACTCACGAGCGGCTGGACGGCGATCGCTGGCGCCGCACCGGCACAGTCAGGGCCTGGCGGGTGAACGAGGTCACTGTCCTGCGGACGATCGAGGGGAAGGCCGTGGCCCGGCCCGATGACTGGATCGTCCAGGGCCCGGGGGGCGAACGCTGGCCGGTCACCGGGCAGCAGTTTATGCACGGATACCGGCCCGTCTGAGGTTTCTCCATGGTTGCGCCCAGCAAGCCGGTCATCTAGATTTTTGCTGGGTGAAAGTTTCACAATTCGACAAATTGTTCGAGTAATTGTGTCATGTCCCCTGGGCGGGCATGACGTCGGCTGGCGCTGGGCGGGAACTCAGGGCACGTCACGTAAGGGGGAGGGAGACCGTGCTCTTTCTGAGCTACGCCGAAGAGGACAACGAAGTAGCCGGCCAGATCGCTCGGTGGCTCGAGAGCAAAGACTTCGATGTGTTCCGCTGGGAAGATCCCCGGCGGCGGGGCCGGGAGTTCATCAGGCAGATAGAGGGTGCGATCCATCGGTCGGATGCCTTTCTCATCCTGCTCTCACCCGCCTTCCTTGCCTCGGACTGGTGCCGCCGGGAACGGGATTTCGCGATGCGGCTCGAACAGCGTCTCCAGCGTGACGATCCCGATCGTCGCTTCATTCACGTGCTGCACATCGTTCCCACTCCCGATTCCGATGCCGGCTTCCTGGGAAACTACGACTGGTTGGATTTGACCAACGTGGAGGACTGGGAGGAATCGCTGGAGGAACTGATCGGCCGGCTCTGGCGGGAGGAGGAGCCGGCCATAGCCTGTCCGCGAGAGCCGGGCGTCGGGAACGGGGCGATGTACGATCAGGTAAATCCCGGGTCAGCCGTGCCCAGGTTCCGCAACCGCGAAGATGAGCTGGAAAAGGTATTACGCGGTGTCACCAACGCCAGCGGCCCGCATTTCTGGCTGGTAATTGCGCCGCCGCAACTCGGCAAGACCTGGTTCCTGCGCCGCATCGCGGCGGACCCGGGGCTGGCTGGCTGGGTCAGGCGACTGGTGGACCTGCGCGATGAGACGGCAGAGGTGCGCGCCAGCCCGGCGGCGGTGCTCGGATTGCTGTTCGGCCTGGAACCGCCGGTCACGGTGGGACCGGACGCGCCTACTCGTATCGCAAAGGCCGTGGCCGGCGGCCAGCGACCGCATCTGTGCCTGCTGGACGGCGCCGAGTTGATGGACCGGCAGACGGCCGTTACCGTTCGGTCCGCGCTGAGTCAGGTGTACCGCCTGGTACAGGAGGCCGGCAACATCGACGTGCGGCTCTCGCTGATCGTCGCGAGCCGGCGGAAGGACGAGTGGCGCGGAGTAACGCCTCCCCCACGGGTATCGCAGCTCCCGCTGACCGAGTTCAGCACCGACGTGGTGGAACAGGCACTTCGGGATCTGGGTGAGGAGATGAAGCGCGTCTTCCGCACTGACGATTACAAGCAGAACGCCCTGCGTGCCCACCGGCTGACCGAAGGGCTGCCCGCTCTGCTCGTCCGGTGCCTGGACTGGATCAAGGGCGAGCAATGGCTCGGCCTGCAGCGCCTGGGCACCCAGGGACTCTTCGACGACCTCACCGGCCCCTACATCCAGAACGAGCTACTGGCGCGACAGAGCCTGTTTCCCGGCGGCCAGGCGGACGGAGACGAGGCGCTACTGGCGCTAGCCCATGCCTTCCGTGTGCTAGCGCCCTACCGCTTCTTCACCCGGTCTCACTTGAGCCACCACTATGAATCGGATGAGGCGTTCAGCAGGTGCCTGCGCGACCAGCACTGGAACCTGGAACACCTCTCGAAGGCCATCAGCGGCACCGCCCTGCTCTGGCGGCCGCTGGACGAGCCCTGGCAGGAGATTCACCCGGCGATCCGCCGGCTCTTGTACCGGCATTACTACCGGTCGGAGGAGCAGCAGGCCCAGGCACACAGCGAGGCCCGCAAGTTCGTCGAGATCTGGGCCCTGCGGCTGGAGGGCAAGGAACAGGTCGTCGTACTCGTGGAAAGCCTGTGGCACGAGGCCAACGTGCTACGGCTGCGCAATCCGGCCGAGATGGAGCAACGGCTGAGCGAATCCGCGCGTACGTTGTCCCGCGCGCTGCAATCTCCTGCCTACACGGTGGATGAGCTGCGAGAGTATGCGACGGAACGGATCAGGAGCGACGAAGAGCTGGAGGAAACCGTCAGCGCGGTTGACGGGCTGTTCACCCGGCTGGTCGAGATCGTGGCAACGCCGCTTTAGGAGCTGAGCGTGAACCAAGAGACCCTCTTCCCGCCGTATATCAGGCGCGTCGAGGAGGAACAGATCCTCCGGGAAGCGGCCAGGGTTTCCGAACGCGGCGAGAGCCGGGCCGTGCTGCTCTACGGTCCCGGCGGAGTCGGGAAGACCCAGCTCGTCCGGCACATGGCGCAGACCAGCGCCGCCGAGCCGACGACGATCTGGCTAGACCCGGTGGACATCGACGACTCGGAGTACTGGCTGCTGTCGAACCTGGAGCGGCTGGTAGCCCACCGGCTGGACCCGCTCAACCAATACTTCGGGCCATATCTGGAGTACCTGTCCGAGCTTCCGAACTACACGCGGCCGCGGGTGGGTCAGGAGACGGTGGTCAGCCATCTCGGGCGGATCAAGCGGGTCTTTGTCACGTGCTACGAAAGGTTCATCAAGGACAGCCCGGGCCGATCCGTGGTCATGATCTTCGACACGGTGGAAGCTATCCGCGGTATGTACCTGCTACTGACGCTGACACAGTGGATGAAGGCGCTGCCAGCCACGCTGTTCATCCTGTCCGGCCGACCGGTCATAGACGGCAAGGTGGACGCGCTCAAGAACGAGCTGGAAGACCCCTACCAGAACATCCCGGTTACGACCATCACGCTGGGCGAGTTCGCCTGGCACGCGGCGCTGGCCTACGTGCAGAGCAGCGGCGTCGCCTCCGGGCTCAGCGAGGGCGAGCAGAAGAAGATCGTCCTGCTGACTCGGGGGCACCCGCTCTGGCTGGCCTTCACCATCGCCTATCTCAAGGACGAGGGACTGCCTGAGGAAGCCGGGAAGCCACTCGCCGAGATCGAGCGCGTGCTCCCCTACCAGCAGGACATGACCGAGGCCGGGGCGAGTCTCCATGAGGCGTTCAAGCGCCGTGTGGTAGCCCCTTACCGGGAGACAGACTTCTGGCACGAGACCATCAAGCGGCTGGCCGTGGTGCGGGAGAGCGTCAGTCAGTCGATCTGGCAGCGTCTTATGAACGACCTGCCGGACTGGGAGGCCATGCAGGGCAGCGAGGCGTGGCAGGCGCTGCTGCGGATTCCCTGGATCCGGCCGCGGGCCAACCGCCACTACGTCACCCTGCACGACGCCGTGGCCGAAGAACTCGCCCGGCGTATCATCCCGCTGCACGACCAGGACCAGCTCTGGCGGCGCCAGTTGTGGCGGGAGGCCGTCCGCATCTATCGCGATCTGACCAGCAGGCGTGAGGCGGAGATCGAAGCCTGGCAGGCCGCCCTCGACCAGACGTTGCAGCGGTGGGACAGGCCGCGGCGGCTGGATGCCGCGGCGCCGCCGGCGCCCCCGACTGAAGACCAGGCCCGGTTTATCGAAGAGGCTGCCAGACTCGACGCGCAGAAGCGAGAACTAGGCCAGTTCAAGGCGGTGGGCCTGTACTACGAGATCCTGTGCGACTTCGCCGAGGGCTGCTCGCGCTTCATCACGCTGTTCGACCAGGCCAGGCTGGAGCACGACATTCTGTTCCAGGACCTGCTGGCCTTCGAGATGCAGCGGTTCCTTCCGGTCGGCGCCCACGCCTATGTCCCCGGCGACGTCATCGGGGAGATGATCAACGGTTTCCGCGACTGGCTGACCACCGATGAGGGGCGGGGGTTCCATCTTGACGTTGGCCTGAGCATGGCCGACTATCTCGTCCGGGGCGAGCAGCCGAGAACGGCGATGGACCTTCTGGAGAGACTGCCCGCCGATAGCGCCAGCCCTCTCCAGCGCTATCGCCTGGCCAACCTGTGCGGCAACGCCTGCATGCGCATCCGCGGCCGGGTCCGCGAAGCGTCCGCGTACTTCCTCGACGCGCTGGATCAGGTCCGGCAGGTGCCGGCCCCCGATCGGCCGAAGCTGATCGCGGCCGCACACAAGGAACTGGGTTTCTACTACCGCAACGTGGGCCGGTGGGAGGAGGCCGACGACTCCTACCAGCAGGCCCGTGACGTGATCTCGCAGACGCTGGCAGCGGGAGGGTCGGACGAGGACCGGGAGGAGATGGCCTCGATCCAGACCAACTGGGCCTACATCAAAGGTCTCAGCGGCCAGTACCGGGAGGGGACGAACCTGGTGGAGGCCGCGATCAAGGTCCGGCACCGGCTGGGCCGGTATCAGGAGGAAGGTATCTCCTGGAGCGTATGCGGCGAGGTCTATCGCTACGAGCGGCGGTTCCAGCGCGCCTGGAAGGCGTACGCGGCGGCCGAGCAGATCTTCCAGGGTCAGCGGGACTGGTCGTGGCTGGGGATGGTCTACCAGGAGCAGGCGATCTGCCTGTTTCAGGCGGCCCAGGACGACATCACCATCCTTCCGGCCAAGGATCCCATCAAGCAGGCCAAGCAGCTCATCAAGCTGTCCCTCGACCTGTGCCGTGACCTGTACGTCCGGGCTCAGCCCTCGGCGCTCAACCGGGCGGGCCGGATCTTCGGCCAGGAGGACTTCGTGGCCGGCCTGGGGTACCTGGCCGACGGAATCAAGCTGGCCGGGGAGTTGTCCGACGGGTGGTTCTGGTTCGCGAACCTGGTCGAGTACGTCGAGCTGAGCTACCGGGCCTGGGCGCAGACGGGCTGGCTCACCTACCGTGAGCGAATCTTTGACCGGGCGCCTGAGATTGAGGAGGTCATGTCGCAGTACGACTTCCCCGACCTCAAGGGCCGGTGGAATCTCGTCCGAGGCCACCTGGGCATCCACGACTGGCTGGCCTCTGGGGACGAAAGCCGGCTCAATACCGCCCTGGAGCATTACAAACAGGGTTTCGCCCAAGTGGCGGAAAGCTTCGTGGGATCATCCGGCGCCGCCGCCATCCCGGCGGAATTTCAGACATTCGAGGACCTTATCTGGAAGCTGCCCGAAGAAATCCGCATGCAGTGGCAAGCTGAGCTGCGCAACGCGTGGAGCGGCCAGCAAGGCTCTACCCTGCTGCTCGCCCACCTGGAAGAGCTGTATTAATGACCGGTGACATCAACGCCACCGTCCAGAGAGGCGTGGGACATGAGACCAGCACAGCCCGCGCGCCGGCCGGTCGTCATATCGAGTCTCGATCTGCCCGGCGGGCGCGAGCTATTGCTGCACGGTTGTGAGGACTGTGCCTGCCCGGTCAGCGACGACCAGCGCCTCGAGGACGAAAAGGCGCCGCCGGTCGCCGGCGCTTCCGGCCGCTGGGTGTGTGGCGGAGAGGTTATTGAGATACCGCTCGACGCGGATCACCGGCTGTTGTTCAACCCCGTCGCGCGGGGCAGCGGGGTCGTGGTCAACCACGACGCGTATCGGATCTTCCGCTGTTTCCAGCGGCCAGCGGCTCTCGCTGGCGTGCAGGCCGCGTGGCCGGGGCGGGCGGACGAGGTCGCGGAGACGTGTGCCCGCCTGAGCCGGGCCGGGATGATTCACCCCGCCGGGCAGCCGCAGAATCCGGAATTCCTTGACGGCGAGGTGCTGACCGCCTGGCTGCACGTGACGAACGCGTGTAATTTGCGGTGTCCGTATTGCTACGTGAACAAGTCCGCCGAGGGCATGGACGAGTCCACCGGCCGGGCCGCGGTGGACGCCGTCGTCGAATCCGCCGTCACCCACGGCTTCCCCGCCGTCAAGCTCAAGTACGCGGGCGGGGAGGCCAGCCTCAACCACCGGCTGGTGGCAAGCCTGCACGCCTACGCCCGCGAGCTGGCCGCCGCGCGCGGGCTGCGGCTGTACGCCACCCTGCTCAGCAACGGGGTCACGCTGCCGCCGGCCTTTGTCGAGACCCTGAAGGCCGGCGGCATCCGCGTGATGATCTCGCTGGACGGCCTGGGCGACCAGCACGACGCCCAGCGCCCGTTCGCCAGCGGCAAGCCGTCCTTTCACCGCGTGGAGCGTACGATCGCCCAGCTCGTGGAGCAAGACCACGCTCCTCACCTGTCCGTCACCATCACCAATCGCAACGCCGGCGGCGTGGCGGACGTGGTGCGGTTCGCGCTGGAGCGGAACCTGACCTTCAGCCTCAACTTCTTCCGCGACAACGACTGCGCCGCCAGCTTCCCCGACCTGCGCTACGAGGAGCAGGTCATGATCTCGGCCCTGCTCGACGCCTTTGGCGTGATCGAGGAGTTCCTGCCGCCCTGGAGCGTGCTGGGGTCGGTCCTGGACCGGGGCCAACTGCTCCAGCCGCGGCAGCGCTCGTGCGGCGTCGGCCAGGACTACGTGGTCATCGATCAGCGGGGCCGGGTGGCGAAGTGCCACATGGAGATCGAGAAGACGCTGGGCGACGTCTTCAGCGACGACCCGCTGCGGCTGGTCCGGCGGGACAACACCACCGCGCTGAACCTGGCGGTGGAGGAAAAGGAAGGCTGCCGCGGCTGCACCTGGCGCTACTGGTGCTCGGGCGGGTGCACGGTGGCCACCTTCCGTGCCACCGGCCGGTACGACATCAAGTCGCCGAACTGCCACATCTACCAGGCGATCTACCCGCAAGCGCTCAGGCTGGAGGGGCTGCGGCTGCTCAAGTACGCGACGACCTAGGATTCGGAGGGCTCGATGTCCGCTGCCGGGGCCGGTGACAGTCCTGGCCTGGCCACCAGGCAGATACTGCTGGACAGCCCGACGACCCGGCCAGCGCTGGGGTTCCGGGAGATTGGCCGCGCCTTCGCCACGATCATCAGCCAGAGTGAACCGCGATTCGCGATCGGCATATTCGGCGGATGGGGGTCGGGCAAGACCACGCTGATGAAGGCGATCAAGGCGGCCCTCAGTGAGGACAGCCTGGTCATCGTGGACTTCAACGCCTGGCGGTTCGAGCGTGAGCCACAGCTTCTCATCCCGCTGCTCGACACCATCCGCGCGAGGCTGCTCGAGTGGTCCGTGCCCAGGGACCCGGGCACGCGGGAGAGACTGCGGTCGGTGGCGGCCCGCATCGGCCGGGTTGTGCGCGCCCTGGCCACCGGGCTGACCGCGGAGGCCGGGCTGCCCGGGGCGGTCAAGGTTCGCTACGACGTCGGAGCCGCGCTGACCGCGCTGAGCACACCGGGCGAGCCGGACGGCGCGCAGTCGCTGTACGTCGCGGCCTTCCAGGAACTGGAGCGGGCGTTCAGCGAGTTCGCCGCGGGCGGCGTGACCCGGGTCGTGGTGTTCGTGGACGATCTGGACCGGTGTCTGCCGGGCAATGCGCTGGACCTGCTGGAGTCCATAAAGCTCTTCTTCGACCTGCCCGGCTTCATCTTCGTCGTCGGGCTGGACGAGGACGTCGTCCAGCGGGCCATCCGGGCCAGGTTCGCCGAGCAGGACGAGTACGCGCCAGCCCAGGAAGGTAGCCCGGCCGGCGCCATGTTGGCCAGCCAGCGGCTCAGCCGTGAGTACGTCAAGAAAATCTTCCAGGTGCCCTACTCGCTTCCCGCCATGGTTCCCCAGCAGCTTGACGACCTGCTGGCGGCGATGTACAGCGAGGCGGCCATAGGCTCAGCGCAGCTCAGCGACCTGCGGAACCGGGTCCGGCCCTACCTGGAGTACGTGGCCGTCGAACGCCGGGTCAACCCGCGGGAGGTGAAGCGGTTCATCAACGCTTACATCCTCCAGACGCTCGTCCGGCCGGAGCTCGACCCGGATACGGTGCTGG
>DASZAD010000173.1:0-3199 GCA_035945415.1 Streptosporangiaceae bacterium
CAGGACGTAACCCGCCGCTACGGCCAGCGCTATGCGTGTCCCGCTTTTCATGGTCCTCTTCTTCCCTTGCGCTCCCCGTCGGGCGCAGCCACCCGCAACGATCCGGCTGAGCCGGGTGACGGTACTGACGCCCTCTCGTTATGCCGGACGCCGTGAGCTACCCGGCGGGACCAGGCTGAAACCGGCGAGAACCCCGGAGGAGATGCCGGGTTTGAACGATCAGGTCCCTTACGCTGCCAGGCCGGCCGGGTGTCATCTGATCGCGAACGCCAGGGCGCCGCCGATGCAGGCCATGCCGACGACGATCCAGGTCACGTAGTCGTTGACCACGCCGCTCTGGACCCGCCGGATCGGCCGGACCAGCCCGGCGCCCGGCTCGAACCCCCGGCGCAGCACGGGCAGGCGGCGCCAGTACAGCGCGAGGTAGGCCAGCACGAGGGAGCCGGCGCCCGAGCCCACCCCGGTGGCCACGTCCGCGACCGTGACCCCGGTATCCTCCGGAGCGGCGATCGCGACCGGATGAGCGACGTGAACGCCGGACAGGACGGTGGCGTTGTAGGCCGCCTGATCCTCGAACCGGATGGCCGCGTCCTGGATGGCCGGCCCCAGGTGCGGCAGCAGGCTGATGACCAGGGCCGCGAGAACCAGCACGGCGGCCGGGACGATCATGGAGAGCGGGGTCCGCCCCTTGCCCCGCTCGGTCTCACTGGTCTCCTCCGAGGCTTCTTCCGCCATCTGGGGATCCTCCCCCGGCGGGTCGCCCAGACCGTAGAAGACGCCGCCGGCCACCCGCAGCACGGCCCCGCCGACCAGGACCGAGGAAAGAACGAGCACTGCGATGATCCAGGCCATGCCGTGCGAGCCGGCGCTCGCTTCGATCCAGCCCTTGCCGAGGTAGGTGGCGAACGGCGGCACGTCGGCCAGGCCCAGGGCGGCCAGCGTGAACACCGCTCCGGTGGCCGCCAGGCGGCGTCCCCGCCCGTGCAGCCAGGTCTCATTCACAGAACGTAGCCGGTGCAGCACGATGCCCACGCAGAGGAACAGCGCGGCCTTTACCAGGGCGTGACCGGCCACGTAGAACGCCACGCCGGCCAGCCCGAGCGGGGTGAGCAACGCTATGCCGGCCAGGAACATCCCAGCGTGGCTGATCGTGGAAAAGGCCAGCAGCCGTTTGAGGTGCCGCTCACGAAAGCAGAACAATGCCCCGACGACGGCCGTCACCAGGCCGAGGGCCAGGAGCGCGGCGGTGATCGTGCCCCGGTGCCCCAGCGAGAAGCCGAACATCGACCAGTACACCCGGGCCACGCCGTACAAACCGAGTTCCACCATCACGCCGGAGAACAGCACGCACACCGGCGTCGGGGCCACCGCATGGGCGTCGGCCAGCCAGAAGTGGAAGGGGACGATGGAGCCCTTGATCAGCAGGCCCATGATGATCAAGAGGAAGGCGACCACGATCAGCCCGTCCGGCCGGTGCCGAGCGATGTCGTGGCCGATCTGCGCCATGTTGAGGGCCCCGGTGCGCCCGTAGATCAGCGCGATGCCGGACAGCGACAGGTAGGCGCCGACGCTGTTGGTGATGGCGAAGTTGAGCGCCCCCTGGATCGGCCCGCGCTCCTCGGGCCGGTAGGCGGTCAGCGCGTACGCCGACACCCCCATGACCTCGAACCACACGAACAGGTCGAAGATGTCGCCGGTCAGGCAGAAGCCGGTCATGCCCGCCAGGAAGGTCAGCATGAGGGCGTGGTAGTAGGTGGAGACCTCCTCGAAGTACCGCCAGGAGAAGGTCATGGCCGCCGTCACCAGCACGGCGGCCAGGAAGGCCAGGCCCGCGCTGAGCGGCCCGGCCGCGAAGTCGATGCCGATCGCGATCCCGTGCGAGGGCTTGAAGCCGGCGAACCAGTAGACGGAGTCCCCGTGCGTGGTCCGGACCATGATCACGGCCAGCATGACCGCGACCGCCGCGCTGGCCGCGATGGCCGTCGCGTCCAGGACGCGCCGGCGCGGGCGGAGCACCAGGTTCAGGGCCGCCACGGTGGCGGCCGTCAGCAGCGGCACCGCCACGACCAGGGGCAGCAACTGGTCCACGACGGATCAGCCTCTGAGCTGGACCAGCTCGTGCGGGTCCAGCGTGCCGAACCGCTTGTGGGCCTGCACCGCGATGGCCAGCAGCAGCGCGGTCACGGCCGCCTCCACCACCACGTCGGTCAGCGCCAGCGCCTGCACGACCGGGTCCACCGCCCGGGTGCCGCCGGGGATGTCGAAGTAGTACGGCGCCACCGCCCCGGTGATGTAGCCCACGCCGAGCAGCAGCACGTAGGTCGAGGACTGCACCACGATCAGGCACATGATCTGGTGCACGAGGTGCCGGCTGGTGACGATGCCATACAGCCCGACGGCCAGGATCCAGACCACGACGACGAACGGGAAGATCCCCATCACCGGCTCCGCTCGCGGACCAGCAGCGTCTGCTCCAGCATCTCGCCCACGATCAGGACGAAAGCGGCGGTCACCTCCACGCCCACGAAGAAGCTGATGGCCGCGATCGTGCCGGACGAGCTCACCGCGCCCGGGGTCCGGCCGAGCGGAAGGAAGTTGGTGAGGTAGGCCAAGGACATGGGTATGGCGGCGACGCCGATGGCGGCGAAGCCGCCCGCGCCAAGCGCCTCCACGGCGTCGATCACGTTGGTGGGGCTGATCCGCCGGAAGGTGAGGAACGATCCGGCCAGGTAGATCAAAATGAACGCGGTCGCGATCACCAGGCCACCCTGGAATCCGCCGGACGGGGTGGTCTGAGCGTGCGAGGCGAGATACCAGCCCATTACCACCGCGGGCCCGGCGAACAGGAGCGATGCCAGCCGGACGGCATCGGTCGTGGACCGCGTCTCCGCCAGATCCTCCCCCCGCAGCGAGCGCTCCCGCTCGCCGCGCAGGCGCCGAAGCACCAGGGCCACCCCGGTGGCGGCGATGAACAGGACGAACTCCTCCCCCACCGTGTCGAATCCCCGGTACTCGAAGTTGATCGCCGACACCACCCCGGTGGCCTTGGTCTGCCCCACGGCGATGCGGTTGATGATGTTCCCATAGGGACCCGGGTAGTTGCCGAACCCGGGCAGCCCGGCCAGGCCCCACAGGTAGAAGGCGGACAGGCCGGCCATCGCGGCGAGGAAGATCCAGCGGCGCTGCGCTGGTTTCACTT
>DASZAD010000174.1:0-7266 GCA_035945415.1 Streptosporangiaceae bacterium
GGGAAGCCGGCCCTGGACAGGGAGCCGGCCCTGGACAGGAAGCCGGCCCTGGACAGGAAGCCGGCCCTGGACAGGAAGCCGGCCCTGGATGGGAAGCCGGCCCTGGATGGGAAGCCGGCCCTCGACAGGGAGCCGGCGGCTGCTGTGCTACTCGCCGGGCTCGATCCGCGGCAGCGTGCCGCCGCGACCGTCACCGGGCCGCTGCTGGTTGTGGCCGGGCCGGGTACCGGCAAGACCCGCACGCTGACCTACCGCATCGCGCTGCAGATCGCGGAGGGGCGCGTCCGCCCCGGAGAATGCCTGGCGATCACCTTCACGCGCCGGGCCGCCGAGGAGATGCGCGAACGACTCGCCGCCCTGGCCGGCCCGGCCGCCCGGCTGATCACGGTGACCACGTTCCACGGGCTCGGCCTGCAGATCCTGCGGGAGAACGCCGCTGCGGCCGGGCTGGCGGACGGGTTTGGCGTGGCTGACGACGCCGCTTGCCTCGCCGTGGCCACCGAGCTTGCGGGATCGGCGCCGGCCGGCCGGCGGCTGCTCGCGGCGACGGCCGGCGACGCGGACCAGCGGGCCGCCTTCCGCGCGGCGCTGGGCGGCCGCGGGCTGGTGGACTTCGAGAGCCTCATCGAGCTTCCGGTGGCGCTGCTCCGCCGCGAGCCCGCTGTCGCCTCGGCGCTGCGCCAGCGCTGGCGCAGCATCAGCGTGGACGAGTACCAGGACGTCGACGAGCGGCAGTACGAGCTGCTCCGTCTGCTGACCGCCGCCCAGGACGGGCAGCCCGGGGGCGCGGGCCTGACCGTCATCGGTGATCCGGACCAGGCGATCTACAGCTTCCGCGGCTCGGACGTCGCTTTCTTCCTGCGCTTCACCGCGGACTACCCGGACGCCACGACCACGGAGCTGACCACGAACTACCGGTCGGCCCCCGCCGTTGTCGCGGCGGCGCTGCAGGCCGTGGCGCCCGCCACGCTGCTGCCCGGCCGGGTCCTGCACGCGGCCAGGGCGGCCGGGACGGTGCCACGAGCCGGGCTCGGCTTCCACGAGGCGCCCGACGAGCGGGCCGAGGCGGACTGGATCGCGGCGGAGATCGACCGCCTGCTGGGTGGCGCCTCCTTCCACTCCCTGGACAGCGGCCGGGCCGACGGGCACGCCCAGGATGGATGGTCCGGCCTGGGGCTGGCTGACGTGGCCGTGCTGTACCGGACGGACGCCCAGGCCGGACCGCTCACGCAGGGGCTCACCCGCGCCGGGCTGCCCTTCCAGATGCGTTCCCACGATCGGCTGGCCCGCCGGGCCGGCGTGGCGGAGATCGTGGCCGAGATGCGCCACACCACGGCGGGCGACGACACACCGGACGTACGGGACCGGATGCGGGCCGCGGTGCGCAGGCTGGCGAGGCTGGCCCCGCCAGGGAACGCCGCCGACATCAGGGCGGCCGGCGAGATCCTGCTGCCGCTGGCCGGGCGCTGCGGGCAGGACCTGCACCGCTTCTTCACCGAGATCGCGGTGGGCGCGGAAGCGGACGCTCTCGATCCGCGCGCCGAAGCGGTGACGCTGCTCACCCTGCACGCGGCCAAGGGCCTGGAGTTCGAGGCGGTGTTCCTGGCCGGCTGCGAGCGCGGCCTGCTGCCGCTGTGGATCCCCGGAGACGAGGAGCGTCGGCCAGGCGACGAGGCGGAAGAACGACGACTGCTCTTCGTCGGGATGACCCGGGCGCGGTCCCTCCTGCGGCTGAGCTGCGCAGCCTCCCGGACCC
Source organism: Streptosporangiaceae bacterium (assembly GCA_035945415.1). Lineage (GTDB taxonomy): Bacteria > Actinomycetota > Actinomycetes > Streptosporangiales > Streptosporangiaceae > PALSA-505. Next base: position 1,757 of record DASZAD010000174.1, read on the forward strand.
GCTACGGCAGCGAGCGGCCCGGCGGCCCGTCACCATTCCTGGCCGCGATCGACCCCTCGCTGCTGACCCGCCCCGGCCGAGCCCGGCCCCGCTCCCCGGCCGCCCGCCAGCTCCGGCTGATCTAGACGTGACCTGGCGGAGTGCTCTGCCAGGCCGGCGTGCTCCAAGATCGATGGGGACTTTCTATTAATTCAGGCCATAAAACTCCCCATCGATCTTGATTCGCTTATCGTGAGTGAATCTGCGCACTACGCGATCACCAGCCTGCCCGCGGCACAGGCCCTGCGCTGCCGGCCTGGAGCCGGACCTGCATCCTGGTGTTGCCCAGCGTGTTGGGCTTGACCCTGTCCAGGTCGAGGAACTCGGCCACGCCCTCGTCGTAGGAGCGCAACAGCTCGGCGTAGACCTCGGGCGACACCGGTGCGGCCGGGGCCTTCTCGAACCCCAGGCTGGCGAAGAACGCGACCTCGAAGGTGAGCACGAAGACCCGCTGGACGCCGAGCTCCCGGGCCGTCTGCAGCAGCCTTTCGACCAGCAGGCGGCCGATCCCCCGGCCCCGCAGTTCATGGTGGACGGCTACGGTGCGGATCTCGCCCAGGTCCTCCCATATGACGTGGAGCGCCCCGCAGCCGACGACGATCCCGTCCTCCGCCCGCTCGGCCACCAGAAATTCCTGGACGTCCTCATAGAGCGTGACCGTCGCCTTGTCGAGCAGCCGTCCCGACGTCACGTTGGCGTCGACCAGCTGGCGTATCGCCTTCACGTCGCCGGTCCGGGCCGGCCTGACCGTATAGTCCATTGCCCGCACCTCAGATCGTGATCGCGCCGTAATCATGCCATCGGGCCTGTGGAATGGCCAACCGCAGCGGCTAAAGCAATCCGGCGGCTGCTGCCGGCACACGTTAAAGTTCCGTTGTTTTGCCTCGCGGGCGGGTCCGGCTCCGTTAGTGTTCACCGCTGATACGGGCGAGCGCCAGCCGGGGCTGCTCCAGCCCTAACCTCTCGGCAGTTCGGGCGGCCTCAGTCCGGGGGACGACCCCGGACGCCTGGGGAAGGGAGAAGTTGGGTGCAGCGGTCGCGTCGCAGGCGCGCCGGATCAGGGTCCGCCCCCGGCCAGGTAACCGCAGGCCAGCATCGGGCCTGGCGGAGGGTCGGCGTGGTCACGGCGGCCGTGGCTACCGCCACGGTGATCTTGCCCGGCGGCCTCGGGAGCGCGGCCCAGCAGTCTCCGCCACCCAGCCTGAAGGCTCTGGTCGCCCAGGCCACTCAGCTCTCCAACCAGATCAACACGCTCAGCGAGCAGTACGACGGGCTCCGGATCCAGCTCGCCCAGGCGCGCAGCGAGGAGCAGACCGCCGTCCAGACGGCCGCCAGGGACATGACCGCCCTGGGTGCCAGCCAGGCTCAGGTCGGTGCCCTGGCGGCGGAGAGCTACATGAACGGCAGCGTTGACCCCACGTTGCAGCTCATCACCAGCAGCGACCCGCAGGTCCTGGTCAGCCGGGCCTCGATCATGCAGCAGCTTGACGCCGAGAAGGGCGCCGAGGTGAGATCGCTGGCGACGGCGATCAACACCGCTCGCCGCGCCAGGCAGACCGCGCGGCAGCAGGCCCAGGTGGTCAACCGCCTGGCGCAGCAGGTGCACCTCAAGACCGCCGCCATCCAGGCCCGGGTGGACAAGCTGAACGGCGCCGCCTACCAGCAGGCGATGGCCATCTTCCAGCACACCGGCAACTATCCCGTCATCAACATCCCCGGCGGCAACACCATCGGCGCGGAGGCCCTGCGGTACGCGCTCGGCAAGCAGGGTGACCCGTATGTCTGGGGGGCGGCGGGGCCGGGCGCGTTCGACTGCTCAGGCCTGGTCATGTGGGCCTACGCGCAGGTGGGCATCCACCTTGACCACTTCACCGGGGACCAGTGGAACGAGGGCGAGCACATCTCGCGCTCGCAGCTCGAGCCCGGTGACCTGGTCTTCTTCTTCGCCGACATCAGCCACGTGGGTCTCTATATCGGCAACGGGCTGATGGTGGACGCGCCGAGCTGGGGGCAGCCGGTGCAGGTGCAGGCGATCTACTGGAGCGCGTTCGTCGGCGCGGTCCGGATCATCGCCTGACGCGTAGCTGGGCGCGAGTCACTCGGGCTTGAGCAAGGGGAACATGATCAGCTCGCGGATGCTCAGGCCGGTGAACATGATGAGCATCCGGTCAACCCCCACGCCCACGCCGCCGGTCGGCGGCATGCCGTACTCCAGCGCGCGCAGGAAGTCCTCGTCGAGCTGCATGGCCTCGGGGTCGCCCTTGGCGGCCAGCAGCGACTGCGCGGTGAGCCTGGCCCGCTCCTCGACCGGGTCGATCAGCTCGGTGTAGCCGGTGCCGAGCTCGGTCCCGAAGGCCACCAGATCCCAGCGCTCGGCCAGCCGGGGATCGGCGCGGTGCTGGCGGGTCAGCGGCGACACCTCGACCGGGAAGTCCCGGTAGAACGTCGGCCCGACGGTATGCGCCTCCACCAGGCGCTCGTACATCTCCAGCACGATCTGCCCGCTGTTCCAGCCGGGCTCGACCGGTACGCCAGCGCGGGCGCACAACTTGCGCAGCTGCTCCTGGGACGTGCCGGAAGTGATCTCCTCGCCCAGCGCCTCTGATATCGCGCCGTACACGGTCCTGGCCGGCCATTCGCCGCCGATGTCGAACTCCTGGCCGTCGGCTCGGCGCAGCACGGTCGAGCCGAGGGCCTCGCGGGCCGCCCGCTGGATGAGCTCCCGGGTCAGGGTGGCGACCGTGTCGTAGTCGCCGTACGCCTCATACGCCTCCAGCATGGTGAACTCGGGCGAGTGGGAGGTGTCACTGCCTTCGTTGCGGAAGATCTTGCTGATCTCGAAGACCTTCTCGATGCCCCCGACGACCAGCCGCTTCAGGTACAGCTCCAGCGCGATCCGCAGGTAGGCATCCATGTCGTAGGCGTTCACGTGGGTGATGAACGGCCGGGCGTTGGCGCCACCGTGCACCGGCTGGACGATGGGTGTTTCCGCTTCGAGGAACCCGCGGGCGTGCAGATCCTCGCGCAGCGAGCGCAGCACGTCGCTGCGCAGCTGGGCCAGCCGCCGGGTCTGCGGGTTGACGATCAGGTCGACGTAACGCTGCCGGACCCGGGCCTCCGGGTCGGTGAGCCCCAGGTGCTTCTCGGGCAGCGGGCGCAGCGACTTGGATGTGATCACGAACGAGCCGGCCAGCACGGACAGCTCTCCGCGCCGTGAGGTGATCACCTCTCCCTCGACGCCGACGTGGTCGCCCAGATCCACGTCACGCCGCCACGCGTCCAGTGCCTCCTGCCCGGCACGATCCAGGGAGATCATCACCTGGATGTCGCCGGTGCCGTCCCTGATCGTGGCGAAGCTGAGCTTGCCTGAGGGCCGCGACAGCATGACCCGGCCCGCCACCGCGACCCGGTCCCCGCTCGCCTCCCCTGGCCCCAGCGCCGCGTACCGCTCCCGCACCTCCCCGATCGTCGCTGTGCGGGGAAAGCCCGCCGGGTAAGGCTCGTCACCGGCGGCGAGCATCCGCTCCCGCTTGCCCAGCCGGACCCGCATCTGCTCGGGCAGGGCACTGTCTTCCGTCACCTGGCCGAGAGTACCGGGGGTGCCGCGGGTAGAGTGCCCACCCGGCACCGTTAGGTATCTTCTGAATTTCGCTCGTAGACCAGCCGCAGCCCGATCAGCGTCAGCCACGGCTCGTAGGCGTCCACCACGTGGACTTCGTCGAGCAGCAACGGGGCCAGCCCGCCGGTGGCGATCACGGTGACCGAGTCCGGGTCGGCCGGAGCGAGCTCGCGGGTGATCCGGGTGACGATTCCGTCGATCTGGCCGGCGAACCCGTAGATGATGCCCGACTGGAGCGACTCCACCGTGTTCCGCCCGATCACCCGCTGCGGCCGGGCCAGCTCCACCTTGAGCAACTGAGCGGCGCGCCGGGACAGCGCGTCCACGGAGATCTCAATGCCGGGAGCGAACGCCCCGCCGATGAACTCGCCCTTAGGACTGACCACGTCAAAGTTGGTGGCGGTGCCGAAGTCGACGACGATCGCCGGGCCGCCGTAGAGGTGGACGGCCGCCAGCGTATTCATGATCCGGTCGCTGCCGACCTCCTTGGGGTTGTCCACCCGGACCGGCACGCCGGTCCTCACCCCGGGCTCGACGATCAGCGTCCGGATGTCGCCGTAGTAGCGGCGACACATCTCCCGCATCTCGTGCAGCACGGACGGCACCGTGGAGCACAGCGCGATCCCGGTGATGTCCGCGTCCTTGACCTGCGCGCTCTGACCCAGCAGCCCCTGCAGCACCACAGCGATCTCGTCAGCCGTGCGGTCGGGCACGGTGGCGATCCGCCAGTCCTCGACGACCTCCGCGCCCTCGAACACGCCGAGAACCGTGTTGGTGTTCCCGACATCGATCGCCAGCAGCATGGGGCACCCCCGGTGCCTAGTCTTGCGGACCGGAGAGCGTGCCGCCATCGTCTTCGCCGGGCCGTCGTGTCCCAGCGGGGTCCCGCCTCGCGGCGGGCAGCGTCAGCGCCACGTTGTCGATCAGCCGGGTGGCGCCCACCCGGACGGCGGCCGCGAGCAGGGCCGGGCCCGTGTAGGAGCCGTTGACCGGCTCGAAGCTGTCGGGGCGCACCAGGCTGAGATAGTCGACAGTGGCCGGCACGTCGCCGGCCCAGCGCTCGGCCAGCACCCGCCGGGCCACCGCCAGGGCCGGCTCCGGACCGGCGCCGGCGGCGTCCCGGCCAGCGGCCAGCGCGGCCGGGAGGGCCAGCGCCGCGTCCCGCTCGGCCGCGGACAGGTACGCGTTCCGGCTGGACAGAGCCAGCCCGTCGGCATCACGGACGATGGGCACCGCCGCTATCCGCACATCGAGGTCCAGATCGGCGACCATCCGCCGGATCAGCGCGAGCTGCTGCGCGTCCTTTTCGCCGAACACCGCGATCTGCGGCCTGACGAGATGGAAAAGCTTCATTACGACGGTCAGTACTCCGCCGAAGAAGCCGGGCCGGAATTCCCCTTCGAGCACGCCGCCGGCCGGCCCGGGGTCTACGGTGACCCTGGGCTTCTCGGGGTACATCTCGCCCGGAGCGGGAGCGAAGACCGCGGCCACGCCTTCCTGCTCGCAGGTGCGCAGGTCATCGTCGAGGGTGCGGGGATAGCGGCCGAAGTCCTCACCCGGCCCGAACTGCAGCGGGTTCACGAACACCGACACCACGACGCTCCCGTCCGGCGCGGCCAGTTCGCGTGCCCGCCGCAGCAGCATCCGGTGCCCGTCGTGGAGCGCGCCCATCGTGGGAACGAGCACCACGGGCGCGTTCAGGCCGGCCCGCACCCCGGCGAGCTCGGCCCGCGTCCGGGCGAGGGCCAGGCTCATTCCTGCGCCTCCCCTCGCCCGTCAGGACCCTCCCGGCCATCCCGGCCCTCCTGGTCGCCCGGCACGTCCTGGCCGCCCGGCTCGTCCTGGCGGCCCG
>DASZAD010000175.1:0-5616 GCA_035945415.1 Streptosporangiaceae bacterium
CGGCCTCGAGGGTGGCGATGATTTTGTCCAGGTTGGCGGCAACCTGCCGGTTCATCTCGGCGACACGGGCATGCCCGCTCGCCTCGGCCGCGGTGATGATCTGCAGCGTGGCCTGCCGCTGGGCGTGGTGCTGCGGCAGGAACTCGGCCGTGGTCACGAACATTGGACAAGTCAAGCAACTGTTCGCGTGCGGGCAGGTCTTGACGAGGGGCAGCTGGCAGTAGCCGTTGGGCAGCGACTGGGTGGCGCGGGACAGCTGCTGCTTCGCCCAGGCGGCGTCGCCGAGCGGCCCGTCGGGGCTGATCTGGACGGGCTGGCCCTCGGAATTCACCTTGCGGGCCCGTTCCCAGTGCTCCCGCACGGTCTTATCGGACAGCCGGGCGTAGTGAGCGGTCATGAGCGGCGAGTCGTGGTCGAGGATCTTCTGGACGACGTGCTGGGGGACGTCTTTATTGATCAGGGCGGTCCCCAGCGTGTGGCGCCACTGGTGCGGGGTCAGGTGGACGGGCTGGCCGTGCTCGTCGCGGATGTCGCAGTTCTCCAGCCAGCGGTTGAGCGCGCAGCGGTAGGTGTGGCAGGAGACGGGCCTGCGGCCGTCGAGGTTGCGGGTCGGGCGGGGGAACAGCACTGGCGCGCCGGAGGGGAAGCGCTGCAGCACCCGTTGCTGCTGCTCGCGGACCTGGCGGTGCAGTTCGTCGTCGATGGGGACAAGGGCCTCGCGTTTCATCTTGGTGTTCCAGTAGCGCAGGTAAGGGGCGCCGTCGGCGTCGGTGATCAGGCATTCGAAGGGCAGCCGGGCGGCTGAGGAGATCCGCAGGCCGCAGCGGATGAGGATCATGGTGATCAGCCGGTATGCGGGGTTGTCCTGCCGGTCGAGGTTGGCGGGCTGCTCGACTTGCGCCATGACGTGGCCGGCGAGGGCGCGGGGAAGCGGGGTGCCGCGGTCGGGGATGTCCTCGGGGAAGATCGCCGCGCTGGCCGGCAGTGCGTCGTCCCAGCCGTGCCGGCGGATCGCCTGCAGGAAGCCGTTCAGCCCGCCGGCGTACTGGCCATGGCACACGCGGCCGCCCATCTCCGCGCGCAGGACTGCCAGGTAGCGCTCCAGCAGCGGGCGGTCCGCGACGGCCGGGCCGGCAGCCAGCGCGGGCTGCGCGGCAAGATAGACGGCGAACCGGGTAACCGCCCTGGCTCCGGTCCCGGCCGTGCTGGCGCTGAGCCCGGTGGCCAGCTGCCACCGCGCGTATCTCTTGGCCAGTTCCCTCAGCCAGGGCTGGGGGATGTCCGCGAAGCTGATGGTGGCCTCGGGCTGGTCGATGCCCAGGTTGCGGAGCCGCCAGGCATCGCGCGGGTACTCGGTGTCCCAGCTGGCGCCGAAGGCAAGCGCCTCGACCCGGCGGCGCGCGTCGCGGATGAACGCGCGCCATCCGTGCCCGTTTTCAGGCGCGGCGCGGCCCGCCCACCATTCTTCCGGCTGTTCTAGAAGGGACGACGCGCTCGCGGCGGCCAGGACCGCGATGAATGGCTGACACTCCCGGGGATCGAGCCTGGCGGTCCGCTCATCGCCGCGGCACTGCAGCACATACTGCACCTCAAGGCGCAGGCCAGCGGGCAGCTGCCGCAGGTCGATGTGCTCCTGGCCGGGACCTGGGTTTTCGCAGGAGGCGATGAACTCCTCCGCATCGGGGCGGCCGCGGCGTTTCCACCGGCCATCGTGGCCGAGGCAGAACACCGACGTGCCCTGAGCCCACAGGTCGCAGTAGCCGATCCGGCAGGCCGGCGGCGGACAGGCCGGCGGCGGCAGCGGCGCCGGGGAGTCCTGCCACGCGGCCAGCTCGGGGCGTCCCGCGCTATACCACTGGCGGGCGTGACGATGGCACATTTCGCGGGCCATCCGGCCGTAGTTGCAGCCGTCGATCACGCATGAGCCCAGGGGCAGGTGCCCGTACCAGCCCGCAGCGGCCGTCGCGGTGAACTCAGCCAGGTCCGGCGTGCCCGATGCCCGCCACCGCTGCCAATGCGACACGCACAGGCCTCGCTTGCGGTGCGGGCGGGAGCAGCCGCCCACCACGCAGGCCGGCCCGCCGAAGACCGGGTCCCGCGGGTCGAATACCAGGTCATCAGCGCGGAACTCCGGGCGCACCGCGGCCATCAGCTTCTCCAGCAGGCCCGCTGGCGTCCCGCGGTGCCCGCGTGCCTGGCGGTCCGGGACGGCGGGATCGCCGCCGGGGCGGCTCACTGGCCCTCATCCTCGTCCAGGACGGTCGCGGTCAGCCGGACCGTCACATCACGACGGCGGCACGCCGCGTGCACCCAGGCCGCCCCGCTGCCCAGCCGGTCCTCGCGGCGTTCCCCCAGGGCCAGCGCCGACTCCCACGCGGTGAACGTCGCCCGGACCAGCGCCGCGGGCGCCAGGCCGTTGACGTGGCCGACGAGCACCGATCCGGCGGGGCCGACCGTCCACGCTATCCGCGGCAGGTCCTGATGGGCGTCCAGGATCGCGGCCAGCTCGGCGGCGGCCCGCCGCTGCCACCATGCCCGCTCGCCGTCACCAATCAGCGGGCCGGTCACAAGGTCACCTCCCGCCCGGTGAGCCAGCCGGCTTTCTCCAGCGCCGCCCGCGCATCCTCAGCGGTCAGGTGCCCGTATGTGGCATATGTCGTGGTCACTGATGAATGCCCCAGGAGCTTGGCAACGACTTCGACAGGCACGCCGTCGCGCAGCCACCTGGTCGCCGCCGTATGACGGAACCAGTGCGGATCGAAATCCAAGCCGGTTTTCGCTCGCAGCCGGGTGATGAGGTCATAGACGGCCGGGTAGGACCACGCCTGCCCCCGCGGTTCCGCCCAGATGTTGATGAATACGTAGTCGCTGTCAGCGTCGCCGTACTCGCCGTGCAGGTAGTCGGCATAGAGCCGGATCAGCTCGCCGCCGGCCGGGACCGTCCTGGCGCCGGACTTGGCCCGGGCGCCGTTCGCGTTATCCCTGGGCACGACCGAGATCTCCCGCTCGGCGGCGGCGATGTCCTCATGACGGAGGCCGAGCGCTTCACCGGCCCGGATGCCCGTCTCATGCAGCAAGGCGAAGAAGAACCGGTCCCGCAGCCTGGTGCAGGCGTCCAGGATCGCCTGCGTCTCCGTCGCCGTCACGATCCGCGGCAGCTTCGCCGGAGCCTTCAGCGAGATGGCCCTGCCGCGATACGGCTTCCCCTTGCTGACATGATGCAGGAACGGCTTCCAGCCGCCCCGCCCGCCCGTCCTCCACGCGGCCAGCAGGTCACCGGGCCCGGTGACGTTGCGGGCCTGATGCGCGTAGAACGCGCTCACCGCGGCGAGCTTGCGGTTGACGGTCGCCACGCTGACCTGCGGCACCGCTGACGGCAGCGCCGCCACTACCCCGGACCGCCCGGCCGGCGGAAGCTGTAGCCACGCGACGAACTCGCCGACGTCCTCCAGCCGGGCCTCCCTCCAGTCCAGGCCCCGGCGGGCAAGGCACTCCCAGAAATCCTTGAGATCGTGAGCGTAGGCCTTCACCGTGTTCGGCGACCTGCCGATATCGGTCAGGTAGGCGAGGAACCGGTCCACCGGGACGACCGGCACATCGTCGTCCCCGAGCATGGTCCACGACAGCGTCCCCGAGCCAGGGATCACCACCGGTTGCACGAGCATCGTCTCCTCCTTGAACAACGTCACGGACAAGGCAGGAGATAACCACCAAGAAAGCGTCATCAGGGAATCGGAACAGGCCCGTCCTAGACGTTAAAGACAGCCGGGCGTGGGCTGGAGATAACCGACGTGCAGTTCGTTCTCGGCCACGCCCAGCTGACGACCACTCAGATCTACCTGACGCTGCGCAAGGAGGACGTGATCCGCCGCGTGCTGGCCCATCACGCCGAGCAGGTCCGGCAGGCGGAAAGACGGGCCAGGCCGATTCCGGCTCCGGGGTACCGGCCCGAGACCCTGACCATCTTGTTCGGGCACCAGGCGCCATGATCACGGGAACGGACGCTGGCGCTGCCGGGGATGCGCCGGCGCCCGGGTGGGAGTCAGCCCTGGCACGCTTCCCCGCGCGTCCTGCGGCGGCGGACTGGCCGTCGACCCGGGCCACGCGGGAGCAGGTATGGCAGGTGCTGACCAGCCCGCTGTTCACCCTGGACAATCCGAGCAGCCAGGGCAACCGCACCCGCGGGCTGATGGCGCTGCTGGACTGGCTGCAAGACCAGCCAGGAGACACCTGGCAGGAGCGCTGGGCAGGCAGCGGAGCCGACGCCGCGGGCCGAGGATGGAGCCGGTTGTCCGGCCGGTGGCTCCGCGACCGCGGCGAGAACATCCGCTGGCGCCAGGGCGAGCTCGGCATCGGGCTGCGGATGGCGGTCAGCGCCGACGTCATCCGCCCCTCGCTGCGCTGGCTGGTCGCCGCTAAGGGCAGCAAGAGCGCCCTGGCCGGCAGCCTGGCCCAGGTGCGTGACGCCGAGGGATTCGCTCACTTGCGGCGGCTGTGCGGGGAATCAGGGACAACCGGCGCGGTGCTGGCGCGCACGCTGAGCCGGGCCGCGCTCATCGTCGCGGCCAAGGGCGGCTGCGTCCGCGACATCACGGCAGGCGATGTCCTGGAACTGCTGGACACCGAAGCGGCCCTCCACGCCAGTCCGCCCGGTGACACCGGCGTGTTTTACCGGCTGCTGCGGCGAGCCGGCCACTTCGACCCGGCCGCGCCGCAGACGCTCCGGGAGCTGCGCACCACCGGGCAGCGGACGCCAGAGGAGATGATCGACCGCTGCCATCTCGCCTGCGGTCCGGTCCGCGACCTGCTGGTGGATTACCTGCGGGAACGACAGCCGGCGGTCGACTACATCACGCTGGAGTCCCTCGCCCGGTCGCTGGGCAGGGACTTCTGGCAAGACCTCGAACAGCACCACCCGGGCATCTGTACCTTGCGGCTGCCGGCCGAGGTTGCCAGCACCTGGAAGCAGCGCCGCCGGACCAGGCCGAAGACGGTGACAGACCCCGCCACCGGACAGAAGACTGAGGTCGCGGTCCCGCGGCTGAACTACCGTGAGTGCTTCACCCGGGTGCGGGCCTTCTACCTGGACATCGCGCAATGGGCGGCCGAGGACCCGGCACGCTGGGGACCGTGGGTGGCCCGGTGCCCGGTCAGCCCGGCCGAGATCAACCGGCGCAAGGCAGCCCGGCACCGCAAATCCCGCATCGACGCGCGCACCCGCGAGCGCCTGCCTGTCCTGCCGGTACTCGTCCAGTCCGTCAGCCAGCGGCGCAAGGACGCGGACGCGCTACTGCACACAGCTCGCGCCACCCCGCCCGGGCAGGCGTTCTCCGCCGCCGGGCAGACCCTGATCCGCTCAGTCACCCGCCATGCGACCAGCGCGAAAGTGTGGGCAGACGATCCCGCCGACGGCCAGCGGCGCGATCTGACCCTCGAAGAAGACCACGCATTCTGGTCCTGGGCCATCGTGGAAGTGCTCCGCGCCACCGGGATCCGCATCGAGGAACTGCTGGAGATCACCCATTACAGCCTGGTGCAGTACCGGCTGCCGGCGACCGGCGAGATCGTGCCGCTGCTGCAGATCGCCCCGTCCAAGACCGACACCGAGCGGCTTTT
>DASZAD010000176.1:0-2589 GCA_035945415.1 Streptosporangiaceae bacterium
CCGGCGGAAGCGGCCAGCCTGACGGCCCGGCTCCGGCTCGGCCATCAGCACGACCGCCCCCGCGCAGCAGTGCGCCCCGTTCTCATGACGCCACCCCCGGCAGGACCCGCCCGGCACCGGGCACGGGACGATCACGGTGTCGCAGTGCCAGCAGGCCGCTGTCTCAGGCATCAGGTACCCGCCGCCTGGCCGCGGGCTCTCCGCTCGCGCCATCAGGCGGCCTCCGGATGGCCGCGCTCGTGAAAGCGCGCCAGATGTTCCCTGAGCATCTGGCCGGTGGACTTCCCGTGCGAGATGCCGACCGAGGCCGCAGCCCCGGCCAGATGCGGCTGTGCGGCCACGTACGCCATGCACGCGCCGCATCCGTCAGGACCTGGTGTCCACGGATGCTTACCCGACCCCTCGCATTCCGGCTGCCTCTCGCTGCCGCAGTACAAGCGGTGGGACTGGAGGGTGCCGTCCTTGCGGAGCCTGAAGCGGTAGCGGCAGACGGCGCACTGGCCGCGCTCAGGCACCGGCCCTGAGCCGGCGGGTGAACGCCGCCCACTCGTCGCTGCTGAACGCCAGCACCGGCCCGGACGGGTCCGCGGAGTCCCGGACGACGATGCCGCGGTCATGCTGGCCGGCCTCGACGCAGGCAGTGGCGACGCTGTGCGTGCTCTTGCGGAAGCCGCGCACCTCAAGGCACTCGCCGGATGCGCAGAAGGTACTCCGCCGCCAGCCGTCATCGTCCACGGTCAGATGTCGCCCCTGTCATCGGATAGCCGCAGGCCGAACTGCCACGGCGCGACAGGCCACCTGCAGGTGCCGTCACCGACAGGGCCGGCCGGGGCCGCCCCGGCGGCGTTGCCGACCGAGGCCCCGAAACTGTTCCCGTTGCTCCATCCGGTCACCGTGACCACCTCCGGGGGTATTGTGTCACGCCCCGGTCTGCACACTGGGCTGCCACATCCGGTACACCTCGATGCCGTGCGCGGCCATCCACCCCGCCACCTCGCCTTCGCGTCCTCTCGGCAGCCACGCGGAGATCAGCCACAGGTCGTGGCCGCTGGCGTCCTCGAGCCGCCCGTCCCCGTCCAGGGTGCCGAAGCTGGCGTGCCCGGCCATGGCCAGCAGCGGCGGGAGGGGGATCCCGTAGGCGGCCGACAGGCGCACCAGGACCGCCACGCCGGGCTGCCGGATCGTTCCCGTCTCCAGCTGCGAGATGTGGGCGTTCGGGACGCCTGAGCGCCGCCCGGCCTCGCGCAGGGACCAGCCGTGCTCCTTGCGTGCCGCCTTGAGGCGGGAGCCGAGATCAGTCACAGCCGGATGCCGGGCTTGCCGTAGGCGTACCGCTCATGCTCCTCCTGGCGGTCATCGGCGGCGGCGAGCGCTTCCCGCAGCTGCCGGAACGTCGGCGCAGGGGACATCGACTGCCAGCCGTCGAACGCGGCGACCTCGCGGGGGAACGCCATCCGCAGCCGGGCCTTGTTGCCGGGGTCGGCCTTGGCGATCAGGGTCAGCAGCAGGCCGGTGAAGCTGTCCCCGGAGCCGCCGAGGAACAGGGCCAGGTCGCCGGTCCTGAGTATCTGGCGGCCATCCCAGGCGTCTGCGGTCTCGGTCATCGTCTCAGTTTCTCCTCTGGGTGCTAGGGGGCGGGTTCAAGCACGCATCCAGTCCGGGATGGGAATGCCCGGAGCGGCCTGGACGTGCACCGATGCTCCGAGGGCGCGCCCGCAGACGCAGTTCCCCGCCCCGGAGCAGATATCGCGGGCGTAAACGTGCGGCTTGCCGTACTGCGACGGGGACGGGCCGATGGAGCCCTCCCAGCCGGGAATCTCGTTCCTCGGTTCGCTCATGCTGTCTCGTTTCCTCCGGTATCAGGTCCCGGCCGCCGGTAGCCTGCGAACGAGAACTCCGCGTCCGGCAGGTCCACTACGCGCGGCAGGCCGCCTATCCCCTCGATGCCGGTTTCCTTCACCTGCTCGTACAGCCATTCCAGCCACGGCTCGAACAAGGGGCACACCCACACGGCGTGCTTCTGCAGGTCGGCATGCGCGTACCCGCCCGGCCGTACGTAGCATCCCTCCCCGGTCTGCAGGTCCACGACCCAGACGTGATCGGGGTGCCACCAGCCGCAGGCCTGCAGCAGCGGACGGTCGTCATCGACCCCGGAGCGCCACGCCCACTCGTCATCGAAGACGCCGACCATGAACTTGCCGTGACTGCAGAGGCCCTCGGCGCTCTGGCGGGCCTCGAACTGGTAGGTCTTCATATCTCAGCCGCTCCCGGTCAGGACAGCAGCAGCGAAGAGGATGAGGAGGGCGGCAGGTCTTCGGGACATGGAGACGGTCCTTTCCTGGTTACTCGGCTAGTTCCGCCGCGCGATGGTAGGCGCTGACGAACGCGCTGCCGACTTCCCTGAGCGTCCAGTCCTGCATGGCGCTCTTGTCGCCCCCCGAGGTGATCAGGTCGTCAGGGATGAGCCGCGACGAGGTGACGAACTGGCCGTCCGGGCGCTCTATCCGGACGGTGACGGCGAACTTGCCGGGGGGCGGCGTCATGCCTCCCGCCCGGCCGGCGTGCTCCTTGGAGAGCGCTACGGCATCG
>DASZAD010000177.1:0-6331 GCA_035945415.1 Streptosporangiaceae bacterium
CCGGAGAACGAGCAGGCCTACAAGGCGAACGTGGCCGCCAACGGCAACTCGGCGCTGCTGCGGCAGATCTTCGTGTCGCGGGCCGGGCACTGCGCGTTCACCCCGGCCGAGACGATCACGGCGGCCAAGGCGCTGCTGCAGCGGCTGGCCACCGGGCAGTGGGGCTCGGGGCTGGCCAGCGCGGCCACGCTGAACAAGCGGGCGACCGGGCTCGGGCCGGCCTACAACGTGTTCAGCGCCAACGGCCAGCTCGTGCCGACCCCGGCGGCCTTCCAGCGGTTCACCCCGCCGCCCTACCTGCGCCCGTTCGACATGCCGTCAGCCAGCGGCACGCCGTAAGCCAGCGACGAGCCCCGGGTACCGCGACTCGCGGCACCCGGGGCTCGTCGCGCGATGCCATGACCGCCCGAGGCGAAGACTTCGGCCGGCGATGGCCGGCCAAAGTCTTCGTCATAACCTCCGCTGGGGCTCGCCGCAGTTACGTCTGATACGTTATTGCGAGTATTTTGCAGTAACCGCACGGTGATCGAAGGTCGAGCCGCAGGCCGGAGGTGAGTCAGACGAGCCGCGTGGCCAGGATCCGCTCCGCGCTCAGCCCCGCCGAGTGGTCCCGGGTGGGCGGGATGACCGCGGCCGTCGTGGGGCTGCACGTCCTCGGCTGGAGCCTGCTGGCCGCCGCGCTCAGCGGTCACTACCACATCGGCAAGACCGAGATCTTCGGCGTCGGCACCGGCGCGCTGGCCTACACGCTGGGCATGCGGCACGCCTTCGACGCCGACCACATCGCGGCCATCGACAACACCACCCGCAAGCTCACCGGAGAGGGCAAGCGCCCGCTGCCGGTCGGGTTCTTCTTCTCTCTGGGTCACTCCAGCGTGGTGTTCGTGCTGGCGGTGCTGCTGAACTTCGGCCTGAAGGGCCTGGGTCACCAGCTCACCAGCGGCGGCTCAGCGCTGCACGGCACCACCAGCATCATCGGCACCAGCGCGTCCGGCTTCTTCCTGCTCCTGATCGCGGCGTTCAACCTGGTCGTCCTGGCCGGGATCGTCCGGGTGTTCCGCGCGATGCGGTCCGGCACCTACGACGATGAGCATCTGGAGGAGCAGCTCAGCAAGCGCGGCCTGATGAACCGCATCCTCGCCCCGCTGAACCGCCGGGTCGACAAGCCGTGGAAAATGTATCCCATAGGCCTGCTGTTCGGGCTGGGCTTCGACACCGCCACCGAGGTCGCGCTGCTGGTGCTGGCGGGCACCGCCGTCGTCGGCGGCCTGCCGTTCTACGCGATCCTGTCGCTGCCCATCCTGTTCGCCGCCGGGATGAGCCTGTTCGACACCATCGACGGCTGCTTCATGAACTTCGCCTACGACTGGGCCTTCGCCAACCCGGTCCGCAAGGTCTACTACAACCGGACGATCACCGGCCTGTCGGTGTTCGTCGCGGTCTTCGTCGGCGCGACGGAACTGCTGGGCCTGCTGGCCAAGGACAGCAAGCTCACCGGATCATTCTGGTCGTTCGTCGAGAGCTTCAACATCAACACGGCCGGCTTCATCATCGTCGGCGTGTTCGCGGTCACCTGGGCGGTCGCGCTGGGCATCTGGCACTTCGGGCGCATCGAGCAGAGGTGGGACACCGGCCGCCCGGCCGAGGCCGAGGCTAACGAACTCCTCGCGGCCGGAACTGCACGCTGATCCGCGGCCCGGCCGCCCGCGTGGTCTTGGGGACCGCGTGCTCCCAGGTCCGCTGGCAGCTGCCGCCCATCACCAGCAGGTCGCCGTGGCCGAGGTCGTGACGGAGCACGGCACCGCTCACGGCGAGGCGAGGCTCCGGTGCGAGCCCAGGTCCCGTCGCTGGCCGGGTCCCCGGGCGGGGGCGAAGCAGCAGCGCCCGGGGAGCGCCCAGGGAGACGATGGCGACCATGGTGTCCTGGGTGCTGCCGCGCCCCTTGGTATCACCGTGCCAGGCCACGCTGTCCCGCCCGTCCCGGTACAGGCACAATCCAGCGGTGACGAACGGCTCGCCCAGCTCCGCCGTGTACTGCTCGTTCAGCGCGTCCCTGGCCCGGACGAGCAGCGGATCGGGCAGCCGCTCGCCCTCGGCGTAGAAGCAGAGCAGCCGCGGCACGTCGACCACCCGGTCATACATCTGCCGCCGCTCGGCCTGCCAGGGTACGGCCTCCAGCAGCCGGCCGAACAACTCGTCCGCGCCGCGCAGCCAGCCCGGCAGCACGTCGATCCACGCCCCGTGGGCGAGCCCCGCGCGCTGCACCGATCCGAGCGGGCCAGGCCCCTCGGCCGCACCGGCGTCCAGCAACGAACCCTGAAGCGCGAGCGCCATGCGCTCACTCTAGCATCCGTTCGAACTCAACTTCGATTCCATCCGGCAGCGGGTCGCTGGCCCGCGCACCTCCATGCGGCCGTGCGCGGGCCAGCCAAATGGTGCGAAGCACTCGGCCGTGGTCAGGTCCCGCCAGCCGGACTCGCGCGCGATCCCTTCACGGCTCGCTGATAGCGACATCATCGGCTCGCATCTGGACCAGGACGTCATCGGGCGGGCGCCGCACGCTCGCGGTTGCTTGGACGACCGCTCCCAGCCGGAGCACGAGGTGCGGGTAGGCGCCATGGGCCAGCTCGGTGCGGATGGCCTCGCGCAGCCAGCGTAGCTCGAACGGCTGGGTGTGCAGCGCGGCGGCGATCCCGCGGGCGCTGGCGGTCAGCAGGATGCGCTGGAGCGCCTGCCCGGCGTTGACCCAGTCCGCCGGGCGGTCCCTGGTCGTGGTGAGCAGCCCGGCCACGCCCGCACAGCGGAACAGCGGCCGGGTGCTGGGCGGCGGCATCCCCCACCCGTGGCCGTGCGCGAAGTCCCGGCCGGGGAAGTCCGGGTCGGTGTGCTCGGGGCGGACCGGATAGGAGTCCGGGTGCACGCCATCGGCCCGGGCGCTGCCCGGCGGCGCAGACCACCGGGTGAGCTCCTGGACGCGCTGGCTGTCGAGTTCCAGGACTCGTTCGGCGATCTGGACGGCCGCGGCCAGCGCCGCCCGCTGCCCGTCGTCGGCTACGATCCGCAGCATCGCCCCATCCCGCGTGGCGCCTTGTCGCAGCACCGCCAGCAGGCCCGGCGGCAGCGGCTCCGGATCGAACCCGCCACGGTGCGTGTGGCGCTGCCGCACCTGGGTGGCCAGGCGCCGCTCCAGCTCGGTGGGGGGCGCCTGCTCCTGCCAGCGCACCCGCGCCACCAGCAGCGGCTGGCTGGGGTCCGGCAGCACCTCGGCCAGCGGGATCCAGCCCAGCGACCGCAGCACCAGCCGGACGGTGAACAACGCCGCGCCGCAGCTGATCATCATCTGGCGGCCCTCTGGGTCGGACATGCCCAGCTTCCGGCTGGCGTCGGCGTGCAGGCTGATCTCTTGCCCGCCTCCGGTGAATCGCCACGGCTGGGTGTTGTGGACTGACGGTGCCCAGACCGCCTCGGCTACGACGCGCCGGACGGTCTCCACCGAGGTTGGCGGCCCGTTCATGACTTCCTCCTCTGGCTGGATCCAGGCCACCACGGCCGGACGCTGCCAGGCACGGACCGAAGGTCCTGCCGGTTCGGGACAAGTGGCCCTCTCGATGCCGGGCGCAACGTCGGACCGGACGTAGAGCGGGCCAGAAGACCTGGCTGGAGCAAGAACACGAGCGGAAGGCCCGGTCTCTCGGGACTTCGGACCCGCTGCGGGCGGCCGCCACGGCGTTTCACCCTATGAATGGGTGAGCCTGCTCGCCGGGCGCGGCTGCGGACGATCCCGCGCCGACTCATCGAGGAGGAATGTGAGATGCCAGGTTTTCCGACTGATCACGCGGACCTTGAGATGCTGCGGACGATCCCGCGCCGACTCATCGAGGAGGAATGTGAGATGCCAGATCTTCCGACTGATCACGCGGACCTTGAGATATTGCCGTTTGACGTGTGCCTGCGCCTGCTGGCCTCGGTCCCGGTAGGGCGAGTCGGCTTTTTCACCGACGGCGAGATGGTGATCCTGCCCGTCAATCATCTGATCGATGGGCACGACCCCGTCTTCCGCACCGCCCGCGGGTCCAAGCTGTCGGCGGCCGAGGGCCACCATCTGGTCGCCTTCGAAGTCGATCACTATGACGAGCGGACCCGGTCCGGGTGGAGCGTGGTGGTCACCGGCCGCGCGGTGGCGGTGTACGAGGAATCCGAGGTCCAGCGGCTGGATCGGCTGGGCCTGCACCCGTGGGTCACCGCTGTGGAGCGCCCGTTCTGGATCCGGATCCGGGCCACCTCGGTAAGCGGGCGCCAGACGCCAACGGGCGGGCGAGCCAGGGGCGCATGATCCGGGATCTTCATGATCGATGGGGAGTTTCTATTAATGCAGTCCATAAAAGTCACCGTGGATCATGGTGACCTGACCGGCCGGGCCGGGCAAACCGGACAAACGTAGCTTGATGCGGTACTAGGCCGGGCGGCGGAACTCCGCGCGCCAGCGCCGGACCTCGAGGTCGAGCATGTCCTCGATCCGGACCACCTCCAGGCCGCTGGCCGCGATGGCGTCGATCTCGGCCCTGGTCAGTGGCCAGGGCGGTCCCTGGCCCGGATCTTCGTCCTCCTCGCGCCCCCGCGCGTTGACGATCAGCGTGCCGCCCGGAGCGACAAGCTGCCCGAGCTGGCGGATCGCCTCCCGGCGCGGCGGATCGGGCATCGCCTGCAGGGTCAGGCTTTCGACCACCAGGTCAAAGGCCTCATGCCAGCCGGGCGGCGGGTCGACCAGGTCGGCGGCGACGTATCGCACCTTGCTGTCCGGATAGCGGCGGCGGGCGGCCCGGATGGCGCTGGGGGAGATGTCGAAGGCGATCGTGTCGAACCCCAGCCCGGCTACGTACTCGGCGTCATCGCCCAGCCCGCAGCCGACTACCAGGGCGCGACGGCCCCCGCCGGTGATCCCGCGGGCCTGCGCCCACTGGACCAGCATCCGGTGCGGTGAGCCGCGATCCCACGGCACGACCTCCTGGCCGGCTTCCGCACCGGCGTAGAGCCGCTCGAACCAGCCGGTCGGATCGCCCGCGCTGGCCGACTCCGCCGCCATGACCTGGGCACGCTCCTCAGGATCAGCTGCCGCCATGTTGCCTCCCGCTCATGCACCCGGCTCGTCGTGACCTTGGCTGACGAAGTCCCGGCCGCGGATCGCTGCCAGCGAGATCAGCCCGGATACGAACGCGACGACGGCCGCGACGAGCAGGATCTCGTTGAGCCCGGTCGTGAAGGCCGATCTGGTGACCACAGCGACGGCGTGGGCGGTGCGTGCGGGCAAGCGCGTGATGAGCCGGCTGGCCTGGCCGGACTGCACCGCGCCCGCGACCTGGCCTGCCCGCCCGGACATGCCCGGGACCGCAGGTATCTTCGCCCGCACCTCGTCGGCCACCTTGTGCGAGAACAGGGTGCCCAGCACGGCGATCCCGGTGGCGATGCCCACCTGGCGGAACGTGGAGTTGATGCCCGATGCCATGCCCGCCCGTTCGGGCCGCACGACGCCCACGGCGGTGGACGCGAGCGGCGGATTCACCAGCCCCGCGCCTACGCCTCCCACGATCAGCCCGGGGATCAGGTGGGTCCACGACGAGGCCGCATTCAACCCCCGCATCAGCAGCAGCGACAGGCCCACCGCGAGCAGGCCCGCCCCGATGAGCAGGCGCACCGGCACGTGCGCGGTCGCGCGCCCGGCGATCGTCGCGGCGACGAACATGCCGCCGGACATCACCATCATCCGCAGGCCGGTGTTCAGCGCGGAGTAGCCCAGGATGTCCTGGAGGTACAGCACCAGGTACAGGATCATCGCGAAGATGGACGCGCTCAGCCCGAACGCGGCCACCAAGCCGCCGCTGAACGCCGGCCGCCGGAACAGCGTCAGGTCGAACATCGGATGCCGGCCGCGCCGCTCGACCAGTACGAACCCGGCCAGCAGCACGCCCGCCGCCACGAAGGAGCCGATGACCAGGCTGCTGCCGAACGACTTCTGGTTCGACTCGATCAGGCCGTAGACCAGGCTGGCCAGGGCCAGCGTGAACAACACGAACCCCGGCCAGTCCGGACCCGCCGTCCTGGGCCCGCGCGACTCGGCGACTTTCAGCGCCGTGATGACGAGGGCGACCGCACCGACCGGGCCGTTCACGAAGAAGATCCACCGCCAGGAGATCCCGGAGGTGAGCACGCCGCCCAGCAGGGGGCCGACGGCGACGGCGATCCCGGTGATCGCCCCCCAGATGCCCAGCGCCACCCCCCGGTCCTTGCCCCGGAACGCGTCGGCGAGCAGCGCCAGCGACACGGCGAACATGAT
>DASZAD010000178.1:0-20072 GCA_035945415.1 Streptosporangiaceae bacterium
AGGTAGCGGCGACCAGGCCGAAAGTCACCGGGACAGCCTGCTGGAGGAGGGTGCGGCCGGACATCACGGTCGACTCGTGGACGGCGGCCAGCCGTGCGGCGGCGGCCGCCGCTGATGCCAGGCCGGCCAGCACGGTGCCGGTCCCGGCCCTGGCCAGGAGCATCAGTGCGGTGTCGATGATGTCCTGGCTGGTCGCGCCCTGGTGCACGGCGGCGGCCGCGTCCGGGGGGACCAGCTCGGTCAGGCGCCTGACCAGGGCGGGAACCGGGTTGCCTGACTGGGTGGCCAGACGACCCAGCTCGGCTGGGTCGAAGTGCTCCGGCTTCGCGGCCAGGGTCACCGCGGCACCGGAGCCGTCCGGGGCCAGGCCGGACTGTTCCAGGGCGCGGGCCAGGGCCGACTCGACCTCCAGCATGGCGCGGAGCCAGGCGGCGTCTGAGACGTCGACGTTGCCGTGGCTGAAGATGCCGGCGAACAAGCCGTCCTGAGCAGGCATGGGCTCATCTTCCTCTTGGGGCGAAGAAGATGATGCTGACGCCGGCGGCTATGACGCAGGCGCCGAGCCAGTCGTAGCGATCGGGGCGGTGGCCGTCTACGACCCAGCCCCACAGGAGGGCCATGACGACGAAGACCCCGCCGTAAGCGGCGTAAACGCGGCCGAAGTTGCTGTGCTGGAGGGTGGGGATGACCCCGTAGACGACCAGGACGACCGCGCCGATCGCGCCCGTCCACCAGGGAGCGCCCTCGCGCAGCCAGCGCCAGACCAGGTAGCCGCCGCCGATCTCGGCCAGGCCGGCGGCGACGAACAGCGCGACCGAGCGCAAGATCACCACAGGCACATTATTGTCGGCATATGGAACACACCCTGCCGCAGCGGCGCGATCTGGTAACCGACATCCCCGGCCCGCGGTCCCGCGAGCTGACCGCCCGCCGGCAGCGCGTCGTCGCCCGAGGGCTCACCAGCGTGATGCCCGTCTATGCCCGGGAGGCCGGCGGTGGCGTGCTGGTGGACGTGGACGGCAACTCGCTGATCGACTTCGGCTCCGGCATCGCCGTGACGTCGGTGGGCAACAGCGCCCCCCGGGTGGTGGCGGCCATCGCCGAGCAGGCGGCGCGGTTCACTCACACCTGTGTGATGGTTACCCCGTACGAGGGCTACGTGGAGGTCTGCGAGGAGCTGGCCCGGCGCACCCCGGGCGACTACGAGAAGCGGTCCGTGCTGTTGAACTCGGGCGCCGAGGCGGTGGAGAACGCGGTCAAGATCGCCCGGCACGCCACGGGGCGACAGGCCGTGGTGGCGTTCGATCACGCCTACCACGGGCGGACCAACCTCACCATGGCGCTGACCGCGAAGAGCATGCCGTACAAGCACAGGTTCGGCCCGTTCGCCGGCGAGGTCTACCGGGTGCCGATGGCCTACCCGCTGCGCTGGCCGGGCGGTCCGGCCCGCTGCGCGGCTGAGGCGCTGGACGTGATCACCGGCCTCATCCACGCCCAGATCGGCGAAGAGAACGTGGCCGCGGTCATCATCGAGCCGATCCAGGGCGAGGGCGGGTTCATCGTGCCGCCGGACGGCTTCCTGCCCGGCCTGGCCGGATACTGCCGCGCTCACGGGATCGTGTTCATCGCGGACGAGGTGCAGAGCGGCTTCTGCCGCACCGGCGACTGGTTCGCCTGCGAGCACGAGGGCGTGGTCGCGGATCTGATCACCACGGCCAAGGGGATCGCCGGCGGGCTGCCGCTGGGCGGGGTCACCGGCCGGGCCGGGCTGATGGACGCCGTGCACCCCGGCGGTCTCGGCGGCACCTTCGGCGGGAACCCCGTGGCCTGCGCGGCGGCCCTGGGCGCGATCGCCACCATGGCGGAGGAGGACCTGGCGGACCGGGCGCGCCGGATCGGCGAGATCATGCTGCCCCGGTTGCGGGCGCTGGCCGAGAAGTACCCGGTGATCGCCGACGTGCGCGGGCGCGGCGCGATGCTCGCGATCGAGCTGACCCGCCCCGGCGGGCTCATCCCGGACCGGGAGGCGACCGCCCGGGTGGCGGCGGCCTGCCACGCGGCCGGCCTGATCGTGCTGACCTGCGGGACGTTCTCGAACGTGTTGCGGTTCCTGCCGCCGCTGGTCATCCCGGAGCACCTGCTGGACGAGGGGCTGACCATCCTGGAAGAGGCTTTCGCCGCCCTATGATGATCAACTCCGCCCTGAGCGGCCGGCTGGACGCCGCTGTCGCGGCCCTGCGAGAGCGGCCCATCAGCGCGCGCGACAAGGGGTTTGGCTGCCTGGCGCCGGTGAGTGCGGCCGAGCTGGCCGCCCGGCGCCCGGGCCTGCTCGACGGGGCGTTCACCATGCCGTTGCTCGTGCTGCGGGAGAGCGCGCTGCGGCACAACATCGCCGCGATGGCCGGTTATTGCGCCGCGGCCGGCGTGCTGCTGGCCCCGCACGGCAAGACCCCGATGGCCCCGCAGCTCATGGCCCGCCAGCTCACCGCAGGGGCCTGGGCCATCACCGCGGCCACGATCGGTCAGGTGCAGATCTGCCGCTCGTTCGGCGTGCCCAGGATCCTGCTGGCCAACGAGCTGACCGACCGGGCTGGCATCGCCTGGCTGGCCACCGAGATGGCCGCCGACACCGGCTTCGACTGCTACGTGTACGTCGACAGCGTCGAGGGCGTGCGGCTGCTTGACGAGGTGTTCGGCGCTGGCCCGGCCGGGCGGCGGCTGCCGGTCCTGGTGGAGCTGGGCTTTCCCGGGGGGCGCACCGGCTGCCGGACACTCCGGCAGGCGGTGGCGGTGGCCGAGGCCGTCGCGGCGGCCGGATCGCTGCGGCTGGCCGGGGCGTCCGGGTACGAGGGCGGCCTCGGAGAGAACCGCGACCCGGCCACGCTCGACGCCGTAGCCGGCTTCTGCCGGGACCTGCGCCGGCTCGGCGACCTGCTCCGCGGCACCGTCGGCGGTCAGCGCGGTGGTCACCCCGGCGGTCACTCGGGCGGGCCCCGCGGACTCATCCTCAGCGCTGGCGGCAGCGCGTACTTCGACGTGGTGGTGTCCGAGCTCACCGCGGCGGGAGCGGGACACCGGGTCGTGCTGCGCAGCGGCGCCTACGTCACCCACGATCATGGCATGTACGCGGCCCTGGCCCCGCACGGCCCGGACGCCTCCGGCCAGGCGCCGCCGCCGCCCGCGCTGCGGCCCGCGCTGGAGCTGTGGGCTCAGGTCCTGTCCAGGCCCGAACCGGATCTCGCGCTGCTGTGCGCCGGGCGGCGGGACGTCTCCTTCGACCACGGGCTGCCGGTGCCGCTGCGGATCCGCCGGGGCGGCGGGACGCCGGCCGAACCGCGCGGCATGCAGATCACCCGGCTGGATGACCAGCACGCCTACCTGAGCCTGCCGGCGAACGCCGGCCTGGCCCCCGGTGATCTGGTCGGCCTGGGGATCTCGCACCCGTGCACCACGTTCGACAAGTGGCGGGTGATCCCCGTGGCCGACGACGAGGATCGCGTGGTGGACGCTGTCCACACTTTCTTCTGACCGGCTGCGGTCCGGGGCCAGCGTCCCGGCGTTAAATCTAACTACTGACCGGGAACCTGAGGCTGACCGAACCAGGGCCGGGCTCGGGCCACCTGGACGTGACAGCCTTGCCCCGGGTGTAGAACTGGACGCCCTCGGTGCCGTGCATATGCAGGTCGCCGAACAGGGAGGACTTCCAGCCGCCGAACGAGTAGTAGGCCATCGGCACCGGGATCGGCACGTTGACGCCGACCATGCCCACGCTCACCTCGCTGACGAACCGGCGGGCCGCGCCGCCGGCCGAGGTGAAGACGGCCACGCCGTTGCCGTACGGGTTGGCGTTGACCAGATCCAGCGCGGCGTCGTGGCCGGAGACCCGGACCACCGACAGCACCGGGCCGAAGATCTCGTCCTGGTAGGCCGGCATCCGCGGGGTCACGTGGTCGAGCACGGAGGGGCCGAGCCAGAAACCTCCACTCGATCCCCCGCTGACCGGGTGAGTGCGGCCGTCCACGGCCAGCACCGCGCCCTCGGCGACGCCGGAGTCGAGGTAGCTGGCCACCCGGTCCCGGTGCGGCCCGGTGACCAGTGGTCCCATCTCGGCGCGTTCGTCGGTGGCCGGGCCGACGCGCAGCCTGGCCACCCGTTCCGCGATCTTGGCGACGAGCTCGTCGGCCACCGGGTCGACCGCCACCACCACGGAGACGGCCATGCACCGCTCCCCCGCCGACCCGAAGCCGGCCGAGACGGCCGCGTCGGCGGCGTTGTCGAGGTCGGCGTCCTCCAGCACGACCATGTGATTCTTCGCCCCGCCCAGAGCCTGCACCCGCTTGCCGGCCGCGGTCGCGGTCTCGTACACGTGCCTGGCTACCGGCGTGGAGCCGACGAAGCTGACCGCCGCGACGCCCGGATGGGTGAGCAGCGCGTTCACCGCCACCGCGTCGCCCTGTACCACGTTGAAGACGCCGTCCGGCAGGCCGGCCTCGGCCAGCAGCCCGGCGAGCATGATCGAGGCGGACGGATCCTTCTCCGAGGGCTTGAGCACGAACGCGTTGCCGCAGGCGATGGCGATCGGGAACATCCACATCGGGACCATCGCCGGGAAGTTGAACGGCGTGATGCCGGCCACCACGCCGAGTGGCTGCCGGATCGAGTACGAGTCCACCGAGGTGGACACGTTCTGCGAGTACGAGCCCTTGAGCAGGTGCGGGATCCCGCAGGCGAACTCGACGACCTCCAGGCCCCGGCTCACCTCGCCGGCCGCGTCGCTGGCCACCTTGCCGTGCTCGGAGCTGATCGCGGCGGCCAGTTCGGTGGCGTGCCTGCGGGCCAGCTCCCGGAAGGAGAACATCACCTCGGTGCGCCGGGCCAGCGAGACGTTCCGCCAGCTCGCGGCCGCTTCGGTGGCCGCCGACACGGCCGCGTCCACCTCGGCCTCTGAGGCGAAGTCGACGGTGCCCGTGACCTGCCCGGTGGCGGGGTCGTAGATGTCACCTCTGGCCCCGCTGGAGCCCGGCCACGGCTTGCCGCCGATCCAGTGTCCGCAGTGCTTGCTTTGCTCGCTTCTCCGCCCCTTCGAGGCGTCGCTCGCGGCATTCACCGCAGAGCCCCCGCGTCAACCACGCGGAGGGCGTCGATGAGCGCGGCCACGCCCTCCTCGGCCTCGGCGCGGGACAGCGTGAGCGGCGGGGCCATCCGCAGCGTGTTCCCGGTCAGGCCGCCCTTGCCGATGAGCAGGCCACGCTTCCTGGCCTCCTCCATGACCCGGGTGGCCAGGGCCGCGCTTGGCAGGCCGGTCACCGGGTCCACCAGGTCCACGGCGAACATGAGCCCCTTGCCCCGGACGGCGCCCACGGCCCCCAGTGTCTCCGCGGCCTCGCGCAGCCGGCCGATGATCAGCGGGCCGAGCGCGGCCGCGTTGGCCTGCAGGTCATGGCTGAGCAGGTAGTCGAGGGTGGCGTTGGCCGCCGCCGTGGCCAGCGGATTCCCGCCGAAGGTCGAGATGCCGTTGCCCCGCAGGCCGTCGAGCAGGTCGCCCCGGGCGACCACGCCGCCGATGGCGAAGCCGTTACCCAGGCCCTTGGCGAACGTCATCATGTCCGGGACCACGCCGTGCGCCTGGATCCCCCAGAAGTGCTCGCCGGTGCGGCCCCAGCCGGTCTGCACCTCGTCGGAGATCAACAGGATGCCGTGCTCATCGAGGATCTCCTGGTACGCGCCGAACAACCCGTCCGGCGGCACGGCGAATCCGCCGATCCCCTGGACCGGCTCGGCGATCAGGCAGGCCACGTCGCCCGCGGTGGCGGTGGCCAGCACGTGCCGCAGGTCGGCGGTCGCGGCCTCGATGTACTCCGCGTCCGGCATCCCGGCGAAGGCCGGCAGCTGCCGGTCGGTGCCGTGCAGGAAGTGGACCTGGAACGGGGCGAGCGCGGACTGCTTCCAGCCGCCGCTGCCGGTGATCGCGATGGCACCGAACGAGCGGCCGTGGTAGCCGTTGCGCAGCGCGAGCACCTGGTTGGACCGGCGGATCGCGGTGGCGATGATCAACGCGCTCTCGTTCGCCTCGGTACCGGAGTTGACCAGGAAGACCTTGGCGCCGGGGATGCCGGACAGCCGGGCGATCTTCTCGGCCAGCTCGACCTGGTGCCGGATCAGGTAGACGGTGGAGGTGTGCACCACGCCGGTGGCGAGCTGGCGCTCGACCGCCTCCCGGACCTCGGCCACGTCGTAGCCGAGCATGTTGGTGAGGATGCCGCCGAAGAAGTCGAGATAGCTGCGGCCTTCGGCGTCCGTGACCCGGCAGCCCTTGCCGCTCGCGATCTCTATCGGGTGCTCGTAGTAGAGCGAGACCCAGCTCGGAATGACGGCGCGGTGCCGGTCCAGGAGTTCAGCCATGTCACCTAGTCTGCCGCACCCCGGCAAGTATTCCCGTCGCGGCGTGCAACCACCGGCCTGGCCCGGGCGTGTACATTGCTGCGCCGTATATGACGCGGCGCCTCGCTTCGCAGCGAGCGGCGGACAGGGCAGGCGCTGATGAGGAATGCCGAGGGCTTCGACGCGTTCTACGCGGCCAGCGTCCGGCGAGTGACCGGCCAGCTCTATCTGATGACCGGCAGCCAGACGGAGGCTGATGACAGCGTCCAGGAGGCCTACGCCCGGGCCTGGCAGCGCTGGGGCCGGGTGTCTGGCTATGACGACCCCGAGGCCTGGGTCCGCACGGTCGCGTACCGGGTCAGCGTGGACTCCTGCGGAGCAACCTGCGCCGCCGGGTCGCGCACCGCCGGCACGGGCCGGCCGGCCACCAGCCTGACGTCGGCCCGGACCGGGTGGCGATCACCGAGGCCCTGCGCCGCATCCCGGCGGCCCAGCGGCAGGCGATCGTGCTCTATCACCTGGCCGGGCTCTCTGTGGAGCAGGTGGCACACGAGGTGGGGGTGCCCGCTGGCACGGTCAAGGCCCGGCTGGCACCGGGTTTAGATTGTGAGGACCCGGCGAGAGTGCGGTGATCACGATGCAGTTCACCCGGCAGATTGTGGCCGGCACACTGCGGAGAACCGGCATGCCTGAGCTGGCCGACCGGGCCCTGAAGGAGCTGCCAGAAGTGGTGAGTGAGGACGAGGTCGCGGTGTGGTGCGAGAAGGTCGGCATCTCCATGGACGAGCTCGTCAGCAAGATGGGCGGCAGCCCCTGATCCCGGAGCCCTACAGCCCGCGCAGGAACGCGCTGGCGATCGGGCCGGCGCTGCCGGCGCCGAGGCCGCCGCCCTCGACCAGGACGGCGAAGGCCAGATCACCCTGGTAGCCGATGAACCATCCGTGCGCGGGCGGGTTGGGACCCGAGCCGTATTCGGCGGTCCCGGTCTTCCCGTAGACCCCGGGCGGGAAGCCGACCCCGGCCGCCGTGCCGCTGGTGACCACGGCCCGCATCATCGGGCGCAGCGTGTCCAGCACCGTGGCGGGCAGCGGGTGCGGCTGGGCGGTCTGCCGCGGCGCGGGGCTGACCACGAGCAGCGGCGGCCGCCAGGCGCCAGCTTCGACGGCCCCCGCCACGGTCGCCTGGCTCAGCGGGTTGACCAGGTCGGTGCCCTGACCGAAGGCGTCGGCAGCCAGGTCGACCGAGGTCCGCGGCACGCTGAACCGGCCGAGCGTGGCCGGGATCCCCAGCGCCGGCGTGGCGTTGAAGCCGAAGCTGGCCGCGGTCGCGCCGAGCGCGGTCCCGGTCAGGTGCTGGGTGGCGAGCAGGGCGAACGTGGAGTTGCACGACACCGCGAAGGCGGTCTGCAAGATCGTGGCGCCGAGGTGCTCATTGTTGTCGTTGTGGAACGTCCGGCCGTCGATCGTCACCTGGCTGGGGCACTGCACGGGGCTGTCCGGGCGCATCCCCCGTTCCGCCAGAGCCGACGCGGTCACAACCTTGAACGTCGATCCTGGCGGGAAGACGCCCTCGAGTGCCCGGTCGAACCCGCCGGGGCGCTCGACCACGGCCAGCACCCGTCCGGTCGAGGGCTGGATGGCCACCAGGTCGACCGGCTTGGACGTGCCCGAAGACGCCACGGCCCGCGACGCGGCCCGCTGATAGCGCAGGTCGATGCTGGTCCGTACGGGCTGGCCCGGGCTGGCGGCGAACCTGGCCGTGGTGGCGCCGGCCTGGTTGCCGGGGCCTTCGATCTTGATCGTCAGCGACGGCCGGCCAGCTAGCCGCTGCTCGTAGGCCTGCTCGATCCCGCCCAGGCCGATCAGGTCGCCGGCCTGATACGGCGCACCCAGCGCCCGGGCCTGGGCGGCGGAGGCCCGGGTCACGATACCGGTCAACAGCGCGATGGACCCGGACTGGGCGACCGCCTCCGCTGAGCTGAGAACGGTCCCGTCGCTGGCCAGCACCGGCGCCCGGGCCGGCCAGACCGCGCTGAGCGCGAACCGTTCCCCCGGGCCGAGAGCAGGGTAGATCGCGGCCGGGCTCCAGCTCACCCACCAGCGGTTGTCCCGCGTGACCAGCCGCAGCCGCCCCTGATAGGTCCACGTGTGGCCGCTGGCCAGATCGACCACGGCCCGGAACCGCGCCTGCGCCGAAGCGCCGGCGCTCGTCACCTGACCGAGCGACAGCCGCCAGCGGCGCGCGCCCAGCTGGCTGTCTGCTCGCTGCAGCGGGACGGCCAGGCCCGGGCGCGGCACGTTCACGCTGAGCCGTTGCATGGCGGGATAGGAGCCGCGCTGCCAGGCGTTCAGATAGCCGGTCGCGGTCTGCTGCGGGCTCCCGATCGTGCGCGGCCGCAGCAGCAGGTAGCTGACCCCGGCCGCGACCACCGCGACGACCAGCCCGGCCGAGACCGCCATGATCGTCCGCTGCCTCCGCCGGCGCAGGCGGGCCTGGTACAAGGGCGGGCTCCTCCCGGGGCTAGGCCGTGGGTCCGCCCTAGCGCTCGCCATTGTTCCCGGTGCGGGCCGTCACCGCCGCTCGGATGAGGATCTCGTCATCAGACCGGTGCGGGGTCAGGCTCTTCTGAGCTCCTGGAGGGAGTACCGCACGTGCTTGCGATCAAGCTGTCGCACCAGGTCGAGCAGCTGGTGCTGCAGGTCGACGAGGCGTTTGCGGCCGTCGTCGTCCAGCTGCTCCAGGTCGCGCTTCAGCGGCTCGAGCCAGACGTTCATGGCGGCGCACTGGTCCAGGAACGAGGCATATCCCAGGCACGACATCTTGCCGTTCGCTGTCGTGATCATCCGCTCGCCCAGCCCGCGCTGCTCGGCCCGCCAGATCATGAGCTGAGGCCCTCGGTTACTGTCCAGGAAGGTCTCCTCGATGGTTCTCAGGAGCCTGGCCGTTTCCCGGGTCTGCCCGTATCTGGGGAAGCGCAGGTACTCGACCTCGTGCCGGATGATCTCCCGCCAGCCGAAGAACTGCGCGAAGACATACAGCGTGCTGTTGATGCCCACCTCGCGTTTACCCGCCCCGTCTCCGGCGATGAACTTTTCCACGAACTTCAGCTGGAGGATGTTGTAGATCCTGGACTGCAGCTCATAGGCGGCGGACAGCAACGGCTCACGGTAAATGTCCAGGGCTTTCCTGGCGTCGCGGCGAGCTTGCAGTACCGGCGCCCCGAACACGGTCAGCAGCGTGCTGAAGATCGAGCCGGCCAGTGCGATCAGCGCGATCACGAAAGCGCTATTCATATCCCCGCCCCTTTGCCGCCCCACGGACCCCCGCAGCATCCCGCTGCCGTTCAGGCCCCGTCAAGTTGGGCCGTGTCTCGTGGATCTTGGTGCCAGTGCTTGCCAGCGCGCCGCTGAAGATCTACGAGACACGGCCTAGGCGCCGTCAAGCCCCGGCGGGAGCAGGGCCGGCGGGCAGTCCTGGTAGGCGACGGGGACGAGCCAGCGCCTGATCGCGGTGAACCCCGCGGCCACGACCGCGGGGTGGCGAAGCAGCCGGATCCCCGCGCCCATGCCGTGCACCAGGGCGAACACGCCCGGCGGTGTCTTGGCCGGCGCGGCCACGCCGGCCAGCGCCCCGGCGACGATCCGCGCGGTCAACTCGGCCGTCCGTGGGTGGTTTTCGTGCGCCTTAACGATGACCGGGCACCCCGCGGCCAGCGCCGACGCGGTGTCCCCGCCGGCCACGGAGAATGCCAGCGGGAAGTTTGACGCCGCGAACACCGCGACCGGTCCGAGAGGACGGCTGATACGGCGGAGGTCCGGGCTCGCGCCGGACGGCGATCGCGCCACGTCGAGGTAGCCGCCGTCGCGGAGCACGCTGGCGAACAGCCGCAACTGCCCGGTGGTGCGGGCCACCTCACCGGTGAGCCTGGGCAGGCCGAGCGCGGTCTCCGTGTCCGCCAGCGCCGCGAGGCCGGCCGCCCGGTCGTCCAGCGCGCCGGCCACCGCGTCCAGCGCATCGGCCCGGGCGGCCGGGCCGGCGGCCTCCCACGAGGCGGCCGCGGCCGTCGCGGCCGTGACGATGGCGTCCACCTCGGCACCGGTGGTCTCGGCCACCGGCTCCCCGGCCGGCTGGCCAGTGCGCGGGTCATATCCCTGGATCATCAGATGCCTTCCGTACGGGTCCGTGCGGGCCCTATCAGGTGGGGTAGCCGACGTCCAGGCTGTGCGAGGTGAACTCGCCGCCCAGGTAGTCGAACAGCGGGTCGCCGGGCTCGGCGTCGCCGTAGTCAGCCAGCACCTCCTTGGCGTATCTCTCGGCGTCGTCCTGCGGCTCGTAGCCGAGCGCCCGCGCTTCCTCCAGCGAGACCCAGCCACCCCTGGTGTTGGCCGACACGCCATAGATGACGCGGAAGCCCGGCTTCTCGGCGGTCAGGCACGCCCCGAACAGCCGCCCCGCGTCGTCGGGCGACAGCCAGGTGGACAGCATCCGGGCGTCGTAAGGCCGCTCGGAACAGGTCAGGATCCGGATGCAGATGACGTCCATGCCGTATCTGTGGTGGTACAGGGCGGCCAGCGCCTCGCCGGTCGCCTTGGACACCCCGTAGTAGGTGTCGGGCGCGGGGAAGGCGTAGTCAGGGACGGGGAATTGCGGCCTGGTGGCGTAGCCGACCACGTGATGAGAGGACGCGAAGATCACCCGGGGCACCCCGGCCCGGCGAGCTGCCTCGAAGGCCACGTAGGTCCCGTGGATGTTGACCTTCAGGATGCGGCCCCAGGGCGCCTCGCCGGCCTGCGCGGCCAGATGGATGACCGCATCCACGCCCCGGCATGCCCCGGTCATGGCCTCCAGATCGGTCACTGATGCCTCGATCGCCTCTTCGTCCCGGCCCGCGGCCAGCCGGGAGGTGTCCAGCAACCGCAGCGTCCGGCCGGGCGCGGCAAGACGCGGGCGCAGCATGCCGCCGATCCGCCCGCCGGCGCCTGTGATGAGAATGACCGGCATTCTGCTGAGATTACTGTGGATCCGCTTCCCGGCGACCAGATGCCCGGCCTCGGCCTCGCGGGCGGCTTAGGCCGTGTCTAGTGCGAACACCGCAGCAAAGTGGCGAGACTACGATTGATTCAGTCGCTATGTGATCAATCGCCCACGGAATTAGTTGACAACATCGTCGAACGTGGGAGCATGGGCCATGACAGGGAGGAACCGCATGGCCCACGTTCCGGGAACATTGCAGGTGGCCGATGGCCGCCGTCGGCGGGCCAGTGGTAGCCCGGCGGCACCGATGCCGGCGCCGGTCGCGCTGGACAGCACGGCCAAGCAGATCATCGAGCAGCTCCAGCAGGACGGCAGGCGGTCCTACGCCGCCATCGGCAAGGCCGTCGGCCTGTCCGAGGCCGCGGTGCGCCAGCGGGTGCAACGGCTGCTCGAGGCCGGCGTGATGCAGATCGTCGCGGTGACCGACCCGCTGACTCTCGGCTTCCGGCGCCAGACCATGATCGGGATCAGGTGTGAGGGCGACCTGGAGCGGGTAGCCGAACAGCTCGCCATCCTGGACGAGATCGACTACGTGGTGATCACGGCCGGATCTTTCGACCTGCTCATCGAAGTGGTGTGCGAGGACGACGACCACTTGCTGGAGATCCTGAGCCGGGTGCGCTCGGTCCCCAGCGTGACCAGCACCGAGACGTTCGTATACCTGAAGCTCCGCAAGCAGACCTACTCATGGGGGACGAGATGACGACCCACCAGACCAGCCCGGAGCCGCCGGCCGGCGATGCGCTGCAGGAGGCCGCCAAGCGGAACCTGTGGCTGCACTTCACCCGCATGTCGTCATACGCGCACGCCGAGGTCCCGCTGATCGTCCGCGGCAGCGGCCCGTACGTGTACGACCAGCACGGCAAGCGTTATCTGGACGGGCTGGCCGGGCTGTTCGTCAGCCAGGCCGGGCACGGCCGGACCGAGATCGCCGAGGCGGCCGCCCGCCAGGCCGCCGAGCTGGCCTACTTCCCGCTGTGGTCCTACGCCCACCCGCGGGCCGTCGAACTGGCCCAGCGACTGGCCGAGCTGGCGCCTGGCGACCTGAACCGGGTGTTCCTGACCACCAGCGGCTCGGAGGCGGTCGAGTCAGCCTGGAAGCTGGCCAAGCAGTATTTCAAGGCCATCGGCCAGCCCGGCCGGTACAAGGTGATCAGCCGGGAGATCGCCTATCACGGCACCTCGATGGGCGCTCTGGCGGTCACCGGCCTGGCCTCGATCAAGTACCCGTTCGAGCCGATGACGCCGGGCGGGGTGCGGGTGCCCAACACCAACTTCTACCGGGCGCCCGGCTTCGTGGCCGATGACCTCGAGGCGTTCGGCCGGTGGGCCGCGGACGAGATCGACCGGGCCATCGTGCGGGAGGGACCGGAGTCGGTGGCCGCGGTGTTCCTCGAGCCGGTGCAGAACTCCGGCGGCTGTTTCCCGCCGCCGCCGGGCTATTTCGAGCGGGTCCGCCAGATCTGCGACGAGCACGGCGTGCTGCTGGTGTCCGACGAAGTGATCTGCGCGTTCGGCCGGCTCGGCCACTACTTCGGCGCGCAGCGGTACGGCTACCAGCCGGACATCGTCACGTTCGCCAAAGGCGCGACCTCCGGCTACGCGCCGCTCGGCGGCATGATCGCCAGTGACGCGCTGATGGAGCCGTTCATCCACGGCACAGCCAGCTTCCTGCACGGCATCACGTTCGGCGGCCACCCGGTCTGCTGCGCGGTGGCGCTGGCCAACCTGGACGTGTTCGAGAAGGAGGATCTGCCCGGCAACGTCCGCACGCACGAGGGGGCCTTCCGGGGCACGCTGGAGAAGCTGCTGGATCTGCCGATCGTCGGCGACGTGCGCGGCGACGGCTACTTCTACGGGATCGAGCTGGTCAAGGACAAGGGCACCAGGGAGACGTTCACCGACGAGGAGTCGGAGCGGCTGCTGCGCGGGTTCCTGTCGCATGCGCTGTTCGACGCCGGGCTGGTGTGCCGGACTGACGATCGCGGCGACCCGGTGGTCCAGCTCTCCCCACCGCTGACCTGCACCCAGGAGCACTTCGACGAGATGGAGCAGATCCTGCGGACGGTGCTGGCCGAGGCCTGGACCAGGATCTGAGCACCCCTCGGACGGTCAGGTCACGGTTGCGCGGCCAGCGTGACCGTCGCCGTGGCCGGACGGCCGGCTCTGACGTACTCGATGGATACCGTGTCGCCTGGCTTCTTGGTCAGGGTCAGCTCTTGCAGCTGAACGTTGCTGGTGGCCGGCGTGCCGTCGATCTTGGTGATCACGTCGTCGGGACGCAGCCCGGCCGCGGCCGCGGGGCCACCCGGCGCCACCGCCTGGACGAACAGACCTTCGGGCAGCCCGGCCTGCTCCGCGGCTGCGGGCGGGATCGGCGTCGTCTGCAGCCCGAAGTAGGCGTGGGTGACCCGGCCGGTGGAGATGATCTCGTCAGCGATGGCCTTGGCGAGATCGACCGGTATGGCAAAGCCCAGTCCGATGCTGCCGCCGCCCGAGTTCGGCACCGTCGCGCCCGCCGACGGCACCCCAACCAGCTGACCCTGGCAATTGACCAGGGCACCGCCGCTGTTGCCCGGGTTGATGGAGGCATCGGTCTGCACCGCGGACACCAGCAACTCGGAAAGGATCACGCCGGGGGTCATTGTTGCACGATCTTACGACCCTGGCGAACAGTCAGCGGCATCATCGCTTCGGAGCGTGGGCGACCGCTGCCACCTGGCGCTAGAGACGATCACACCGGGTGCGCGTTACGGTGGGCCGTCCACCGTTCAGCCCATCTGAGCCGAGGTGATTCCCATGGCGGTTCCGATCGCCGCCCGCGATGTAGCCGCCGCCGTCGGTGCCCTGCTGGTGCTGACCGCGGCGGTCAACGTCGTCGGCACCCTGATCGTGCCTCGTTCGGTCGCGAGCCGGCTCACCCGTTTGGTCGGCGCGATCGTCGACGGCTCGTTCAAGCTCATCACCAGCCCGATCGCCAGTTACAAGCGGCGGGA
Source organism: Streptosporangiaceae bacterium (assembly GCA_035945415.1). Classification (GTDB taxonomy): domain Bacteria; phylum Actinomycetota; class Actinomycetes; order Streptosporangiales; family Streptosporangiaceae; genus PALSA-505. The sequence goes on from DASZAD010000178.1 coordinate 14,412, forward strand.
CCGGATCTTGGCCGCAGAGGCGGCAACCTTCCTGCTCAGCCAGCTGGCGGCCTGGCTGCTCATCTCCTTCGTGGGGTACATGCTGCTGGTGTGGCCGTTCACGGCTAAAGGCATAACCTCCGCGGTCACCCTGGCCAGTCCCGCGGTGTTCGGGCCGAACGACGCGCTGGGTGCCCCGGAGCGGGTCATCGCTGATCTCGCGGCGGGGACGGCGCTCATCATCGTCACCTTGCAGATCGCCTACCTGCCCGCCTTGTACTCAGCGTTCAACCGGCGCGAGGACGAGGTGTCGCTGCTGAACGCGCGGGCTGGTGTGCCGTCCTGGGGGCCGGAGCTGCTGGCCCGGACCCACTACGCCCTGGGCTCGGGCAACTCGGCGATCGACACCCTGCCTGACCTGTACGAGCGCTGGGAGGGCTGGGCCGCCGATATCGCCGAGAGCCATACCACCTACCCGCCGCTGGTGTGGTTCCGCTCCCCCCGGCCGCTGTCATCGTGGGTGATCTCGCTGCTGGCGGTGCTGGATTCAGCCGCGCTGTACCTCGCTCTGTCGCCGCAGTCGGCGCCGGTCGTCCCGGCCCGGCTGTGCTTGCGTTCCGGGTTCGAATGCCTGCAGGAGATAGCGCAGACGATGCAACTCGATATACCTGGCGAGCCTGATCCGGACGCCGGGATCATCTTGAACTACCAGGAATTCCTTGACGCGGTCGCCCGGTTGCGCAAGGTGGACTTCCCCATCGAGCGTGATCCCGCCGAGGCATGGCCGGACTTCGTAGGCTGGCGGGTCAACTACGAACGGGCTGCCTACGCGATCGCTCGCGCCCTCGACGTCGTGCCGTCGATGTGGTCGGGCCCGCGCCGCCGGCCCACGCCGCCGGTCGCGCCGTTCCGCCCGCCGCCCGGCCGGGCCAGGTGATCAGCACGAACCTGCCGCGACTACCAGCCGCGCTGGAGGCTATCCCTCGCTGACCACGAATGCCTGGCTGCCGTAGTAGCCGTAGTAGCCAACGTTGCCGCCCGCGCTGCATCTGCCCGCTGCGCCGCAGGACAGCGAATTGAGGCTCGCGCCAGTGCCGTAACCCAGGGCTGCTAGACCAGGAACCGCGATGGCGGTGCGCCAGACGCCGTTGACTTCATTGACCACGAACGACCCGGCTGTAGCGCTGTACCAATAGTTCCCCCCGGCAGCGCAGTTTCCCGCCGAGGGACACGACACCGAGGTGACTAGGGCATTCTGGCCGTGGTCGAGGGTGGCAGTGCCCGGGACCTGAATGGCAGCGTGCCAGATACCATTCACCTCATTCACCACAAGTGCCGTTTGGCTGTAGTTGCTCCCCCCCGCGGAGCAGTTACCCGCTGACGCGCATGACATGGAGTTGACGTTCGTCACACCGGCGACCTTGATCGCCGTCTGCCAGATACCGTTTACCTCGGCGACCACGAACGAACCCAAGCCGCCATGGGTATCGGAGTAGTTGCCTCCCGCGCTGCAGTTGCCTGCCGTGGCACACGACACCGAGGTGACAACCGCCATACCGCCCTGATCTATGGTGCTGACGCCGGGAACCTGAATGGCGGTCCGCCACCTGCCATTAACCTCGTTGACCACGAACGCTATTCCCATGGGGGCGCTGTCCATGCTGCCCACAGCGCTGCAGTTGCCCGGCGATGCACACGACACAGCATCGACGCTGCCATTGTTGCCATGGTTAAGGGCGGCGCTTCCAGGGACCTCGACAGCGGTACGCCAAGTACCATTAACCTCGCTGACCACGAATGCCTCATTGTAGTCGGAACCGTTGGTATATTCCCCGACGGCACTACAATTGCCCGGCGACCTGCACGATATTGAGCTCCCGCCTCCGTCCCCGTACTGATTCAGGGCACCGGCGACCTCAATCGCTGTGCGCCACTTGCCGTTCACCTCGCTGTCCACGAATGCCTGAATTTTCCCGGCATCCCAGTATGACCCCGTGATACCGCAGTTCCCCGCTGACGAGCATGACAGCGAGTACGGATACACGGTGTGGGTGCCCTGAGGGTCAAGAGCGAGAGTGCCCGGGATTTCAACAGCGGTACCCCAGTTGCCGTTCACCCGGCGAGTCACGAATGCTTCCACGCCCCCCAGACCGTTGGTATAGACCCCGACCGCAGTGCAACTGCCCGCCGAGGTACAGGAAACGGACGTGACCGTCGCGTCCACGAGCTCGTTCAACGCAGCTATACCGGGCACCTCCTGGGCGGCGCCCCACGTCCCTGTTGCGGCAGCGACCGGCTCATGCGGAAGCGGATGCGCAGAAGCCGCAGACGCTGCATCCTTCGCGCTAGCGATGGGAACCGTAACGGCTACCGCGAGAAACACTCCGACCGGCCATCGCCCAGCTCGCATGCTTGGTCCCTCCAGCGCGCCCAGATGCACGAACAGGACAAGCCTGACATGACTACCGGAACCGCAGGTGTCGCTTTGATGACTTCATCCGGCAGCTTGGTGGCAATGTCGCCCAGTCGGCCGATCATTCCCTCGCCCGCCAGGCGCTGCGGACGCTCGGTCTCCCAACGCCAGGGTCGTCACAGCCCAGCCCAGCGCTGCCAGGCTCTCGAAGATGCACGCGACAGCGTCGGAGTCGCGGAGGACTTCCAAGGTGAGCAATTGTCAATACCTGTGGATCAGGTGTTGTGACCGTCTTACCCGGGCGCTGTCGGGTAAGACTTATGGTGATCTTGATGTTGCCATCGTCGTGCCTGGCTGTTGCCTTCGTTAGGTGGCCGCTGTGGGCGGTTGCTGGCCGGGGGCTGGCTGCTTGCCACGACGCGTGGCCCGGCTGCCGGGACGAAGCCATGGCCAGATCCGCGGGGCCGCGGCGAGCAGGGCTATCGCAAGCACGGTGACGACAGCTTGCCCGGCCCTGCCCGCGGTGATGCCGTGCCCGGGGCGGGCGGCATAGTCCGCATAGCCGTTACCCGCCGCGTCCGACAGCAAGACCGCGCAGCCCAGCAGCAGCCCGGCGCGGCGGCGGCAGGCCAGCAGCACGGCGGCGGCCGGGTCCAGCGCGGTCAGCGCCACGAAATACCCTGCCAGCCACCCCGGCAGACCTGGGTAGGGGGGCCAGCCGCCTGCGGCGAGCTGACCCAGATGCACGGCGGTGCCGTAAATGAATACCGCGACCGCAGCCCCCAGCGCGATCCGCACCTCAAGCGGCATTCCTGTCCACACCCGGCCTCGCACCGTCTCAGTATTGCCACCGACGGCAGCCATTGGATATCGCGTGACGTTCGACCCGCTTGGTTGTCATCTAGAAGCGGGACTCGAACCCAGGACCGGCGGATTATGAGTCCAGCCCGCCAGCACCACTCGTTATGGCGGCTGACCAGGCCAGATGAGCTTGGAAACAATCATGTTTGGGCCCGTTTGGGCACGATCAAGCTTGGTTTTGACGCCAGCGCTTAATCGCCGCATCCATCCGGGGCACGTCGTCACGGGCGGTGACCCAAACCTCTTCGTAGTCGATGCGATGGTAGGCGTGCGCGGCAATAACCCTCATGCCCTACCTAGCGCTGCCAGGCTCTCCGAGATGCGAGTGACAGCATCGGAGTCACCGACTTCCAAGGTCATCTCCAAGCCCTCAAGGTCATCTACCGACAGCAAGACAGCCTCAGGCTCGCCGTTGCGGGTCAGGGTGATCCGCTCATGCTGCTCGCGTACTCGCCTGGCTAGCTCAGACAGCCGTGCCTTGACCTCGGACAACGTCACAGGCGTCGCCGAACCCGACGGGCAGGTAGGACAGGTCTTGCACTGTGAGCGCCCACTGGCGAGCCAGCGCAGCAGCGACATCGCTGTCGCGCTGGCTCGCGGCCGGCCAGACGGGCTCCCGATGGTTCGTGACCGTCAGCGATCTGGCCGCGCCGTGGGTGCCCGACCTGTCGGCGGCCATGCAGACAGCGGCCTGGCTCGCTGGGGAAGCCGGGCTTGAGTTCGTCGTCGCTCCGGTGCCGACGAGGGCTGGTCAGGTCGTCGGTTCTGTGGACAGCCGACGTGCCCTGACGCTGTTCCCGTACGTCGATGCCGCACCTGGTCGCTTTGAGGACCCGATCGATGACGGCGACCGGGCCGCGATCATCGACATGCTGGCTACGCTGCATACCGTAATCCCTAAGGGCATCCAGGTACCCAGCCGGCCACTGGAGCTGGCTACCCGCCAGGCCATCGACCAGGCCCTGGGCAGCCTGGGCGTCCCCTGGACTGGCGGTCCGTACGCCGAGCCGGGCCGTGATCTTCTGGCCCGGTACGAACGGCCGCTGCGTGAGGCCTTCGCGCGATTCGACGGCCTGCTCGACCGGGTCCGGGAGACTGGCGGGCCCTATGTCATCACGCACGGCGAGCCCCACCCCGGCAATCTGCTGCGCACGCGGGCCGGACTATGCCTGGTCGACTGGGACATGACCGCGCTGGCCCGGCCTGAGCGAGACCTGTGGTGGGTGATCTCAGGCGACCAGGACGCCGCACGGTATTCGTGGCGGACTGGGTGGACGGTCAGCCAGGACGCGCTGGCGCTGTACCGGCTGCGCTGGCACCTGGAAGACATAGCGGAATTCCTGTCCGAGATCCGCCGTCCCCACGAGCGGACGGCAGACACGCTCGTGTACTGGACGGGCCTCCAGGAGACCCTGGAGGCAATCGCGGAAGGGTTGAAAACTCCGTAAAGGCCGGCCATCCACAACGGTGCCAGAGCTGAGGCGGGCCGCCGCAGAGCAAATGACGGCGGCGCTCGTCTTGACCCATTTCGAGCACGGTTACATCACATGAAATTCGTGGAGGTCAACTGCGGATGCGCCCGGATTCAGCCTCGGGCGGGGTGGCGGGGCTTATACAGGTGGGCGCGGGACCGGGCCAGAGGAGGCGCGGATGGACTGGGTGCGGGAAGAGGCTGTGAAGCGTCAGTTCGAGCGCTTCGTGGCCGAGGTGTCCGGCCCGCTGCTGCGTACCGGGTACCTGATGACCGGAGATGCCCGGGAGGCTGAGGACCTGGTCCAGGAGACGCTGTTGCGGGTGGCGCGGCGGTGGAGGCGGGTGCGGTCGATGGGTCATCCGGCCGGCTACGCCCGGCGGGTCCTGGTCAACCTCGTGCTGCACGAGGCCGACCGCCGCTCCCGGCACCGGGCCGAGCTCACCTGGCCGCAGGCCGGGGCAGCCGACGAGAGCGCGGCACGTGCCCTGCGGGAGGTCGAGGACCTGGCCGAGTTCCGCTGGGCGCTGGCCCAGCTGCCTGCCCGCCAGCGCGCGGTGCTGGTGCTGCGGTACTGGGCCGACCTGCCCGTCGCCGAGGTCGCCGCCATCTTGGGCTGCTCGGCCGCGACCGTCACCAGCACGGCATCCCGGGCGGCAGCCCGCCTGAGCCAGGCCCTGGCCCGCGGCCCGTCGCCCGCCACCGAACCCCCCACACCGCCCGCCTGAAGGAGAACACCCGATGCCCACCGACGAGCTTGAGAACGAGCTGCGCCGCACCCTGGCCCGGGCGGCTGCCGAATTCCCGGGCCTGCAGCAGGCGCGCCAGCGGCTGCTGCAGCGGGATTACCACCCGCAAGGCGGCCGCCGGGGGCTGGCCGCGGGCCTGCTGCCCGGTCGGGCAGCAGCCGCCGTCGCGGGGCTGGGCCGGCGCCGGC